>CAZPGS010000036.1:0-6827 GCA_964586135.1 uncultured Nitrososphaerota archaeon
GCCCTGTAGATCACCTTCTCCCTCTCCCAAGGGTCCACGACCTCGTAGCCCTTGGACTCCAATATCCTCCTCATCACGGCCCTGTACTCCTGTTTGTCCTCCATCCCCTGTATCGGCCCCGAGATGAAAACCCTCACCAAGGCATTCACCCGAACCCTCCTCGGCACCCCAAAAGCATTAGTACCTCTTACGCTCACTATTCTTCCTTTTTGAAGCTCTGGAAATTCACGGAGGTCGTCGACGGCTTGGGCTCGACATGGAGACGCAAAAGTCTCTCGCTAGGCCCTCGAGCTCCTTAGGTAGTGCTACCGGAAGAGTACTCGCGAGGAAGCTTTAACTCCTCGTTAAGGGCTCATTCCTACCACGGAGGAAGCTCAATTGGAGCTCACGAAGTCGGGCAACCTGATTTTAGTGAGGATGGACGACGGAGAAGACCTCTTCAACGGTTTAGAGGACATAGCGAGGAGGTGCGACCTGGCTTCCGGGATAATAATCTGCGCGCTTGGAATGCTGAGGAACGTCGAGCTGGCTTACTACGAGTACCCGAGAGAAGTTGGTCAGTATCTCCACAAGCAGCTGAGCGGGCCCTTCGAGGTCGTGAGCTTGAAGGGGGACTTGGCGCTTCACGAGGGCAAGCTGGTATCACACGTCCATGCGGTGCTGGCAGATGATAAATTCAATTGCTTTGGCGGTCATTTGAGTAAGGCGGAGGTAAACGCCACGCTTGAGCTCTTCATTCTAGTTCCGGGGAGCAGATTTGTGAGGCGTTTCGACGAGAAGACCGGGCTGAGAATCCTGCACTTCGAATGAAATCCTATGGTCGATTGCCATTCAGGAAGGAGCTTTAGGTCTTGGAGCGTTTGGACAGTTGAGCGTCCATAGAAGACTTATCTCTCACGCTTCACCGCTTCTATAGCTCCTCGACTAGGGGCAAGAGGAGGTACGAGCAATGCCGAAGGCCGAAGAAGGCGAAGTGGTCATAGCTTTCCAGCCGCACGGAAGAAGGGGCCTCTTCAGCGTGGAGGTGAGCCTACTCGACGCTGCAAGAGAGCTGGGGATAGACGTCTCCTCCTTGTGCGGCGGAAAGGGCTTGTGCGGAAAGTGCAAGGTCAAAGTCGTCGAGGGCATGGAGTGCCTGAGCCCTCTAGAACCCCTAGAGCTGAGGTTCTTGACTAAAGAAGAGCTCGAGGCCTCCTACAGGCTTGCGTGTCGCGCTAGAGTGCTCGCTCCGTGCAAGGTGGTGATATTTGTCCCCGAGAGGAGCAGGATTAGCAAGCAACGCCTCCAAGCAGAGGGCCTCGAAGCCCCCGTAATGCGCCTCAACCCCGTGGTGCGCAAGTACTTCGTAAAAATGTGCCCGCCCACCCTAGAGAGCGCTACCTTCGACGACGAGATGGTGCTCAAGGCGCTGGCCGAGCAATATGGCCTCTCGGGCCTCGACTTCCACTACGAGGTCCTCCGCTTTCTGCCCAAGGTTCTTCGGGAGGCGAACTGGGAGGTCACGGTGACCGTCTGGAAGGACACGATAATAGACGTGGAGCCCGGCGATACCACCAATAGGTGCTTCGGCTTCGCCTGCGATATAGGTAGCACCAAGCTCGCGGGCTTTCTAATGGACTTGAACACGGGGAAGACCCTCTCGGTAGCCGCTAGGGTAAACCCTCAAGTGCTGTACGGCGAAGACATACTGACGAGAGTGACCTATGTCATGCAAAACGGCTGGAAAGGCCTTGAAGATCTCCAGAGAGCAGTCGTTGACTCCATAAACGAGATAATAGAGGAGTGCTGCCAGAAGGCCAGCGTCAAGCCGGAGGAGGTATACGAGACGGTATTCGTCGGTAACACGGCAATGATGATGTTCTTCCTCAAGATATGGCCGGAGTTCGTGGCCAAAGCGCCTTTCCAGCCTCCTAGGATGAGGGGCGTGAACTTGCCGGCTAGAGATGTCGGGGTCAAGTGCCACCCGAGGGCCAACCTGTACTTCCTCGATACGATAGGCGGGTGGGTAGGCGCCGACAACGCCGCGAACATGATCGTCACGAAGCTGTTCGACAGCGAGAAGCTGGGGATGTGCATTGACGTCGGAACGAACACTGAGATAGGGATAGGATGCAAGGCCACGGGGGTTTTGTACAGCTCATGCGCCTCAGGGCCCGCCTTTGAGGGGATGACTATCAGGCACGGCATGAGGGCCGCCGACGGTGCTATAGAGAAGGTGGCGATAGATCCAGAGACCCTCGAGCCGACTTACAGGGTGATAGGCGACGTCAAGCCCGTGGGGATATGCGGCTCTGGAATAGTGGACGTGGTCGCGGCGCTACTGAAGTCTGGGATAATAGACTGGACCGGGCGCTTCAACAAGAAGCTAGTGCTGAAGAGCAAGAGGATAAGGCCCGGGCCCGATGGCCTGGAGTACGTCATCGCCTGGAGAGAGGAGACCGCGTCGGGGGAGTACGACATCGTGTTCACGCAAAGAGACGTCAGGGAGGTCCAGAAGGCAAAAGCTGCGATACACGCAGTGGCGTCAATCCTCTGCGAGTTGCACAACGTGACTGAGAAAGACATTAAGGTCCTCTACGTCGCGGGCGCCTTCGGAAATTACATAGACCCGGAGAGCGCGAGGACTATAGGGATGTACCCTGAAGTGCCCTTGGAGAGGATCAAGTTCATCGGGAACTCAGCTGGAACCGGAGCGCGGATGGCCCTCATCTCCGCGGACGAGCGAGAGTACATAACTAAGGCCATAAGGGATGGGAGAATAAGGCACTTCGAGATAGCCGCATACCCGAAGTTCTACAACGAGTACGTTTCGTCGATGTACTTCCCCCACAAGGATCTAAAGAGGTTTCCGGAGGTCGTTGAGCTACTAGGAAGGCTGGGCACCCATCCCGAGATAGAGGAGGCGCTCAAGCTCGGGACAAAGCGCTAAAGCCGACTACCTCGGCCGCGGCTCTGGTCTAGACTGAGGGAGATGCGAGGGCTTCTAGGGCCGAGCGCCTTCGACTCGAGCATCAAGCCCTCAGCTTTTATACTCTATCGTTATCGTTGGATGATTCTTTAGCAAGTTCTTAGAGATAGGCCCGGCCTCCGCCCAACAAGCGTTTAAGACCGCACACGGGACGGCGCATGTCGGGGTGAGGCCGTGCGCCAATGTGTAGACTGGGTTAACTGACATGGGCTTCAACAGGTCCTTAACATCCACGCTCCCTAGCCTCTCTCCATACTTCTGGACCCGCGGACAGGTAGATGTTATGCGAAGCCTCACGGTGTTCTGCTCGATCTCGGCCTCGATCCGAGCACCGTGGGAGCACGCTCCAGACCTCACGTCGAAGATGGTAGTCATTCCTTAGACCCCGAGTCTCGGGCTCGTCCTTAGTGCGCTCGCAACCCTATAACCCTTTGCTGTCACGAGAGCGCGGCTCTCTTAATCGTCGTAACTCGATGCGTCAATGGCAGAGAACAAGAGCACAATAGCCTCGGACAAGGTGTCGCGCGAGCCTTAGTGAACCTCCAGGAAGGTGTTCGCCGTCCAAGTGGAGAGTCCGATGCCTTGCTCGCCGACCTTGGGCTAACGAGTAGACTAGCGAAGGAGGCGCTCTCGCTGACCCTACAAGTCGTCTAAATCGAATCCGAGTCCAGGTCGAACCCTATCAAGATGGATCCGAGCCTGCCACGCTCCTCCTCAAGCCCCATAAGCTTCTTTAAGAAGGCATCGGCGGGTTGCGACGGACTTCCGACGACCACCCTGCGCGCGTTGGGGATCTCCTTGGTCCACTTGAGCTCTAAGGGGGCTACAACTAGGGTCACACCTCTAAATCCCCCTAAACTCTTGAACTTGTCGTATTTGTCCCTGTATATCACGATGTAGTTTGCGATTACTTTGTGGCCCTCCCTTTTCAAGCTCTCTAACTCTTCCTGGCTCCTCACGTCCTCTCCCAACACCTCGTCATCGCACATTATCTTTATCAGGCCTCTTTCGGGCCACTCAAACTCGTCTTGCGTTATGGCGGCTACCGTGAAGTCCCTAGAAAGCGCCTCTCTTACCCCTAGGTTGACCCCCGGCATTAGGCCCATGAGGACTCTTTTCTCAGCTTCCCTCTCTAACTCCAAGACGATCCTTCTCTCCTCATCGCTCAGCAGCCTAACTTTACGTATCCCCTTTATCGAGAGGAGGAAGTCGAGAATGACCTCTATCCTACCATCCCTTTGGAGAAGGCCCTGGCCTTCGGGCACCGCTAGTCACATCAATGGATGTAGTGGGGCTTAAGCTTTTTTATAACGAGAGAGGCGGCAAATAGCTCTTGGATTTGCCCTTCGTCGACGATCTTTATCAGGGCCCTCGCTAAAGGTGGCGAGCACTAAGAGGATATGGCCTCTTGGAACCTCTCCCGCATTTTTGAGCGAGGGAGGTCAAGCGATATGGGCGAGGCGATTGCGAGTACGCAGACTTCATGATATGGAGTGAGCGACGTGCTTGCCCTAGAAAGGCTTATCTCCCTTGCTCAAATTCAGAGGAAAGAAGACCCCTTATGACGCCTAGAGAGAGGGTCTTGAGCGCCCTTCGAGGGGAGAAGAGGGAGAAGGCCGTAGCCTCCTGCGTAACGCAGGTCGGCACCGTCCAAGCAATGGAGAAGCTGGGCATCTTCTGGCCAGAGGCCCACAGAGATCCCGAGAAGATGGTCGAGCTGGGGGCCTCGCTCTATAAGCTCGTTGGCCTTGAGACTTGCAGAATACCCTTCTGCCTTACGGTGCAAGCAGAGGCCCTCGGATGCGAAGTGGATATGGGGGCAGTGGATAGGCAGCCATCGGTTAAAAAGCCCTTGCCGTCGATTCCGGAGAACCTGCCATCCGACTTCCTAGAAAGGGGGAGGGTGCCGACGGTCATAAAGGCAGTGGAGTTGATGAAGAGGAGGTACGAAGACCTTCCGAAGATGGTCGGGCTCGAAGCCGTCACGACGCTGGCCGGACACATAGTGGGCGTCGAGAGATTGATGATGATGTTCATAAAACAGCGCGACGTAGTCGCCAAGGTATTAGACCTGTGCGTCAAGGCGAACATAGAGTACGCGAAAGCCATTATAGACGCTGGGGCCGACGTCGTCGTCCCCTGCGACCCCCTAGCTTCGCCCGACCTCCTGAGCCCGAGGGACTTCGCGTCCTTGATCAAGCCGAGGCTGAAGGAGCTCGCCGACGCGATAAGGAAGAGAGGAGCGGTGGGCGTGCTCCATATATGCGGCAACGCGAGGAGGATCGTCAAGGACATGGCTGAGACGGGGTTCGACGCGCTGAGCGTCGAGGAGAAAGTCGACATCAGGGAGGCAAAGGCCGTCATAGGCCCCAAGCCGGCCCTGGTGGGCAACATATCGTCGGCCAAGACGTTGTTGATGGGCTCCCCCGCCGACGTCGAGAGGGAGGCGAGAGCCGCCATAGAGGCTGGGGTCGACGTGCTGGCCCCTGGGTGCGGGATAGCGCCAAGGACCCCCCTCGCCAACATAAAGGTGCTTGCCGACGTAGCCAAAGAATACCGCGGGATGTAACCCCCTATCCGACCCTCTTTATTACAGTTGACGAGTTGCCGAAATCGAAGTGGCAACTAATATAGCGCAAAAGGGTTAAAACATAGAAGAGCAATTTCTGTTCGTTTTTAATGAATGTAAATACAAGAAATTTGCAAACACAACATCTTTGGTTAGGATTTAGAAAAACTGGTCTCTCAACGAAAGACTTATAAAGATTTTCACCTTTACAGTTTTGTAGGTGTAGTTGCGATGAAGTCTAGAGAGAGGTTTTTGGCGGCTCTTCGCAGAGAGCCCGTGGACAGGAAGCCTTGCATAACAGGCTCTGTCTATGTCTTAGAGTTCCAGAAAATCGCTGGAGTGCAATGGCCAAAGATGCACGAAGACCCAGAGGCCATGGTCAAGATGGCGAGCGTTGAATACACCCATTGCGGGACCGACAACATATGCCTACCCTTCTCCTTCGTGCACGAGCCAATAGCGCTTGGCTGTGAATACAACATAGGGGCTCCAGATCGACAACCATACATAACGAAGGGGTTCGAGAGCCCGGATCAAATAGAGTATGAGAAGTTTTTGGAAAAGCCGTCCATTCAAGTGGTCTTGAAGGCCGTCAAGATGGCGAGGGAGAGGTTCCCGGACGCCGCCATCACGCCCTTCGTCACGGGCCCGGGCACGCTCACGGGATACCTCATGAACACGGAGGTCTACGCGAAGCTCTCGTTCAAGGAGCCTCAGAGGGTCAAGCCCTTCTTGGACATAGCCGTGAAAGTGTTTAAGATGTACGTGGGCGCCCTCATAGATGAGTCTGGGGCGGAATTCCTGTACGTCCCGGACCCCTCTGCGTCCGTGACCGTGATAACCCCGAAAGCTTACAAAGAGCTCATCCTGCCCGCCCAGAAGGAGTGCTTCGACTTCGCAAAGTCCAAGGGCGCGTACCCGTACCTGCACATGTGCGGGAGGGTGATGCCAATACTGGATGCCATGGCTCAGAGTGGCGCGTACGGAATAAGCCTAGAGCAGACGGTCGACATGGCGGAGGCCAAGAAGGTAATAGGCAACAGGGCCGCCCTCATTGGCAACGTCACGCCCATGCTACTGGTCGAGGGCCCTGTGGAGAAGATACGCGAAGAGGTCAAAACGGCTATAGTGAAGGGGGTCGACATAGTCATGCCAGGCTGCGGCACTCCTCCGTTGGCTAAACCGGAGTACATAAAGGCAATGGTGCAAGCGACGATAGAGTACTCCAGCTTGGGCCAGTAGTCGAAGATCGCGGCCTCGAGCGCATGGTGTTGCCAGCAGTTGAAGACC
>CAZPGS010000036.1:6927-8060 GCA_964586135.1 uncultured Nitrososphaerota archaeon
TGCGAGGCCTGCCTCGTTTAGCAAAACCGTTGAGCTCGCTAATGGGCGGACGTCTAGCGTTGCACCAACTCCTTAACTATTCTAACGGCTTCAGCGGCGTCTTTTCCGTGAGCGTCCGCGCCTATGGACCTCGCGAACTCTGGTGACGTTGGCGCGCCGCCTATCAGGGTCTTAGACTTCAGCCCCTCTTTTTTCGCCATCTCAACTACGGTGCGCATCCCCAACATCGTGGTCGTCATCAGGGCCGACATGGCGATTATATCAGCATCGACCTCCTTGGCCACCTCCACGAACTTTCTGAGCGGCACGTCGCGGCCCAGGTCTATTACCTCGGCCCCTGCAGCTTCCAGCATAGCCTTCACCAGGTTTTTACCGATGTCGTGGATGTCCCCTTCTACGGTGCCTATCACTACCTTCGCCCTAGCCCCCTTCTCGATCTTGATGTGCGGCTTCAGGACGTCCATGGCAGCGTACATGGCGTCTGCCGAACAGAGGACTTCGGGGACGAACATCTCTCCCTTCTCGAACTTCTCGCTGACGATCTGCATGCCCTTAGCGCAACCCTCCATTATTGCCTCATAGGCGTCTATCCCCTCTTTGATGGCCTCCTCCGCCAACCTCTTGGCCTTGTCGGCATCGCCCTCGACGACTGCCTCCGCCAACCCTCTAAGGATCTCCTCCTTCCTGCTCATGAGGAAGCCCCGTCCAAGACCGCTCATCAACTCCTTTTCTTCACCTCTACCTCTTTCATTGAAAATTATTAAGCTTTATCACGACCCCACAATTCATCGAACGACGAGGCGCCCGACTCGCGTTCTAGTCTCTAAGGTCGTTGAAAGGCCATAAACCTCGACCTTGGCGTCCGGCTAAGGGCTCGAAGCCAGAGCCTCCTGGAGACTCCGAGGTGGGCACGGGCTCCACGACCTAACTCCGTCAAGGGCCAAGCCCATTTTGGTGGTAGCTAATCGAGGAGGCCGAGCCTCGCATCACTCGTACTCTATCTTCTGCCAAACTACGTCGTTGCACTTCAGCTCTCTCCTGATGTACTCGACCGTTGCTTGCGCGTCCAAGGCCTTGCACGTGTAGATATCTAAGGTGAAGAACTTGTGCTCGCTCCAGCTGTAGAAGGCCAC
>CAZPGS010000037.1:0-8008 GCA_964586135.1 uncultured Nitrososphaerota archaeon
ACCCGCTTGTCGTTAAGCGCCTCCTCGTAGGCCTTCCTCCTCTGAATCTCACGAAAGGAGGATTGAAAGACGGCCTAGGCTGGCGTTGCAACTAGAGCTGGCGCCAGGGCTATGTGCTCACCTTGAGCAACGAGCCGTAGCCGAGACAGCTCAAGAGCCCCACGGCCTTGGCCCTCCTCCTCTTGAGCTTCACGACCGTGCCGTGAGGGAGCGCTTGGAGCACAGGCCTGCGCCTCTTGCACACTTCGCTGAAGCCCAGCCCTACGCTCACCGCCTTGAGCTTCTTCGCACCGCCCACTAGGACGCCGCAAACCTCTTCTACCTCCTCGAGGCCGCGCGTCTCCCCCGGCCTCACCTCTCCTTCGGAGTAAAAGAGTATGGGGGAGAGGGCGATGGCGTACTCCCCCTCCTCCGACGAGGCCTTGACGAGCCCCTCCGGCGGCTCCTCGACTGAGAACTTGACGAGCCTGCCCTCTCCCCCGAGCCTCACCACGCCGCTCTTGGCCCTGATCGCCACGTTGGTCAAGTAGACGAGCGAGGCGGGGTAGGGCTCGACGTCGTAGCCGTGTAAGTGGATCTTGTACATGTAGCCGGGCTCCGCGACCTTCTGATCGGTCAGCTTTATGCCCAGCCTAATCAAGCACTTCAAGCTCTTGTAGGGCTTGACCTCGCCCTCCTCGAGCACTGCGCTAACGTAGTTCCTCGCCTCGCTCACGTCCATCAACCCGGCCTCCACGCAGAAGAACAGGCGGCCCCTCGCCTCGACCAAGGCCCCCCAGAGCAGTGGCTCGTCGCAGCTAGAGGCAAAGAGGTCCAGAGGGCCTCCCCCAAGCTCCTCAGCAAGGGCCTTGAGGTCTGAGAGCCCTCCCCTGCAGACCTCTTCGCTGAGGCGGACCTCGTTTATCGCGCCGAGGGCCCCCAAGACGGTGGAGGGTAGGGGGGTTGCGTAGACGAGCTCTCTCGAGAACGTCTCGGCGCCCCCTGTGTGGACTGCTGCGAACCTCAAGGCCTCGACCACTTCAAACTTAATAGCCCTCATCCCCATCACGGGTACCCCCTGACGACCCTGTAGGCCTCCACGAGCCATGAGAAGGCGCTGAGCTCTAGGGCCTCGAGCTCGCCGGGCAAGGGCGCCTTGCCCCTCTGCTTCCTCTGCTTGATCTCCTCCAGTTCGCTCACGAGCCGGCTGAGCACCTCTCCCTCGAGCTTTCCGCGAGGCACGTTCCTGCTCAGCACGCGCAACAAGACCTTGTGGGCTAGGTCCCAATCGCCCTTCTCGACCGCCACCTCAACGGCCTCCTTGAGGAGGTCGTAGTCCTCCGGAAGGCCCGTTGACAGCTGGAGGCAGAGCTTGGCGAGCCACATCAGCTCAAGGGCCTTAAGCGGGCTGCTCTTGATGCACGCAGGGGAAGGACCTCCAGCCTCATCGGCTAGCGGCAATATCGACAAGCCGCCTCTAGAGCTGGAGATGGCGAGGGTGTCCTTCGAGAACTCTTTTCCGCTAACGGTCCACCGCGCCCTCTTGGCCACGTCGTCCAGTAACCTCGCGCACTCAGCGACCTCGTCGGCCATGAGGTCGAGTATGTTAGCGAAGCGCAAGGAGAAGCTCTTCCCATATACCACGGGGGCCGGGATCGCGTAGTTCCCGACCCTGTGAAAGCCCATCTCTCCGTGATACGTGCTCCGCAAGAGCTCCACGGCGGCTAGCCCCGTCTCAATGGGCAGGAGCGCCAAGTCGTCGTCGCCGCCGCTGAAGATGGGGGTCCCGTAGAGCCTGAACTCCACGTTTATTGAGTCCTTCAAGGCGGTCACCATCAAGGCCGTCGAGAGCGTGAGAGCGTAGGTGGCGCTTGGCAAGATCGACCCAAGCTTGTCCAAGAGGGACCACGTGATGTCGATGGCCTCCTTAAAGGCCTCGACTGCATCCCTCTCAGCTGCCTCCTTAGCTACATTCTGCAAACTCTCGAGTAGCTTGACGTACTTGTCCGCCTCGATCTTGCCCCTGCCGAGATCTCCAACATTATCGGCGTCGGCCCTGAGGATGCAGTAGTAGTTCCTGAAGGTCGTCAAGAGGTCCTCGGGCACGTGGAGGCCCTCTACCGCGTAGAGCCTCCCCAACTCACTGGACAAGCTCGCCAGCAACTCCTGGACCTTGCCTCGAGGCATGAGCTGGCGGAGGGCGCTGTCGAGGGCCTGCTCGTACATGGATCTCGCCTTCTCCGCGCTTTGATCAAGCATCGAGTCGAAGCTCCTCACCTCTTCCTCTATGTACCTTTTGACCCTCTCACCGACGCTTCCTAACTCGCGAAGGTATTCAGTCAAGCCCAAGAGCTTGCTCCTAACGAAGCTGATCGAGACGTCTTCCGTGCTGTCAAAGACCTCAAAGGGCTCTTCAAGGCTCCTGAGGCTAGCGTAAAGCGCTCGCTTGAACAAGCAGAGCGGGCCTATCGCCTCGCCCGGCTTCACGCTGAGCTTCAGCTCCTCCACCTCGCTCTCTGAGAAGCCGAGCTCCTTGAGCTTGCTCAGCGCGTCGTCGCTGTACTCGAGGACGCCGGGCCTCTTGACGTCCTTGCCCAGCTTAATGATGGCTGGCTCGTTGCCGCACGTGGTGCACAGCAAGTACCCGACGCCCCTTCTGTCGTAGAACTCCTCGAAGTCGACTATAGGCTCTAAAGTGGAGTCCTTTAAGACGAACCAAGCCTTCGGCGGCACGATCTTTCTCTTAGCTTCTCGGCTCAGCTCTTCGAAGAGGAGCGCGATCAGGGCTTGCCAAGCGAGCTTCTCATCCACCTCCTCCTCGGTAAACCCTCGATCGATGAGCTCGCGCCTCACTTCCCTGAGGGCGCTCAAGAGCGGGGGCTCGCCTTCCAAGGGGGCCTTGCTCCTCAAGGCCTCGAGCCACTCGTTATAGTGCTTGCTGACGTCGATCACAACAATGCGGGGCTTGAGCAATCCCTCGAACGCCTTCGCCCCCCTCTCCCTTATCGCCCTAAATAGCTCGATGAGTCTTGCCCCACGGCCTCTAATCCTAATGAGCCTCGCGAAGGCGTCGTAGGGCTCTTCAAGCCCCTCCAGCTCTCCTAGCACCAGTTTGAGCAGTAATTCGCACGCTCTACCGAACTTCTCCTTCACAGTCTCCTCGACAGAATTGGCGTCGAGCAGTGAACCCCTCGGACCCTCTTTGGGCAGGATTGCGACCACGGTGCCGGGTATTATGGGGTACTCGATGAAAAATCGCAGAGGGATGCCCCCTGTCCCCGCTCGTGGCCCGAGGCCCGCCGCGATCTTCGCGTAGAGGGCTTCAAAGACCCCTCGATACTCGTTCCGCGCGTTCAGCTCTTCGCATAGAAATGCATGGTAATGGGGGTTGAGGCGGGGCGAGGGTCTTAAGAGGATGTCGGCTCCGTACTCCCAGACCAAAGGCCAAGCGGTCAGCCAGCTGAGCATGGAGACCATCCAGCTCCCTGCCCAAAAGTCGCCAGCCTTCCTAGCAGCCCCGACTATCTGCTGGATGCCCGGTATGTCGATGAGGACGGCGTAGCCGCCTACCTTTCCACGAGGCCACAAGACGTTTAAGGTTAAGGCGGTCGCGTAGGCGTGGTCGAAGAGCGTGTGTGTCGGAGCCCTCGTGTCGGCTAAGCATGGCCCGAGCCCGTTCATCGCCCACAGCGCTTCGTAGACGGCGTAGAGGGCGTGATAGGTATGGCGCGGACACTCCATGTAGGGAAGGATTCTGGCCGCCAAATCCTCGAAAAATTTCCTTACCTCAAAGTCCGTGACCGGCCCGACCTCCAATGAGAGGTCTGGGTTGAAGATGTTGTGGAGCCTGTTGTATCTGAAGACCCGCCTCCTCATTCTTTGAAAGACGAAGTTCGTAATCCACCTATCCGATGTCGAGGCCATGTAATCGGCCAAGCTCACGAGCTCGTCGTATTCCTCCGGGTCCCCGAAGACCGAGTCTAAGCCTAAGAACCTCCACAAGCCTCGGGCTTCTTCCTCATGCCCTCTGCCAATGGCCCTTACTCCACCCTCAATTATCCACATCTTATGTGGAGGGTCGTGGAGGAGTGCCCAAGCCTTTGCCCCGAAGAACCTTCTCCCTTCATCGCTACTCAATCTCTCGCCCTTCACACTAACACTTAAGCGAAGCGAAAAGTATTAAATGCTAACCCAGCCAAGAAAGTAAAGACATGGCTTTTGAGGCGTCAAAGCTGTTATTCATCTACGCCTTGACGCCGCTACACCCTGGTACCGGAAGGGTGGGTGCCCCGAGTCCCGTCGACCTCCCCGTCCAGCGCGATGAATTTGAGTTCCCCACGATCTGGTCCTCTAGCCTCAAGGGCGTCTTGCGCTCGACTTTCGAACTCAAGGCGCGTGGCGCTCAAGACGCCGTAGACCGCGTCGCAGAAGAGGCGTTCGTGAGGGCCGTTTTCGGGCCAAAGCCCGCAAGCCCTGAAGTGTCTGAGTACTCGTCGTCCCTCTCGCTCCTCGACGCTAGATTGCTCTTCATCCCCGCCCGCTCCCTTAGAGGGATATGGGCTTACTTGACGTCGCCCCACCTACTCGCCTACTACAGGACGTACCTCGAGGTCGCCGCGGCTTACTCCCCGCAACTAGGAGAGGGCCTAAAGAGGCTAAATGAGCTGATAGATAAGGTTAAGGAGAAGTTTCAAAAGAGGGGCTCCGAAGCAGATCACCTCGCGCTGGTTAGCGATGAGGAGTGCGTCCTCAAGAGAGATGGAGGGCTCTCAATAGTCCTCAACGAGGAGGAGTTCTCGGCAGAGCTCTTCAATGACTTGAATAAGCTTTGGGAAGTATTACCGGGTGACGTAGAGAAGAAGAGCATAGCGGTGGTGAGCGACAACGCAGTAAAGGGCTTGGTCAAGAAGAGCCTCGTAGTGCAGCCTCGCATAAGGCTGGGGTATGAGACCAAGACAGTTGCCCCGGGCGGGCTCTGGGACGAAGAGTACTTGCCGCAACGAACGCTACTAGTCACGGTCGCGTTCGCGAGGAAGCCAAGACAGAGCTTAGAGAGCTTGGTGAATAGGATCGCTCAAGGCCAGGTCGGCGAGCAGAGCGGCGTCAAGGTCGAGGAGATAGCGAAGAAGGCTCTCGACAAGCTGAGCCCATTGACCGCTGAAGGGGCCCTCAAGAGGCTCGCAGAACAGAGATTTGCCGTTTTGGGCGGTAAAGAGACCATAGGCAAGGGCATAGCGAAGCTCCTTTGGCTGCCGGCCGAGGGGCGACGATAGATGGCGCGATCAAGGGATCCTGCGCTGGATTTCGCGCTTAAGTGCGTAGAGGCGCTTCGCTCTCGCTATGGAGATAAGCACGAAGTAGCGAAGAGGTTTAGGGCTAGGTGTAGGAGTCTCGTGGAGTCGCTCTACTACTCAGGGCTGACCTATACGCTAGCGTACATCGCCTCAAAGGCCGGCAGCGAGGTCCTTGAAGAGGCGCTGAAAGCCAGCTCACCGGAGGGCATCGTCGATTACGTGGAGAAGGCGCACAAGTCGCCAGAAGAGGCCTCCTACGCCCTCTACGGCTCCTTCCTCCTCTCTTCATTGAAAGAGCTCAAGGCCCCAGAGGTCGTCAACGCTAAGAGCTTCCTTGATGTTTTGAAAGAGCTCAACTCCTCGAAGACACTCCCCATAACTGAGGAGGAGGCACTGAGGTTCGCTGAGTGGTTGAAGAGGCTTGCAGAAGCGCTATTCGAGGCCGAGTGACCATGAGCTTAGTTGAGTTGACGCTAGAGCTCGAGACCCCCCTCTTGATGGGAGGCCACGACCCCCTAAAGCTGGACGATGTGTGGTTCGTAAGGCCGAGTGAGATAAAGGGCGCGTGGAGGTGGTGGGCTAGAGCCCTCGTCGCGGGGGCCCTCTACGATGCGGGTGAGCTCAGGGGCACTAGTCGTCGAGGGATATTGAGGGCGCCAAGCCCTAACGAGGCCGCTAGGATATCGAGGATCGTAGGCGTGGAAATGGGGCTGGGCTACGCAGACCCTAGAGGTGGGGAGAGCAAGGTATCCGACTACGTCATAGTAGTAGAGCCGCAAGTGGAGGTAGCGAAGTTCAGAAGACCTATAAGAGAAATAAGGGAGGTAGCCGGGCTTCAGAGGATCTCCTTGCTGACGCGCGCTCGCAGGGGCGAGCGGCGCGAGCTCGAGTGCTTAGCCCCTGGCGCTAGGTTCACGCTGAAGGTCGAGGAGCGGGTGAGGTCGAGACCTCTTGAGCCCGAAGCCGTGGAGAGCGCTCTTTCAGCCCTCTCCTTAGCATTAACCCTCAGCGGCTTCGGCAAGGCCAGCAGGAGGGGCCTTGGCTGCTTTCGAGTCGTCGCCAGTAAGTCCGATTACGCTAAGGACTACGCCAAGCTCTTCGATCCCCGAACCCCCGTCGCTGAAAGGCTTAAGCGAGCCATCGAGGCCGTGAGGAACCTCTTGAAGGTCGAGGTCGTCGAGGGCTACGCCAGAGAGCTCCCGCCCCTCCCCAGCATCAGCGCTAAGAAGCTGGCGATGGACTATAAGGTAGGAGGTCGTCACCTCTCCTTATTTCAAGTGCTGGAAGTAAGGTTAGGGGCGAAGAGGGCTGGGGAGAGCGCTTTAAATCAATTGCTAAGGAGCCTCCACAACTTCTTCTTGAGGAGCGAAAGGGCCAGGAGGCTCTACGGTGACCACAGAGCTCAAGACGACCTCAGGAGAGAGCTCTGTGCTTGGATCCTCGGCTTGCCAAGAAAGGGGGGAACGGAGACCGGCTACGACATCGTTGTTGAGGGCGTGGACAGGAGGGCCTCGCCCTTCTTCTTAGCGGTCCACGGAGGCCGAGAGGCCGCCCTCGCTTACCTCTCGGCGTTTGTATCCGCTGATTGGCCGCAAGAGCTTGAATGGAGAGGCGGTTTCGAGGGGGGACAACCCGTGGAGGTCGATGAGGAAGAGATCGTGAGGGCGATGGCGATTGCCCTCAATGAATTTGTGGAGTACGCGGAGCGGAGCAATTTGAGGGTGAGCTTCTCATGGCCTTGAAGAGTGAGCTAACTCTCGTGGAGAAGAACGTGGTGAGCCACCTTAGGTTAGAGCTCATTAAAAGCGTCGTGAAGAGTGTAGAAGAGCAAGAGAAGGCGAGGGGGGAGCCGAGCAAAGGGGCTTGAGGAGGCGGATAAGCACCTCGATGTACGAGATCGCTCAAGAGCTCTCCTCCGCGTACTCCAAGGGAGGCGCGAGGGAGCTGATGGCGAAGGCCAAGCAGCTCGTTGACGAGGCCGTGAAAGCCCTCAAGGAGCTGGGCTACGAACTCATCGACTTAAGCTTCGTGACCACGACCCCTCTCGCCATCGGCCTCCGCAACCCCTACACCGAGCCGCTCGAGATAGCCATCGCTTGGGACCCCTACCTCAACTTACCGTACATCCCGGCTTCGTCGTTGAAGGGGGCCGTCGCCTCGCTAGCCTGGGCGACTGGTAGCAAGCTGTACGACTTGCTCAGCAAGAGAGACGAGGCCTCGCCGATAGTCTTCTTAGACGCGTACCCGGTCGACGTGTACGGAGAGGGGGGCTTGCTGGCCGTGGACATAGTCAACCCGCATTACCGCGAAGTAGAGGGGAGCATAAGCGAGCCCGAGAGCAGGCCGACGCCCTTGCGCTTCCTCGTGGTCCCAAAGGGCGTCGCCTTCAGGGTGGCCTCTGGCATTGCGAGGCGGTGGCTGGCCTTCCGCGGGCAGCTCGATGTCAAGGAGCTCGAGTCGCTAATCGTCCAAGCCCTCTCGAGGGGGATCGGCGCGAAGACGTCGCTGGGCTACGGTCGCTTCAAGTCGAGCGGTCCATAGCCTTGCGAGCCCTCTCAGCACTTTAACCAGTGCTCAAGCTCTCAGCTCACTGCCGAAGCCCCTAGGGCCCTCGGCGCTCACGCAGTTAGCTGTCAGGTGGTCTGGCCGTCGAACGCGATCCTCCGAGGGCCGTGGGCGAGAGGGCCGAGCTTGAGGGCGCGCCACGGGGCTTGACTTTTCAGCCCCGATCTTCG
>CAZPGS010000038.1:0-7974 GCA_964586135.1 uncultured Nitrososphaerota archaeon
ACGAAACAGCCCTCCTTGACGACAAGCCTTCGTGATTCCCGCCCTCGCGAAGCAGTTCTTGCTGAGAATAAGGCCTAGCATTAGACCAGAGCCCGCCCAATGGGAAGGAGGTCAGTCCATCAGCTCTTTTGAGAATAGCTCTTCCTTCTTAACGTTTAACACCACGTGGGTTATGGTTCTCTCAACGTACTCCATGGACAATAGCTTTTTCACGAATTTGCTCAGCTCAGCCCTCGACTTAAACTTAGCCACTATTATTGCATCGCTCTGCCCAGTAACGTCGTAAACTGCCAGGACGTTGGGCATCTTTGCTAACTCCTCCTCGACATCAGCCACCTTGCCCTTGGACATAATAACCTCTATTAGGGCGGCGACGTCATAGCCCAGCTTTTCGACGTCGACTACGGCTGTGTAACTCTTTATCACGCCCTTCTCCTCCATCTTCCTGACCTTGTTAGCGACTGTGGCCGTGGATACGCCAATCCTCTTAGCTATCTCTCTAAAGGAGAGTCTAGCGTTACTAATTAACTCCTTTAATATTGATTTGTCCACTTCGTCGAGTTGCACACTCATCAAAAGTCTCTTACCTGGCTCGTCTAATAAGGGCAACCGTTATTTTGAAAAAGAGCTTAAGACCAAGAGGGAAAATAGCGCCCACGATGATAGCAGGCCCAAAGCTCTAGCCTAGGATTCAGAGAAGAGAATCTTCGCGACCTCGCTTCGCAACCTCCTCCACTTTCTCTCGAGTATGCCTTCAATGGTGTAGTCCACTTCTATCCCAGCCTCAAGTGATTTGGCTATGAGCCCTCCTATGAAGTTCCCCGCTTCGCTCGCCAATCTCAGCTTCACGGGCTTCCCGAGCTCTCGGCTCAGCTTGTTAGCTATGGCGGTCAAGTCTAGCTTTAGGTTCCTATCTCTCTCGTTTAGCTTCACCTCTATCTCTCCTCCCCCGAGAACTCGTACTGCCTCTTTGATCATGTCGATGAGCCTTTCCTCGTACTCCTTGGTTCCGACGATCGCTTGCACCTCCCTCTTCACTTCCTCAACGACACCCTCTATGAGCTTCTCCTTGAAGTTCGATAGCTTCCTGGTCGTGTCTGTACGCGCTCTGGCCACTTCGCTCCTCCTTTTACTAAGAGCCTCGCTCCTTCTCCTCTTTATCAGCTCAGAGGCCTCTTTCTCGGCCTTTCTCCTAGACTCCTCCACTGCGCTCTTGACGATTTTTTCGGCCTCCTCCTTGGCCTTTGCTATTATGCTTTCGGCCTCCTCCTTGGCCCTACTTAGCACGGCATTGACAAGTTTGTCCATATCACCAGTGAGGGGCATAGATGACACCCTCATGGTCTTAGCACTTCGGCAAGCAATAACTTCACGGCTTTTTCGCGGTTCTTCGCGACCAAATACTCTAATCTTTTCATCTCCGTCAATGCGTCCTCCTCCACCTTCTTAATTTCTTGGGCCATCTCCTCCTCTACCCTCTCGGCCTCCCTCTCGGCCTCCCTCTCGGCCTCCCTCATTACTTCGTCATAGACAGCTCTTGCATGCTCCTCGGCTAAGCTCCTCGCCTCAGCCTCTATCTTCCTCGCCTCCTCGTGCGCCCTCTCTATAATCTTCCTCGCCTCCTCCTCCACTTCAAGTAAACGCTTTAAGACCTCGTCCACAGCATCTTCCCCCAGACGGACAAACTCCTTTTTGTGCTCAGCAAACTTTATAAATTCTATCACGTTAACGAAGGTAGCGCGTTGAGCGTTTGCAAGGGGGCCTTGTAAGTGCTCACGCTGACACCGATGCTAAAGGTCGAGGTTTATGTCCCTCGCCCCCATTTAGAAAGAGTCCTATTTAACATCGGTAAGGAAGGCCTACTTCACTTAGTAGACGTCAAAGAGGACTTCCATGATGAGGTGGCTAAGGGGTTCTTGAAGCCCATAGACGTCTCAGCGAGGCTCTACAAAATTTCTCTGCTCTCTGCTAGGGTTGAGAGGATATCTTCTATCTTAAACTTAACTTCTTCACGCCCTTCTGAGGGCTTAAGAGAGGAGGACGTCCTCTCCTTCTCCGTATCTGATTGCGAGGCTTATCTCGACTTCGTAGAGAGATCACTAAGCTCTGGCGATGAATCGGCCATGGAGAGGGTTAGGGAGGAACATGGAGAGAAAGTGGTGAGGCTAAACGCCTTACTAAAGGCCCTCGAGGCCCTCGAGTCGGCGAAGGCGAAGGCGGCTGAAACCCCTAACGTTGCAATCTTTTCGGGCTGGCTACCAAAGAAGCTCTTAAGGACTTTTACTGACATCGTGGGAAGAGCATGCGATGGGTGTTACGTGGTCAAGTACGAAGAGCCGAAAGCCCATGGGGAAGCTCACCGAGAAGTTAAGGCCCCATCGCTGATGAAAAACCCCTCGTGGACGAAGGTCTACGAAGGGCTCGTGAAGGGCCTAGGGACCCTCAACTATAGGGAGATAGACCCCACAATCGTGTGGTTCTTCACATTTCCTATATTCTTTGGCCTCATGTTCCCCGACGTGGGGCACGGACTTGTCTTACTCGCTTTTTCAATTCCTCTCTACTACCTCAAGGAGAAGGGCTTCAAGGGGGGAGAGATATCGAATTACATAGTCCAAGGAGCGCCAGTGCTCATAGCCTGCGCGATAACCTCAACGATATTCGGCTTAATCTTCGGAGAATTCCTCGGCAATCCGTATTCCGAGCACCACCCATTCCACATCTTCGGTTTCAACCCCTTCAGCGGGACATTGGCTCAATTTAGAGAGTTAGCGCTCTCGATCCTAGGCCTACCTCAAGAGTTCCACGTGCTAGAGCCTAGAGGGGCCATAGCACTCCTAAAACTGACGATCTACGTAGCCATCTTTCACATAACACTAGGGCTGGTCTTCTCAGTGATAAATAAGGTGAGGCTTAAGGAGTATAAGGAGGCGATAGTGGGCCCCGGGCTATGGCTATGGCTTTACCTCGGCGCCGGCATAGCCTTTATCATCTATAGGAGCAGGCTGATCTCTGCAGCCCTCGGGGGCGATCTGATGGTATTCGTACTGATATGGTTGCCGTTCATAGTGATGTTCGTTGCTAGGTCAATATTCATTGGCTTCTTAGATGGATTCGGCGAAAGCCTCGACCACTTCATAGCGTCTCTCTCGAACACCATATCGTACGCAAGGCTCTTCGCCTTTGCGATAGTCCACGCAGTCCTCTCTGACGTCTTTCTGGCAGTCGACCACGGCCTCTACAAAATGATCGGGGCACCCTTCATAGGCGCCGTAGCTGGGACTATGTTCTTCGTCTTCTTCGAGATAGTGTTCGTCTTCTTCCAAGCCTTGAGGCTTCACTGGGTCGAGCACGGCACGAAGTTCCTAATAGCCGATGGAGTGCCCTTCCAGCCATTTACCATTAAGCCCTAACAGGGAACCAAGAACGAAGCAAACACTTTGTGGGGTGCAACTCTATTATTAGCGGCCATAAGGGCTAACTTCAAGCTGACCTTTTCGCTCCACTTGACGAAGAGGTAAGAGAGCACCGCTCTGGCCGTGGCTGGAACTCGGGAGGAGCTGACTAGGGCCCTATAGGCTTCATCTATGAAGGATCTTAACGCGTCCTCTTCCTTCCTTAGGACTTCCTTCTTAAGCTCTTTGGCACGCGCCCCAACTAGCTCGTCCTTCTGCTCGATAATCTTCATGACTTTAGACTCCCCGCCCCTCGCCCTTAAGTCGTTAGCAGCTATCGAGAAGAGCTCCAAAGCCAACTCCTTCAATTTTTTAGAGTAGGCTTGAGCGTAATCATTCGCCTCCAACGCCTTCCCCATCTTTATGAGGGAGTAGGCCGCAAGTGCGAGTATCGGGGCTCTCGAGTTAATTGCTAGGCCCTCTTTGAGGGCCTCAGGGTAGAGCCCCCTGACCTCTACATCGGCTAGCTGATGCATTAAACCCTCATGCAAGAGGCCTTGAATGCCCCCCTCAAACTTGAATGGCGGGACGACGTAACCCTCTGCTATTTCATCGCCGCTGACCTCGTGTCTAAAGGCGAAGTTGACGCACAGTATCGTTAAAAAGTCGTTAAAGGCCTTCAACGCCCTCAGGAAGTTTATAGATGATTGAGCCCGAACCTCGGAGAAGGTTTTTGAAAAATCCACCACCTCGTTCAAGACCTCGTCAAGCCTTTTTAAATCGTGGAAGTCGTAACCCACGAGAGATACGTCCTTCAAAGTTGCCAGTAATTGCAGAGGAGTGCGCGCGTCCATAATCTTTGCAAGCCCGCTTCTGCCTATGATTTTGTGGCGCTTGGCCTCTATAAGCGAGGCCAACAGCCTTAGATCTTCTCTCTCAGGGTCGTGCGGTGCTCTAAGTCCCAGCATCAAGCTGAGCTTCCAAATACGCCAAAACATGATCCCCAAGCCTGCAACGACTCCTATTAAGGCGCCCGTGGTATTGGTGAGGTTCAAATGAGGTCCCACATACCACCCAACGATCGCAAATATTACTGGTTCCAGCCCTACGCTAAGAGCTATTAACGCTATCCTCAAGTCCTCTCCGTCAAACCTCATCCTTCTCGGAGTAAGTCCTAGGAGAGTAAGGTAAAAGCTTATCCCGCATGCCTCTTATTAGAGATTTATGACGAGGGGCTATGGCATTAGAGCGAGGGCAAGGAAGAGGGTCGCCAAGGCTATGGTTAAGGCACTCATTGCCGGGCTGTTAGTCCCATTGTCCGTGATCGCTTTATGCATGTTAGCCGCCTTTTTGTTCAAGGGATTGCACGTCTTTGTTAGGGCAATTTTGATGGTGCTTTTCGGCTTAGCTGGTCTAGGGCTTGGGACGCTCGTAACTTTAAAGATATTGGAAAAGTTGCAAGCATCGCTCTACGCTAAAGAAGACGAGGATTCAAACCCAACGTAAGGCCAAGTAACTGAAGGGAGCAGAAATTGATATAAGGCTAGCATCAAGAAAGCCTCCAGCAAGGGGTGCCTCTATGAGGAGAGCGCTTGCGCTGGGCCTAGTACTAGCGCTTTTCGGTGTAGTTACAACTATGACGTGCTCCCTCAAAGTTGCCGTAGCGGCCGAGAAGGCAGGCGAAGGACAAGCATTAGAGCTCAGCAAACTTGGTGCGGGCATGGCCATAGGCTTCGCGGCTTGCGGCGCAGGCATAGGGCTAGGAACAGCTTCGGCAGCAGCTATAGGTGCGATAGCTGAGAAGCCAGAGCTCTTCGGTAGGACGATGATCTACGTGGTCTTCGTCGAGGCAGTAGCCATTTACGGACTCGTCATAGCATTGTTGCTCTGGATGGGCTAAAGAGCGAGAAGCCCCGTCCTCGCCTTCTTTATTCTCTATTCTTCTTTTAGCCCATGTGCTTGCTCCAAGCCTCTTTAATGAAGCGAGCTGAGAGCTTGATCTATGTCCTCTACTAAGTCGTTCACGTCTTCAAGCCCTACCGATAACCTCACGAGGCCCTCCGTTATCCCCAACCTCTTCCTCTCCTCTGCGGGCAAATCTCTATGCGAAGACGAGACTGGATGCGATGCCAAGCTCTCGCAGCCGCCCAGACTAGGCGAGGGCTTTATCACCTTCAAGCTCTTGAGGAACTTCCTCACGTCCTCTCCATTGCCCTTGATCTCGAAGCTCACGACAGCTCCGTATCCTTTTAGCAATCTCTTGGCTATGTGGTGCGTAGGATGGGACGGCAGGCCGGGGTAGTACACTTTCGAGACCTTGCTGTGCCCCTCGAGGAACTCGGCTATGGCCTTTGCGCTCTCTTGGCTTACTTTCAACCTAGCGGCTAGGGTCTTGAGACCCCTCAAGACGAGGAAGGAGGCATGAGGGTCCAGTGTACATCCAAGCCTAGCCCTAGCGTACCAGAGCTCGTCTATGAACTTCGAGCTTGACACGACTGCGCCACCCACCACGTCGTTGTGGCCAGCCAAGTACTTCGTCAGGCTGTGCACGACAGCGTTGGCCCCGCGCAGAAGCGGCTTGAGATTCAGGGGAGTGGCGAAGGTGTTGTCGACCATCAGGAAGGCCCCCCTCTCCTTACAGACAGAGGCCAACAAGTCTAGGTCTACGACCCTGAGTAAGGGGTTTGAGATAGACTCTACGAAGACCACAGCGTCCCCGCTATCGATGGCGTCGACTATGTCCTCGGTTTCCGGCCCCCTCAGCTCGACCTTGATGCCGAACTTCTCGAAGCTTTTTGCCAGAGGTATCGTGACTCCGTAGACGTCCCTAGAGAGCACCAGCTTGCATCCACTCCTCAATAAGTGGAAAAAGCATGTGGATATCGCCGCCATGCCTGAAGAAAAGACTAAGGCGTCCTCGCCCCCTTCCAGGCTCGCGAGTCTCCTCTCTAGGACGAAGTTTGTGGGGTTGTCCTCTCGTGAGTACTTTAGCGGCCTTCCCCTAAAGGCCTTCACCACGTCGAGCGGGTAGGGGAATACAGCCGTTTGGTAAATGGGGGTCACGAATGAGGCTATGCCCTCGAAAACCTCTTCTCCTCCATGAATGGCCCTCGTAGCCTCTCTGGGCATAGCCCTTCTCAGGAGGGAGAACCCAGAGTAATCTTATTTCAAATTTGTTATTACTAAGAGTAATAAATGGACCTTAAAATCCAAGGATAAGGAGAGGCCTTTTTCGTTATTCTATTGCTCTCGACTAAAGCATAAATCTTGCCGTTTCTACTGAGCGTCACGTGGACTTAGTCAGAATAGCTGAACTCCACGGCCTTCGCAAGTGTACGATTTTGAGGAGGGTCAACCGCTTTGTGGTCGAGTGCCTTGAAGGAGGGCAAACGATAGAGCTTCACCTTCGAAACACGGGGAGGCTCAGCGGCTTGCTTGTGAGCGGCTCTAAAGCACTTTACAAGCCTAAGTGCAGAGGAAGGACTTGCGGCTACTTGATGGCCGTGGACGTTGAGGAGGGTTACGCGATGGTCGACACGGCAACTCAAGCATCGTTCTTCGAGATAGCCCTCGAGAAAGGCGTCTTCCGCTGGCTTGAGGGGTTTAAGATAAAAGGGAGGAACGTCCGCTTTGCCTCTTCGCGCTTCGATTATCTTCTCGAAAAGCAAGCTCTAAACCTTTTACTAGAATTGAAATCGGCCACGTACGTAGGGGGGTCAGTGGCCACGTTTCCCGACGCCCCCACCAAAAGAGGCAGGAGGCACGTCACCGAGCTAACACAGTTAGCGGAGAGAGGGTTTAGGACTGCCCTCTACTTCTTAGCGACGCACCCTTGCGCTGAGTCTTTCAGGGTATTCCGCGAGGTGGACGAAGGCCTATACCAAGCAGTCTTAAAGGCCATTAAGAGCGGTGTCGACGTGAGAGCGCTGAAGATAGCGATTGATAAGGACTTGGCCATCTATGCGGGCTCAGACCCTCTGCCAATAATTTGGCCGTGAGCTTAAATGCGTATGTCGTTAACTCCGCTCACATGAGCTTCGAAGTCATAACGCTCCTCAGGAAAACTTTTAAGCTATCGGCTCTTCAGCGTCCTCTCGGAGGTTTAAGACGAGAAGTGGTTGAGGAAGACTGCTCGTCGAGACAGATAGTGGGGAAGCACGTCTACGGAAACCTCTACGACTGTGACCCCGACATCCTCTCAGACGAGGCGTTCTTGAGGGAAGTGGTCGTAGAGGCTGCCCGCATATCCAAGTGCAACCTCTACGAGGTCAAGTCGTGGAAGTTCGGCGACGAGAAGGGCGGAGTCTCGGTGATAGCTCTCATCACGGAGAGCCACATAGCATTGCACACGTGGATCGAGTACGGGTATGCCACCGTCGACGTCTACACCTGCGGTAGCAAGTCTGACCCAGAGACGGCCTTCGCCTTCATAGTCTCGCAGTTGAAGCCAAAGGAGTACACGAAATACTTCAGCGACAGGTCATCTAAGCCGAGGACCACCAAGGCGGCGGTCAAGGCCCCTCAGCTTGGTTAAAGGGGCTGAAGAGCTGGGGCCCCTCGCCCCCCATCATTTTATACC
>CAZPGS010000039.1:0-7960 GCA_964586135.1 uncultured Nitrososphaerota archaeon
CCCGCAGCCCTCCCAGAGCCTCGCTACGATCCCCCTCACCATACTCTTAACTTTCGATGGAGGGAAGCCGCAGGCCCTAGCCGCGTCGCTCCAGCCCCTACCTTGGAGGCACTTGGCTATTAGGAGCCTCTCCTCTATGTCGTCGAGCTTGATCCTCTCGCCGCTTCCCAACATGAAGTATGCCTTCACCAGCTTCTCTATGGCGTCGTTCGCTACCTCGTAGGTCACGATACCGCTTACGTAATTCTTCAGCCTGGCCCTCTGGCTCTTAGATAGGCTCAACTCCATCTTCTTCCTGCCGTAGGGCGAGCGCAGTAGGAGCTGGGCGACCTCGACCTCGAGGTCAGAGTAGGTGTCGTAGAGGCTGTTTAGGAGCCTCAGCCTGAACTCGTTGTTCGTTGCCTCCACCAGCTTCTGCGCCCTCCTGCTTAAGGGCCTCACGACCAAGGCGCTGTACTCGCCCGAGGCGGGGTTCCTACTAGGACTTATGTGCACCGGGATGAAGTCGTTCTTAATCCAGAAGTTCAGCAACTCCCTCGTAGCGCCGAAGCCAGCTCCCACCCAGTCCATGCCCTCTTTGCGGGCCTCGTCGCAGAGATCTTGGAGCGCTAGGCTCCCGAAGCCCCTGTCTGTGAGCTGCGGATGCACTGCTATCCTGACTATTCTCCAACCGACGTACTTGGCGAAGTGCTTGTAAGGGGGATAATACTTGACCGTGATTGAGGGCACCACGTTGCCGGGGGGCTCGAAGCCAGTGAGTATCTGCTCGATGATGTCGTCGTCAAGCCCTCCCTCTCTGGCCAAGTGTATGGCCGTCACTATCGAGCCCTCGCTAGTCCTCAACAACCTCGCGAAGTGGTGCGGCGCCTCTCCTATCATCGCGACGTCGTCTGGCCTGTTTCTGTAATGGGCCAGTACGTAGATCCCGATGAACTCCCTCAGCTCGTCCTCCCTTTCCGTGAACCACTTCTCCAAGTCGGCCCTCTCGTAGACGACGGACACTGGCTCGGCCTCTATCTTCGCTGGCTCGGCGTCGAGGAGCAACGTGTCGTAGAGCCAAGCCTCTATGGGGTCCTCCTGCGCGTACCTTATGGGTTCCCTCATAGATAACTCGAGTAGAGGGGCCTTGCTCTCTTTGTGAAGGGCCGACAGGAACCTCACGGTGAAGCCCCTGCCAGCTCCCTCGTACCCGTGTGCCGTCGACGAGAACACGGCCTTCCTGAAGTTCTTCCTGATCTTCAAGAGGAGATGCACGGGTATACCAGCTGCCTCGTCGACCACGACCATTTTAGCGTCGGCGAAGGCAGCGTCGTAGGGCTCTTCGTACCTTATCCTCCCCTTTCGAGTTTGAATGGCTCTCGTCAGCCCCTCTCCGTCCTTCTCCTCTTCGTACTCAACGCCCAACCCCTCTAGGGCCTTTTTCAAGAACTCGAAGAGGACTTGGACGTTGTAGAGCGATGGGGCTGTGACGACGACGTTAAACCTGCCCTTTGCCGAGCTCGAGAGGCCCGCTAGCCCGAGGCCTAGGACCGCGCTCTTCCCCCTCCCCCTATTGGCCGTGATGACCAAGACGAGCTTCTTCTCCTTGAGGAAAGACTCCATGGCCGATAGGGCCCTGATTTGGTCGTTGGTTCTAGCCATTGAGTAGATCCCCTTTGGGAACACTGGGCTAGAGGGGAACTCCAACTTGCTCTCCTTGGTCTTCGTCCCTGCTGGTTCGTTGTAATTGACGGACTCCGTTTCGAGGTCTATCAGCCAGATGCCCTTGTGGTCCTTCAACTTCCTTATGAATCTTCGAGTGAAGAACCTCCTCAGGTCACTAATGGAGTAAGGCGGCACTAACAGCTTCCTTTGAAAGCGCGTGACGTTGTCGGTCCAAGAGCTGAGCGGCGGGGCCAGCAATACTATGAACCCTCCTCCCCTGACGGTTTCGACGAGCCTCCCAATGTCGTTGGGCCTCAACTCCTCAACCACGTCTAACACTAGTATGTCGTAGGTCAAGCCCATTACCGACTCGGTGTCGGGGTATGTTATCGTCCGAAAATCCAGCTCGCTCCTCAAGGCCGCGCGAAATCTCTTGAGCTGGCGAACCCCAATGCTCTCTTCGTCAAGCGAGTCAACTACGTAAAGCATCGAAGGGGCTCTATTTATGCTGTCCACGTACATGTCCACGAGCTGGGCAGCGGCTTGGGCCCTGTTCTCCTCAGAACCGCAGAGGACTACCATTCTTCTCTGAAAGTTCCTGATGCCGTCGGCTATGCTGTAGATTATCTTTTCGCCTAGCTCTCGGCTCAAAGTCATAGCCCACCTACCCCTGAACTATCGTCACGCTCTTGACTCTCGGCACCTTTAAAATCTCTTGTATGATTTCTCCCGGCGCGGTCCTCTCGGTTATCACTATCAGCTTGGGGTCTGGGTTTAGGTCGGGGTCCTCGGCGTGAATCTGCCTTATGCTTATGCCGGCTTTGGCCAAGGCTTGGGCCACGCCAGCTATTATTCCGACAGCGCTCGGGTCGGCCCTTATCTCCAGAACTCCGTAGCCGAAGAGCGCAGCGACGTCTCTCAGAAGGGCCCCCGCTGGCTTTAAGCGCGTGAAGACCTTTCGCAACACTTCGTCGCTCATTATGTACTTTATGGTCTCCCTCACGACCCTTCGATCGACGTCGAGGGCTCTAGCTATCTTCGTGTCTGGTATCTCGACGTCCCCGCAGTAGATCTTTTCGTTTTCGCCTATCCTCAGGCCGTTCTCTATGAGCAACCTAGCCACTTTCAGCTTCGCGGGAGCTTCTTCGAACTTCTCTGCTATGCTCTTCCACATAACTGCTTAGGAGAATGAGGTCTAGAGTGCTAGAAATGTTTTTAGGTCCTCGACTTGATGGTCGATGTGCGACGTCATTGCTTCTCTTGCTGACCGGCCTCGATCTCCTCCACCCCTTGGCCCTTCTTCTCCCCCTCTTCGGCCCTCGCTCGCCTCACTATGTAGACCTCTTCGAACTTCACGGTGCTTATGCTGGGTATGTAGCGGGCCACGTCTAGGGCTATGCCCCTCTTGGCGTACTGGAGCCCCTCGTACGTGAAGGCCTCGGGCGGCACCTCTATGGTCAAGACGCCATCGCTCGACACGTCTACCTTAAACTTCTCCTTGTCCACCCTCTTGATCCTAGTATGCACCAGCTCCTTTATCTTCTCCTTGAGGTCCTCTATCTTCTTCACGACCTTGACCTCACACACTATGGTCCTGCCGGCGAGCGGGTGGTTGTAGTCTAAGACCACCCTCCCTCCCTCGGCCCTCCTTATGATCGCCACTCCGTCGTCGAGCTCGACTCTAGCGCCCACCCGCGGAGTTATCCCGCGCCTCGTCAGGTCCCTCGCGTTGACTATCTTGACCTTGCTCGGGTCCCTCTCCCCAAAGGCCTTGCCCGGCGGTAACTCGACGACCTTACTCTCGCCGACGTCCATCTTGTAGAGCTCTTCCTCCACCCCCTTTAGGGTCCACCCCTCTCCTAGGATTACCAAGGCGGGCTCATAGATTCCATCCTCTCGGTAGGCCTTCTCCTTCTTCGCGACCTCTTCGATGGTGAGGTCTACTATCTCGTTCGTCTCCTTGACCCTCATCACGTAGTCGATCAGTACGAAATCGCCCTTTTGCAAAGGCATCGGAACACCCCACACTTGGGGCGAGAAGGACTTCAGGTATACTTATATACTTAGTGAGTTAATTCTTCCCTCTGTGCTACCGCGATGTGCCTAGCGGTACCAGGCAAGGTCGTGGAGGTCAAGGGCGATAGGGCCCTCGTTGACTTCGGAGGCGTTAGGAGGGAGGTCGTGGTAGCCCTGCTGGACGAGGAGGTCAAGCCCGGGAGCTACGTCCTAGTCCACACGGGCTACGCCATCCAAGTGCTAGACCAGAAAGAGGCGGAGGAAACGTTAAAGCTTTGGAGAGAGATAGCCGAAAACATGGGCATAGAGCTCTAGCTACAAGCGAAACTCAAACCTCGCGACCTCGAACTTGGAGCCCCTGAGCTCTTTGACCTCTACCACAAGGCTCCTCCCGCTCACCTCGATCGTCGCGAAGCTGGGGGTGAGCGAGGCCCGAGCGTCGCCACCCCAGACGCCCGTTGCCGAGCCGGGGTTCGCTATCACTATGCCCTGCTCCCTAACCTCCACCACTTGCGGATAGTGCGTGTGGCCGGTGACCAAGACCTCGACGCCCAACTGCTTCGCCTTGAGCGCCAGCTTGGCCACGTCGCCCCTCGGATGTATCCCAGACCCGTGGTGTATACCGACTCTCAAGCCCTCGACAGTGAGAGTGGCTTGAACTGGTAGCCTCAGGTAGTCCATGTTCCCCCTAACGACGTGGACCTCGGGGGCCAGGCCCCTGAGCCACGCCAACACGTCCTCGCTCGTCAGGTCGCCGGTGCAGAGCACCACGTCGTAGCTCTTCCTGGCCACTTCGTCCTCCAGCTCCCTCGGGATCCAGTCGGCCCTCTCCGGTATGTGGAAGTCGCCAATGGCCAGGGCCTTCTTAGCCATACAGGTCTACAGAGCTGAGGGGGTTAAGTTAATTTTTAGGCCTAACTCTACGCCAACCTATGGCTGAAGTGGTAGAGCCCTTCAGGGACGAGAAGATCGCGAGAGTGCTGTCGAGGAGGATACACGAGCTGTTCGAGGAGCTCTCGTTGGAGCGATTAATAATAATGCACGTGTGCGGCACACGGGTCTGATCCCGGCCGATTCACGAGTGGACGATATCTAGGTTTGGCTTGAGGAGCTTATTACCGAGAGGGCTCGAGGTCAGAGCTGGCCCTGGTTGTCCCGTCTGCGTTACAAGCGCTGCAGAGATACAAGCAGCGATAGAGCTGGCACTCTCAAAAAAGGTGACGTTGACGACTTACGGCGACATGTTCAGGGTCCCAGGCGCTAAGGGGACGTCCCTCATGAGCGCCAAGGCCAAGGGCGCCGACGTCAGGATAGTCTATAGCGTGGCCGACGCCATAAACATCGCGAAGAAGCTTAATTGTGAGGTGGTACACTTCGCCATAGGCTTCGAGACGACGGCGCCTACCACGGCCGTAGAGCTAATCAAGGGCGTCCCCGAAAACTTCAGCTTAATAGTTAGCCACAGGCTGATACCGCCGGCCATGGATCACTTGCTCAAGAGCGGCGATATAGCCATAGGGGGCTTCATATGCCCTGGCCACGTGTCCACGATCATCGGTTCAGAGCCCTACGAGCCAATAGCCAAGAGGTATCGAAAGCCAATGGTCATAGGAGGCTTCGAGCCCCTCGACGTCTTAGCGTCGTTGGTGATGCTCCTAGAGCAGCTGAGAGACGGGCGATGCGACGTCGAGATAGAGTACAGGAGGAGCGTGAGGAGGGAGGGCAACGTAAAGGCGAAGAAGGTCATGGAGGAGGTCTTCGAGCCCTGCGACGGCGACTGGAGGGGGATAGGCGTCATACCGTCGTCAAAGCTAAAGCTCAAGAAGGAGCTAGATGATCACGACGCTCTGAAGAGGTTCGGCCTAGAGGTGGAAGTCGAGGAGGAAATGCCAAGGGGCTGCAGGTGTGCCGACGTCCTCAAGGGCCTCATATATCCATGGGAGTGCCCACTGTACAACAGGGCCTGCACGCCCACAAGCCCTGTGGGACCTTGCGCCGTCAGCGTCGAGGGGGCTTGCCACATAGCGATGAAACACGGAATAAGGGGTCCTGAAGACGTTTTTCAATTAAACGCCTGAGCGCTTGGAGAAGACTTCGAGGGCGGCCTCGACCCCCGAGCCGATCTCGAAGCCCCACCCGAGCTCCTTAAGAGCGCACTCAAGGGAGTTGATGGTCCTCAAGACTATATGCCTGTTCACTATGCCCATGTTACCGATCCTGATGATCTTGCCCCTCAGATCTGCCACTCCCCCCGCTATGTACACCCCGTACTTCTCCCTCATCAACCCCCTTATGTCCTCCTCTTTAAGACCGCTTGGCACTTCGACGGCGATCGTGGTGTTCGACCTGAACTTAGGCTCGGCGTAGCACTTAAGTCCCAGTGCCTCCATAGCTGCGTAGAGGGCCTCGGCGCAGATCTTGTGCCTCCTGATCCTGTTCTCCAAGCCCTCTTCCTTCAGCGCCTTCAAGGCCTCGTTGACGGCGTAGAATATCGGGATTGCTGGGGTAAAGGGCGTCTGGCGCCTCTCGACGAAGAACCTCTTGTAGAGCTTCAAGTCGAAGTAGTGGCTCCTAGCCCTCATCGAGTTTATCACCTCCCAAGCCCTATCGCTCACCGAGACCATGGACATGCCGGGAGGAGCGGCTAGGCACTTCTGGCTCGCGGAGGCGCAGAGGTCTATGTCCCACTCCTCGACTGGGAGGTCGTCGCCGCCCAGCCCGGACACAGCGTCGACGGCTATCAGCGCGCCGTGCTCGTGGGCTATCTTCGCAATCTCTTTTAAGTCCACGACCCTAACGCCTGTGGAGGTCTCGTTGAACACCAAGAAGGCCACTTTGACCTTATCGCGCTTAAGAGCGCCCTCGACCTGCTCTGCCGTCACCGCCTCCCTCTCGGGGACCTTAATGGTCACCGCCTCCCCGCCGTAGACCTCGACCATCTCCTTTATCCTGTTGGTGAAGTTGCCGTAGAGCGGGACGAGCACTTTATCGCCTGGGGCTACGGTGTTACTGACTATGCACTCTAGGGCTCCAGTGCCAGACGCCGTGAAGGGTATCACGTCCCACTCCTTGGTCTGGAAGAAGTACTTCAGGTTCTCGAGGAGCTCAGCGTAAAGCGATTCGAACTCCGGCCCCCTATGGTCGGTCAAAGGCCGGTACATGGCCTCAAGGGCCCTCTGATGGACGTTTGTCGGACCGGGGATCATCAACAGCTTGTACATAGTCACCGCCCTGGCCCAAAGGCTTCTTGATAGGCCCTCTGAAGCCCTAGAATTAAAAAACTTTCCGAGGTCCTTGGCTTAGCTCACTTAGCTGTTCAGTCCTCAAAAAGTGCACGGGCAATACCTTGCCTCTAGGCGTCACTGCTACGCCCTCGATCTTCAACAACTTCCTCTTCAGCTCGGGCCCCCCTCTATAGCCTCCCAGCGTGAGGTCGCTCCTAACAACCCTGTGACAAGGGATTATTATTGGCCAAGGATTCCTAGCCAGAGCGTTCCCGACGGCCCTGCTCGCATTCTGATTTCCGATGACCTCAGCCACGCAACCGTAACAGGAAACGAAGCCTTTGGGTATTGAGCTGACAACCGACAACACCTTCTTCATGAAGCTCGACAGCCCGTCGACGCTCAACTTAAACGCGACTTTAGGCTCTTCGCCTTTGAGATAAGACCTAATGAACTCCACGACCTCCCTCCCCGCCCTCCTTACGAAGGGATCCATCTCCGACCTGAACTTGTAGCTTATCTCGATCGGGGCTAGGGACTTCGCCTCTTCAACGGCCTCGCCCTCGCTCCCCTTAGGCAAGCTCAGGGAGACGACCCTCTCCCTCTCGTCTATCACGACTGCGATCCACTTGTCGTCAAGCTTGCCAACGTACACGAAGCCCTGTAGGATCGCTTTCAATAGCCCTCGACCTCTTTCAGACCTCTGCCAGCAGAACCTCAAAAGCGTGGGTATTACCTAGGAGCTGGGCTTTGGTGAAAAACCCTTTTAAGTGGCTAGAGGGTATTTCTCCTAGTCGGATGGGCCCGTCGTCTAGTTGGTTAGGATACCCGCCTGACGAGCCCTGCGACTCAGAGACTCAGAGCGCGGGTGGTCCCCGGTTCGAGTCCGGGCGGGCCCACTAACCTCTTATTCCTCAGGTCGCGGAGTTCTGAGGTGAGGTACATGATGTTCAAGGCCAAGGCTGAGGTGAAGCTCAAGCCGGGCTTCTTCGACCCAGAGGGCGAGGCGACGAAGGAGGCCCTCAACGACCTCGGTTATCGAGTACATGGCGTGAGGGTCAGCAAGGTGTACTACA
>CAZPGS010000040.1:0-7699 GCA_964586135.1 uncultured Nitrososphaerota archaeon
CCGGGTTCTGATGAGACCGGGTGGGTCCCGCCCACTATGGCCGGCGACAACCCCATTTTCTTCCCTCAGTGGCCAGTATAAGGCTTTTTCGATCAATAGAGAAGCGCAAAGACCCACAAAAAGCTTTTCTCTCTGCGCATTGAAAGTCTTGAAGAGATGTGTAAGGAGTTGTGGTGATCATCTTCAGCGCAAGCGAAGTTAGTTACTTAATACCACCAGGAGGAGATTTCACGTATTTTGCCGTGTACTTGATAACCCTGATAGCGCTCACGTTTATGTGGTTATTCTTGGGACAGAGGTATCAAGCCTACATGTGGCTCCGCGACGCCGAAAGAGCCACTTTAAAGCTCGAGGCCATGACCAAGAAGAGCAAAGAGATACTCGTGAGCGCAATAAAGGAGCTGGGTAAACCGGATAAGGATCCTTCAGAGGAAGTTGAGAAGTTCATGGACTTCTTCGTCATAGAGCCCGTGGACAGAGATCCCTTCGGCGTTTTGAAGAGGCTGGAGCACCTCCTAGACGTGGAGAGGGAGAAGTTCAAGGACGTGGTGGCGAGGGTGGCACCGAAGGCCAACAGCGAGGAGAGAGCTAACTTAGAATCGTCCTTCGCTGCTACGTGGGCTGTGAACTACATATACAAGTTCGTCAGGCACTACACGCTCTTGGGCAAAAAGACCAAGAGCATGATAGTGCTCATGCAAATAGCGTACAGCTTGCCAATGATCATGAGGTTGGCCGAGGCTTACTTCAACTCGCTTGACGCATTCACGAAGGGTAAGCCCATAGGCGATAGCGTGGGCTCCATGGTCGCCGCGAAGTTCATGAAGAACTATCCGTGTAGGAGCGTCGGAAACGAGGTGGTCGCCGCCGAGGTGCCCTTCGAGGGCAGGCTCCTCGTCGTGGTCAAGGCCGAAGGGCCTGGGGGCAGGGTTGGCAAGCCCGGCGAGGCCATAGCCAAGCTGGCTCAGCAGTATAAGGACAGGTTGAAGAGAATAATAACCATCGATGCGGCCATCAAGATGGAGGGCGAGAGCACGGGTCAAATAGCTGAGGGAGTTGGAGCCGCTATAGGAGACCCGGGCCCTGAGAAGTACAAGATAGAGCAGGTGGCCCTCGAGCTCGGCGTCGGCCTAGACGCAGTCGTAATTAAGCAGGCCTTCGAGGAGGCCCTGTCGACCATGAAGAAGGAGCTGGCGGAGGCCGTGGACAGAGCGGTCGAGGTCGTGAAGAGGATCGTCAGGGAGAAAGTGGGAGAAGGAGAGGTTGCCATAATAGCTGGTATAGGTAATACTATAGGTGTGGGTAATGGTTAGCGGCTGAGGTTAGAGATATGCTCGGCCTAGTACTCGTATCATCGAATGGGAATGCCAGCCCTCTTCCATGGGAGGGAGTCTTGTTCTTATTGCTGTTATTGGCAACACTCATAATGTTTAGCGCGCTCTTCTCCGCAACGAGGAGGGTCTTGATAACTCTAAGAAGTGTGAAGACAATAACGGTCTTGCAGTGCGAGAAGTGTGATTACAAGGAAGAGAGGGAGTTCCAGGTCGGCGACTACGTCTTGAAAAAAGTGGGCGAGTGCTCGAAGTGCAAGGGCCCCCTATACATATCCATGATCTACGGCGTCCCTGAGAAGAGTCCTCCGAGGCCGTACGGCTACTGAAAGCTCGTCGTCACTTCAACGCCGTCTTCGAGGACTATGACCGTGTGCTCGGCTTGGGCTACGATCCCTTTGCCCTTCTCCACTAGCACGTGATAGCCGTAGAGAGAGCTCCCGCGCGAGAGCTCCAAGAGCTTCGAAAGCGTGTCCTGCGGAATTAAGTCGCTAACCCACCTGTCGCAGAAGGGCAGGCCTTTGAATCGATGCTGTATGGCCGCGAGGATCTCTCTATCGGCCTTCATGGCCTTCTTCGGGCTCAGGTATCGAAATATATAGACCTCGGGGGAGTCAGTCACCACCCCAAGGCCGTTTGTGACGAAGGGTTCTATCGCGTAGACCTCGTAGGCCTCCATAAACGCTCTGCTGTCGACCGCCACGTTCGGCACGCTCTTCTCTCCATGTAGCGTGTACTGCTTGAGCATGTGGCCCGACAGGTTCCTAATGGGCTTGAAGCCAAGGCTCTTTATGGTCCTCTCTATGAGGGAGCCGAGGGTCGACATTTTGATCCCGGGCCTTATTGAGTTGATGGCTGTCTCAAGTGCTTTTTCAGCTGCGCGAACGAAGGGCTCGTAGTCCTCCGAAAGCGCAACTGTCGACGCGACGTCGGCTATAAAGCCATCGACGTGGGCTCCGACGTCTATCTTCACTAGGCTTCTAGGGGGTACGGTTGACCTATCTCCTATGAATGAGGTGTAATGCGCCGCCACGTGGTTGATCGAGACGTTGCAGGGAAAGGCCGGCTCGCAACCCATCGACCTGATGTGGCGCTCGACCTGCTCGCATATCTCTATCAATGGCATCCCCTCGTGGATCTTGTAGATCACGCTCTTAAGGGCTTGAGAGGCCGCTCTACCAGCCCTCTTTAAGCACTTCAGCTCTTCTTCTGTGAGCAACGCGAAGGCACACCACAGGGCTTTGAAGAGAGAAAGGATAATAACCCTTTGGGTAAAAAGAGGACAGGTCGAGGACATGAAAAGAAAGCCCTTTACCGTTGTGGCCGTGGGCGGGACCTTCGACAAGTTGCACAGGGGGCACAAGGAGCTGTTAAGGACCGCGTTTGAAGTAGGTCGAAAAGTCGTCATAGGCCTCACGAGTGACGAGATGGTGGCTCGAAGCAAGGGTGATCCCAAGATTGACCCTCTCCCTAAGAGGAGAGAGGATCTCGAAAGGTGGATTAAGGAGGAGAGGATGGACGAGCTGGCTAAGTACGACGTAGTGGTGATAAATGATGTCTACGGCACAGCGATCCACGACGAGGAGCTGGAGGCCTTGATCGTAAGCGAGGAGACCTACGAGAGGGCGGCCATGATAAACAAGATCAGGGTTAGTAAAGGCCTCAAGCCGCTCGTAGTCGTAGTGGTTCCGCTTGTGCTGGCTTACGACGGCAGGCCCATCTCCTCTACGAGGATAAGGCGAGGGGAAATCGACGCTGAGGGCAGGCCCCTAGCGAGGGCTTAATCCAAGCCCAATATCGCCCTTGACTTGTCAATTAAGGACCTCTTCTTGCGCTGGTGTTCTTTAATGAAGGAGGTCACTACCTCGACTGCAAATGCCTTGTCCTCGCCACAGAGCATTTCTCCGTTCCTACACTTCATGCATATCTCCAACAGCTTCTCATCGTCTTCTATGAAGAAGAATTTGTACAAGTCAAATATAGGGCACTTCTCAGGCTCTCCTCCAAGCTCCTTCTGCTCTTTAGCCGTCGGCCTTCCACCAGTGAAGGCGTTCCTCAGCTTGTAGGCTATGCTCTCGACGTCCTCGGCCAATGTGAAGTAGCTCATGGGGTTCCTCTTGCTCATCTTCGGGCTACCGTCTAGCCCTCTTATGATTTTGTGGTAAGTAGTCGAAGGTAATACAAAGCCGAAATTCTCCCTAAACTTGTGCGCTAGATCTCTGCAGAGCCTGATGTGAGGATCCTGGTCTATCCCCACGGGGACTAAAGTAGGTTTAGGCCCGCCGAAGCGCTTTAGTTGCGGGAGGAGAATGTCGCCCGCTTGGACCAAGGCCGACATGTAGAGGCCCATGTGTCGCACTCCGTAAATAGCCTCTATGGTCGAGAGCGTTACAGATCGGGCGAATATGAAGGCCAAGTCCTTAACGTCGCTCTCCTTCGACTGTCTGTATATGTAGGCGCGCGTCGGGTCTAGCCCTAGAGCGAGGGCGTCGGCTAGATTGTCCACGGCGATCTGCTCGCTCTCCTCAAACGGGATGCCGTTGTCTTCATAGGCTTCTATGTCCGCTACGCAATAAAAAGCCGTGCCCCCCATTCTCTGGAAAAGTATCATCTCCCTAATGGTGAGGATGTGACCTATGTGCAGGGGGCCGGAAGGCTTTATCCCGCTCATAACGGCAAAGGGCTGCTTGTTATTTATCGCTTCGACTATACGCTCGAAGTCTCGGTGGCCAAATATTATCTTCCTTCGAATAAAGGAGGGCTTGTGGGGTAATTTATCGGCTATTTCATCCATCGGTTGGATCCCGAACTCCTCGAACAACCTCTCGTAGCTCTCTATCTCTGTTGAGCCCCACGGGTCTATGATCCCGGCGCTAGACTTCCTCAAGCTTATCACCAAGAACTTCTAACCATTAACTCTAAGGCGAAAATTAAAAGCTTCCTTATAAGCGCTATCTTTGGAAGCCGAGTGGTGCTGAAGGAATGGCGTCAGAGCTCTCTGACGGAGAGGTTAGAATATTGAAATGCCTCAGTGATGTTAAGAGGTCTTTGGAGGTCAACGAGCTAGCCGAGCGTGCGGGGCTCAGCCTAAGTTCGGTAATGTCTTACTTGGAGGCGCTGAGCCAAAAAGGCCTGGTGCGGCTCCTAACAGAAGACGAGAATTATCTAGTTTTGACCGAGGAGGGTAAGAGGTATGCCGAGGAGGGACTTCCTGAGAGAAGGGTCGTGAAGAGCGTTTTAGACCTTGGGGGACAGGTAGCTCTGCGGGAAGTTAAAAGAGCCACAGGGATCAGCGATGAAGAGCTGGGGATAGCTCTAGGCTGGATCCGTAGGAAAGGCCTCGGAGAGGTCGTCGTATTAGACGGCGAGAGGGTGATCAAAGCGAGAAGGGTCCTTCCCGAAGATCCCGTGGAAGGGGTCTTGAAGAGGCTGACGGGCGGGAGCAGAATCCACGTAAAAGACGTACCTCTCAAGGTTTTGTCAGAACTGAAGACCCGAAAGTTGGTCTTAATTGTGCAACAAAGGAGGAGGTTAGTAACGCTCACTGAAAGCGGCTTCGAGGCCCTAGGTCGAGCTCAACAAATAAGGGTCGTTGGTGCTTTAACGGCAGACCTGATAAAAAGCGGAGAATGGAAGAGCGTTTATTTAAAGCCCTACGATATTTCGGCTGAGCCTCCTAGAATATACCCGGCTAGGAAGCACTTTTACGTAGAGTTTCTCGACAAGGTTCGCAGGATACTCATCGAGATGGGCTTTGTAGAGGCTGAAGGGCCCTACGTTGAGACGGAGTTCTGGAACTTCGACGTGCTCTTCCAAGCCCAAGACCATCCAGCCAGAGAAATCCACGATTGCTTCGTGCTGCTCGAGCCTTCAACAGGTCGCCTCCCCAATAAGGGGCTGGTGGAGGCCGTCAAGAGGGTCCACGAAGCCAAGTGGGGATATTCTTGGAGCGAGGAGCGAGCCTCTAGGCTGATACTCAGGAGCCATACTACCGCCGTTTCGGCTAGGTTTTTAGCTAGGAGGCCAAAGCCTCCAGTGAAGATGTTTTGCGTGTCAAAGGTCTTTAGGCCCGACGTCATCGACGCCACGCACTTCATAGAGTTCACTCAGGTGGATGGAATTTACGGCGACAGAGGCGTGAACCTCAGGACCCTCCTCGGGGTGTTGCAAGACTTCGCGCAAAGGCTTGGCTTCGAAGAGGTGAAGTTTAGGCCTAGCTACTTTCCCTTTACGGAGCCCAGTGTCGAAGGCTCAGTGTATCACCCTCAACTCGGCTGGATAGAGTGTCTAGGCGCTGGCATGTTCAGACCAGAGGTCCTTGAAAGCCTTGGGGTGGACTACCCCGTCGCAGCATGGGGCATAGGGATAGACAGGCTTGCAATGGCATTGCTCAAGATATCGGACATACGGGAGCTCTATTCTCGAGATTTAAGGTTCCTTAGGGCGAGAGCGGTGATGCCTCAATGACCACTATAAGCATCAGCAAAAAGGACTTGCTTGAGCTCATAGGCAAGCGAAGGCTGAGCGACGAAGAGTTAGCCGAGGCCCTAGAGATGGTCAAAGCAGAGGTCAAGGCCTTCGGCCCTGATGAAATAACTCTCGAAGTTACAGCTGATAGGGCGGATATGTTCTCCGCCGAGGGCATCGCAAGGAGCTTGAAGGGCTTCCTCGAAGTAGAGGTCGGTGCTCCCAAGTACCCCATCAGAGAGGGTGAGGAGAGCTTCGCGGTCAGGGTTGACGAGTCGGTTAAGGACATCAGGCCATTCGTTGCGTGCGCTGCAGTCCTAGGTTGTTCTCTTGGGGAAGAGGGGCTTAGGCAGTTAATACAGCTCCAAGAGGTCTTACACAAGACTCACGGCAGAGATCGTAGAAAATTCGCCATAGGCTTGCACAATTTCGACGTGGTAAAAGCTCCAATAGTATACACGGCCAAGCGATTCGACGAATTCTCGTTCACGCCGCTGGAAGAGAGCAGAGAGATGAGTGGTCGAGAGATCATCGAGAGGCACCCCAAGGGGATGGAGTACGGGTGGATCATTAAGGATAAAGGCTTGGCCCCTCTCCTGATAGATGCCAACAACAACGTCCTCTCGATGCCGCCGATAATAAACTCGGACCTTACCAAGGTTGGCGCAAGGACTAAGAACTTGTTCATTGACGTCACGGGGACGGACCTAAAAGCCGTTGAGGACGCCCTAGCGATTCTTGTGGCAAACTTGGCCGAGAGGGGAGGCGAGATAGTCAAGTTCGAAGTGCAAGAAGGCTCATACGCCAAGAGAATGGAGCCCAAGATTGACCACAGGGTAATGACTGTTAGCTACAACAGGTTGATCGAAGTAACGGGGATAAAAGTGCCCTTGAGCGAGGTTGTTAGGTGTATAATGAAGTCTCGGCTTGACGTGGCCGTGAGAGGCGAGGACCTCGACGTTGGAGTACCGTTCTATAGGGTTGACGTAATAGACGACGTCGATATTGCCGAGGACTTTGCCATAGGCTACGGCTACAATAGGATTGCCCCTGAGGTCCCTCCAGTGACCACGCGGGGGCGAGAGCTAGAGCTCGTCAGCTTCTCTAGGCTTTGTCGTGAGCTAATGATAGGGTACGGCTTCCAGGAAGTGTTGAACTACATGTTTACGAGCGACAAAAAGCTCGACGACGCTTACATGTATGAGAAGAGGGTCCGAGTAGCCAAGCCCGTCTCCTCTGACTACACTTGCCTCAGGACGAGTCTGATACCTCCTCTGCTGGACTTCCTGTCAGATAACACCCACGTTGAGTACCCTCAAAAGATATTCGAGGTTGGCGACGTGGTGCTAGTTGACGAAGACCTCGACGAAAGAAGCCTGCACGACAGGAGGCTGGCGGCGTTGTATGCTGACTATAAGGCCGGGTACGAGGACGTTCAAGCGGTGTTGTACTCACTCTTGAGGGTCTTAAACGTGAAGTTTGAGGTGAGGAGGGATAGCAGAGGCTTGATGATAGAAGGCCGCTGCGCTTCAGTGCTCATCGGTGATGAGGTCGTAGGTCTTATCGGTGAAATCAGGCCGGAGGTTCTCCTAGAGTTCAAGTTACAAACGCCCGTGGCGGCTTTCGAGATAAGCCTCTCGAAGTTGTACAGAGCATGGAGTGCAGGTTATTAATACTCCCTCCTGGACATTTTACTGTGGCCGCTGAGCCGCAAATCACCGCAGCGACGGGGCGGAGGGACTCGTGAAGGGGACTCCTAATGGATGACAGTCCGCCTTACCCACCTGCGGCACAGGCTCGGCGGCCCAACTCAACCTTTATAGGGACTTTTGCCTTCATATCTTAGGCCGCGCCGGCCTTGAGAACCGCGCATAGAGAGTCCCCATGGAGGGGGCATGAGG
>CAZPGS010000041.1:0-7639 GCA_964586135.1 uncultured Nitrososphaerota archaeon
TGTGGATCAAGGACTACAAGGACCTCCCGGTCAAGCTGTACCAAGTAGTGAGCGTGTTCAGGTACGAGACAAAGGCGACCCACCCAATGCTGAGGGTCAGGGAGGTCACGACGTTCAAGGAGGGGCACTCCGCCCACGCCACTTACGAGGACGCGGAGAGCCACGTCTGGAACATGGTCGAGCTCTATAAGAGGTTCTTTGACGAGCTCTGCATACCCTACTTGATATCGAGGAGGCCGGACTGGGACAAGTTCGCCGGCGCGGTCTACAGCATCGCGTTTGACACGGTAATGCCGGACGGGAGGGCTCTCCAGATAGGGACCGTGCACCACTTGGGCCAGAACTTCTCGAAGGCCTTCGACGTGAAGTACCTAAAGCCCAACGGAAGCCACGAGTACGTCTGGACGACCAGCTACGGCATATCCGAGCGAGTGATAGCCGCCTTAATATCGATACATGGGGACGACCGCGGCCTAGTGTTGCCGCCAAACGTGGCCCCGATTCAAGTGGTCGTCATACCCATACCCTACAAGGGCAGAGAGGCGAAGGTTTACGGAGAGGCCCAGAGGGCCTACGGCGAGCTCAAGGCCGCGGGCTTCAGGGTGGCGATCGACGAGAGGCAAGACGTGACCCCGGGCTCTAAGTTCTACGAGTGGGAGCTTAAGGGGGTCCCAATAAGGGTCGAGATGGGACCTCGCGACGTGGAGAGAGAGACGGCGACGCTCGTCAAGAGAGACGACTTGACTAGGACTACGTGCCCTCGAGGAGAGCTTGTGAGCTACGTGAGACAGCTTGTGGAGAGGATCACGGCCGACCTCCGAGGAGCGGCGTGGAGGTATCTGAGGGAGAGGACCTTTAAGGCTCAGAGCCTTGAAGAGGGCGCAGAGCTCATAAAGGCTAGGAGGGGCATAGTCGAGGTGCTGTGGTGCGGCCGTAGCGAGTGCGGATTGGCCCTCGAGGAGGGTCTGGAGGCAAAGATCCTAGGGGTTGCTATAGAGCCCGCGAAGGTCGAGGGGCAGTGCGTCAACTGCGACCGAGGCGCCACGAAAGTGTTGAGAGTGGCCAAGACCTACTGAAGTCGACGCAAAATCCTTATAAGACAAGGTCGTCCTTGCTCTAATAGCCAGAGCAAGGGCTGATGAGTCATGCCCAAGAAGAGGAAGAACAGAGGGAGGGCCAAGGGGGACAAGGGGAGGGACTCAATAGTCTTGTGCGACGGCTGCGGGAGGCCCATCCCGAGGGGCAAGGCGATAAAGGTGACTAGGTATGTCAGCTTCGTCGACCCACAACTGAGGAAGGAGCTCGAGAACAAGGGCGTCCAGATGAGCAAGACCCTCGTGACCAAGTACTTGTGCGTGAGCTGCGCGATATTCCAAGGGGTTAGGAAGGTGAGGGCCGAGGAGGAGAGGAAGGCAATCCCGGGACAGGCCAAGACTAGGATAATCAGAGGCGTGGGGTGGAAGGGCAAGCAATAGTCCCCGGGTAGCACGCGTCCTTGGGGCGCTCTCTTTAAGTTCTCGCTTGGTTAAGTCCTTGTGTGGCCGTGTACGACATTGTGGCCGTAGGCAATCCCGTCTACGACATCATCGAGACTCCCTTCGTCAAGAGCATTGGCAGGGTCTTATCGGGCTGTAGCTTCAACGCGGCGTTCACGGCGAAGAGGCTGGGAATGGGAGAGGTCGCCTTAATCGGTCGCATTGGAGAGGACTTCCAAGATCGACTCCTCAACACCTTGAAGAGAATAGGCCTGCACTTCATAAAGGCCGGGGACGCGAGGGAGACGACGGGCTTTAGGCTCAAGTACCTAGGCCACGGCGAAAGGGAGCTAGAGGTCCTTGGGTTCAGCGGAGAGATCCCGACGGAGGTCATCCCTCAAGAGGCCTTCGACACGAGGGCCGTCGTGGTGGGCCCTGTCCTAGGCGAGGTTGGGGTCGAGGTCCCGTTAACCTTCAGGAGGAGAGGGGCTACGGTCTTCCTCGATCCACAAGGCTATCTTCGTAGGGTGAGGAGAGGGGTCGTCGAGTACTACAGCAACCCAGAGGCCCTTGAGGTCTGTTGCGGGAGCCACTTAGTGAAGCCGAATGAGCTGGAGGCGAGGCTCCTCTCGGGGCTCGACGAGCCCGTAAAGGCCGCAACATCTATATATCAAAGGACGGGGGCCGTGACAGCTCTGACCCTGGCCGAGAGGGGGTCGGTGATAGTCGACGGTGAGAGGGCGATCTTGGTCCCCGCATATCCCACGCACGCGGTCGACCCGACGGGGGCTGGCGACGTTTACCTAGGCGCTCTCGCATACTACTTATGTAACGGGTTGGACTTGAAGGACGCGGCGTCTTACGCCTCGGCAATCGCTTCCCTGAAGGTCGAGGGCATCGCCGCGTACTTCAACCCCGACTTGGAAGAGGTGGCCAGGCGAGCTCGATGGATAAAGAGCAGGGTCAAGGTCAAGAGACTGAAGCGATCGTCGTGTTAGAGGGGCCACTCGTGGCCGCACCGAGGGCACCTGGCGTATTGACAGCCTATCGCCGAAGAGGGGCAGCCTCCGCAGGCAAATGTCCTGGCATACGATAAGTCGAACTCGTAGCCGCACTTAGGGCACCTAATGATCCTCGTGGAAGCCCTTAGCTTCAACTCGATCCCCTCTCTCACATACTGCTAAGAAGCCCTTTAAAAACGGTTTTACAGAGGGTAGTTGAGGAGGACTTGGACTTGCTCTACTCAATAGCCCTCGCTAAGGTCGTTGTGTGCGCCGCGTCCCTGGCGCTGGCGTCCGCTCAAGACTTGAGGACCAGAGAGGTCAGCGACGCGATATGGTTAGCGATGGGGAGTTGTGGAGCGGCGTTGACCGCCGCGGAGCTCTCAGCCGACTTCTCGTACCCTCGCCTTACAGTCTTAGCGATATCGGCGACGCTCTGCTTCGCCCTCGGCCTCGGGCTGTACTACTTGGACTTCTTCGGGGGTGCGGACGCAAAGTGCTTGTGGTGCTTGGGGGTCGCCCTGCCATTCAATCCCCTAGAGAGGTTGGGGCTCAGGCCCTTCGGCCCTCAAAACCCGATATTCTCCATGTCGATATTCAACAACTCCATCTTGACGGCCGCCCTCTTAGCCGTAGGCATCATGCTCTCTAACGCTTTCAGGAAAGTCAAAGGCCCCCTCTTCACCAGCAACGAGGAGAGGAGCTTCTGGAAGCGCCTCGTCGCGGTCATGGTGGGCTACAAGTCTAGGGTCTCTAAGGTCCTCGAGAGGAGGGGCTTCTACTTCCCCTTGGAGGAGTTCGCCCTTAAGGAGGGGCGCGTTGAGAGGAGGTTCAGGCTCTCAGCCAGGGTCGCGGATTACGACCTCTACGCGGCGCTGGAGGGGCTGGTGAGGGAGGGGCTGGTGAGAGGGGACGAGGAGGTATGGGTCTCGCCAGCGATACCGCTTGTCGCTAACATCGCTCTGGGCTTCTTCGTATCCTTGCTCTACGGCGACCTAGTGCTGGCCATAATAGAGGGGCTCCTGGCCTCGGCGCTATAATCGGGAGTAGGCCTCTCTCGCGAGCTTAACGAGCTCCCGAGTCACGTCGATCGTCTTGGCCGAGCCGCCCATGTCCGGCGTCAGCACCTCGCCCTCCGCTATGAGCTCGCTGACGGCCATCTCTATCGCCCTCGCTCTCTTGAAGTCTCCGAGGTAGCTTAACATCATCGCCGCCGAGAGTATGGAGGCTATGGGATTCGCTATGCCCTTGCCGGCTATGTCGAGGGCGGTCCCGTGGACTGGCTCGAACATCGCGTAACTGTCGCCTATGTTCGCGGAGGGGGCGAGCCCCAAGCTCCCCACGACCCCCGCCGCGACGTCCGAGAGTATGTCGCCGAACATGTTCGGCGTCACGAGAATGTCCAAGGTCTCGGGGGCCACCACTATCCTGTAGGCGGCGGAGTCGACGACGATCTCTTCGGCTTGGATCTCGGGGTAGAGCTTGGCGACCTCAAAGAAGGCGGAGCGGAACAAGCCGCAAGACTCCTTCATCACATTGGCCTTGTGGACGACGGCGACCTTCTTCCTGCCCTCCCTCCTAGCAAGCTCGAAGGCGAACCTCGCTATCCTCTTGGAGGCCCTCTCGCTCACGACCCTGAGCGTGATGGCAGTAGAGCCCACTCTGTACTCTATGCCGGAGTACAGGTCCTCAGTGTTCTCCCTCACTATGACCATGTCGACCTTCTTAGGCGCCCTGCCGAAGCTCTTGAACGGCCTGACGTTGGCGTAGAGGTCTAGCGTCTGTCTCAGCATCACCGTGACCGACTTGTAGGACTCGATGCTTGGGGGCGTCATCAGAGGCCCCTTGAGTATGCACTTGCAACTCCTTATGACGTCTAAGGCGCCATCTTCCATCGGCTTGCCGGTCCGCTTCCAGCACTCGTAGCCAGCGCTCACCTCCACGTACTCGGCGTCGAACTCCAGCGCCTCGAGTACCTCGAGCGCCGCCTTGATGACCTCAGGGCCCACGCCGTCGCCGTAGATAACGGCTATCTTAAAGCTCAATAGCGAGGCCCGCCTTCAATGAGGCTTGAGAGTAGGTGCTCGCACGTGGGATTTAAGTGTTTATGCTAGGTCTTGAGGCTCGATAGTTGTCTCAGAGCGGCCGCCGGGCACTTGAAGAGGGCGGAGGGCCAACGATATCGGGACGAGGCCTAGAGAGGCGTACACCCCCTCTATCCACTTCAAGCACTCGTCGGCCTTTTCGATCGGCATTAAGGCCAAATGCGATCGGCACTTGCAGTCGCTACACCCAAACCCCTCGACGGGCTCGGCGATGGAGTTGATGGCCGACGCGATGGCACACTCGAGCCTCTTCTCCGCTGGAGAGGCGACGACACCGACCACCACCGAAGAGCTCGACGAAGTGAGGTAGTCTATGTGCCACCTCAGCTTCTTGCGCTTGTTGAGGTGCCTCAAGACCCTGCCCCTCAGGCCTAGGGCGCCTCGGCCCAAGCCGGAGCCCGTATAGGCGTAAAAGCCCCTCTTCATCTTCAGGGAGCCCAGCGAGCCCACGTCTATCTCTTCCTCCATGAGGGAGGCGACCACTATGGTGTAGACCCCTCTCTCGGGCAAGGAGTTGAGGGAGGGCTCGTCTAGCCTGTCGACATCACGCATGAGGTCAGAACCCGAGTTACAACTCACCGCCCCCGACACGCCTAGAGCCCCGGGGGTGGATTAACGTTATCGCGCAACAATATAAGATCGAGGCGCTAGAGCTTTATTGAGGGCTGTGATCGAGGGTTCAAAGCGCTGAAGGCTGATGAGGTCGACTACACCGTGAGCCCTCGAAATCTTTAAAGTTAAGCGCCCCAAGTGCTTAGTTGTAAGGCCAGTCGGCCGAGGGGTGCTCAATGTCCAAGACCAAGGGTCAAAAGAGGCAAGGGAAGCCGGAGGCGAGCGACGCGAAGTCCGTGCTCATGCACTCAGAGAGGGGCCACATCAAGAGGGTTGTTGAGATAGAGGGGCCCCTCTACGAGGCCGTTAAGAAGGCTGCCTTCGAGGCCTTGCAGTTGTGGAACCCCGAGACCTCGGACTTCGTGGTGATGAAGGACAGCTACACCAAGACCCTGAAGCTACCATTATCGAAAGAGGAGTACGAGTTCTACTCGAGGTTCGAGTTGCGAAGGGGCTCCAAGGAGGCCGAGGCCATCATACCCATATACATAGTGTCTTTCAACAACGAGTGGAGGGAGACGGACTACTACGACAACGAGATATTCATAATAACCCCGAAGTTGCCTCCGGAGGACCTAGATGAGCTCAAGAGGAGGGCGATGATGGCTACTTCTGAGGAACAGCTCGAGGCCAGCGATTTGGGCGGGCTCGAGGAGGACCTAGAGGAGCTCGAGGAAGAGGGGGAAGAGTAATCACCTCTTGAAGAACGAGGTTATGCTCTTCACTCCAAGTATTCCGTCGAAGTCTAGGCCTAGAGCCGTGAGCACTTGCTCGAACGTCGTCCTCATGTGCTCTACGTATTTGTCCACGTCCACCTCATCTATCCTGGCCAGCTGAACCGGCTTTACGCCAGGCTCGCCCCTCACCTTCACGTACCTTATTATCGAGCCGGCGTCCACGTTCTTCTTATAAGCCATTAACAGCTTGGCGGCCTTTACGTGCTGAGAGGAGACGGCATACTCTGACGGATGCTTTGAGAGCATGACCGTGAAGGCCAGCTCGTCTAGGCTGTACTTCCTCTCCCTTACCTTATCGTAGACCTTCTTCGCCAAGTCCCTGAGCAAGGACTTCGACTTCTCGAAGTCCTCGGGGGTGCTGACCTTGCTGAGTATGCTGATGAAGTTCAAGAACGCCTCCTTCAAGAATAACGGCGTGTTCCTCTTCTTGCCCACCAGGCCCTTGATGTCGACCTCTCCGTTGACGAGGACTCCCACGTAGTTCTTCTTCAGCCCCGAGAAGGCGACGAACTTGTAGTGCTTGTCGTAGTCCAGGTCGACTTTGAGCTCCTCCTCGGCCCACTCCATGAGCTCCCTTATCTTCGACTCGCCGGGGTTGTGTATGAAGATGCTGTCGGTGTCGCCGTAGAGGACCCTGAGCCCTAGGCTCTCGGCCTTCTCTATCGTCTTCATTATTATGTACCTGCCTATCGCGGTCGTGCTCTCAGCCACGGGCGGGCAGTACAGCGAGAAAGTGGAGGACCCCATCACTCCGTAGGACGCGTTGAGTATGACCTTCAAGCTCTTCTCCACGACCTCGTAGAGGCTCCTCTTGACCGGGTCCTCGATCTTCTTCGACATGGGCTTGAACCAGAGGGCCCTGATGTCCCTCAACATGCCTATGAGTATTGAGGTCAGCCCCTGCCTCTTCGTGCAGACCCAGTGGGGCGTCGACGGTATGACGTTGGACTTGCACTCGGGGTGGTCGCAGTTTATGACCTCGTAGGACAAGTTCCTCGTCTTGACTATGCTCGGGTACAGCGAGGTGAAGTCTAGGACCGCTACGTCAAAGTAAACGCCGGCTGGGGGCTTCAGCACTATGGCCCCCATGTACTTCTTGCCCTTTATCTTGGCCTCTGTGACCGCCTGCCCCTTAACAGTTATTATCTCGTCCCTCCTGGGTATGAGGTAGTTCCTCTTGCGGTGCTCGAAGTAGAGCATGTTCCTTATCCAATTCGATATCCCCTGCCTCGTCACGTCCTCCATGCTCATCTTCGATATACGCATGAAGAGGATTATGAGCTTCATTACCAGGTCGTCGTTGAACTTCGTGAAGCGCATGGTTATCTCGGCGTCCCTCAAGCAGTAAGCGGCCAGCTGGGCGTAGCTCAGCTGAGATACCGGAGCCACGAGCTGTATTTTCCTGGTGGAGAGCAAGGCCTCGGCTATGGCATCCAACGTGACGTCCCTGTACTTGTTGCTGAAAGCGTAGCCCTGGACCGACCTGTTGTGGAAGAACTTGTAGAGGTCCACGTGGACTGACGACGTCAAGAGGGCGACCGGGTGCTCGCCAGCCGTCATGGATATGGGGATCTTGTCCCTCGAGAAGCCGAGCTTGAGCGCCCTGTGGAGCATGTAGTTCAGGTCGAAGTTGTCCCCGTTGAACGTGAGGACGACGGGGTACTCGTTGAGGAGCTTGAATATCTCCTCGAGCATCCTGTACTCGTCGT
>CAZPGS010000042.1:0-7527 GCA_964586135.1 uncultured Nitrososphaerota archaeon
CAAAACGCCCTCTAGGGACGAACGGTCATAAGGGCTCTGGCTAGGGGTTGTTTGCTCGCTGGGATCAGTCCTTTAAAAATGGTCGCTCCTCTCTCGAAGGACCTCTCTAACCTGCCTAGGCACTTGAAGGAATACTCAAAGCTCGACAAAGTCTTCTTCGACGGAGCAGTCGCTGGTTGCATGCCTCTGAAGAGTAGGGGAGAGATCATGGCCAACGAGATGGAGGCGGAGCTCTCAACAGCGGGCGTGAAAGCGGGTGCCAAGTGGACTGACGTCGACTGCCGAAACCCCTTAATTTCGATGGACTTTGGAACTACATTTAAGGGGAGGGTGACCAATGACGAGCTACCCTACGCCAAGACCATGGGGAGCCTGTGTGGGGCTGTCGGGGGCCATTTGCGATGCCTTGATCCAGGGTGCTGGAGCTGCGTCGTCAGTTCTTGAGTTCTCAGAAAGGGTTGAGCTAAGGGGCGCTAAGAGGCTGGAAGGGCTAAGGAGCTAGCCCACGAAGTTCACAAATACATAGACGTAAGGAAGGCTCCTCCCTCCGCAACGCGCATAGGCACGATCCCGGTCAACGCCAACTCGGCGTATGAGCAGGGAGTACTGTTAATAGGATGCGACGTAGGGGATAATGGGAGCTATTTGCCTAAGCTCCGAGAGCTAGGCCGAGAGCTCTACGCCCAGCATGGAGCTCAGGTCCTCCTCGCGGTGCTCGATCATGTCTCAGCGCTCATGGCCAGAAGGGTCTTGGAGTTATTAATCGACGAGGGAATTGTGAACGGTAAATACACGGTGGGAATAACCAGGCGGGCCGGGATGACGGGTTTAAAGCCATATCTTATACTTAGGCAAATAGACGACTTGGGCTTGTTCGGCGACGATGTGAACCGAAGAGTTGTCTTCGTCGAAGATGGCTTGGCTCTTGGCGCTAATGTAATGGCGAGGTGCATGCATTCGTTAGGCACGCCGCAAAACCCGCTAGGCGGCAATAGGGGCATGGCTTGTGTACTGGGTCTACGAATGGAGCTTCAGAAGGCTAGAGGGTTCGTGTAGCGCAGACGCGACGGCATGGTCGTCCTCCTCAGTAATGACCTAGGCCTGCGTGGGAGGAGAGGGCTTCGCGCGCACTAGCTATAGAGCTTTGAGCACGAACTTCAGTATTAGCATCATTAACGACCCCGTCAGGAAGCCGTAGAGGAAGCCTATGTGACGCCCCAGCCTCAGGCCCTCTTTCTCTGCGACCTCGCCGAGGACGAAGTCGACCTTCTTGTCTATCTCATCGAGCTTTGAGTAGAGCTCGGAGATCTCCGGCGGCGCCACGACTATCGGGATTCTCCTTTCCTCTCGATCCTCCATGGGCGATCCCGTCCAATCAATACATCTGTATAGCCATCAGTATCACCATTAATATCACTATTGAGAGGGCCATCCCTATCACGAAGCCCCTAACGAAGCCTGTGTAAAAGCTCGCCACGAATCTATTCCTCTTCTCCACGATCTCGATCTTCGCCTTTATGTCGCTGATCCTCGACTCTAAGTAGGCCACTTCGGCCGTATAGGCTTCCTTAGGCTTACTGGGCTTAGACATCCGTCAACCTCCTCAGAAGGCCATGAAGGCCAAAAGGCCTAAAAGGGCTAGCGCGAGCGCCATCCCCACTACCATTCCCCACGTCCTCATAATGCTCGCACTCGTCGTGAGCTGCGACTTCTCTATGAGTCGCAACTTGAAACTTATGTCTTCTATCAACGCTGAGAGGGCCGCCATTGACGGCGAGATCGAGGAAGTTAATGGCGGTATAGGCGTGGCGATCTCCTCGGCCTTTCTCTTTTTGAGCTCTACGACGAACGGGGGCTCGGGGTAAGCTCCCGGGTCTTGAGCTGCCAGCTCTTCGACCTTAGCCCTTATCTGATCTAAGTCTTCGACTCCGATTATTTCTATGCATCGCACTTGCCTTCGAAATCGCTCGACGGCTTCGGGCGTCAAGTGCTCGATGTAGGGTATCGCTCCAGGTGCGCCCCTTATCTTCTTCGTCGAGGGGTCTATGCCGTTCTGGTGCAGGGCCTTTAATGTGCCGCCAGGAACGTGCCCCACCACCTCGGTCCCACATATCACTAGGAACCTAATGTTGGGGTTTGATATTACGTTGAGCACCAACCTCTCTATTCCTACATTTTCGGTTTTACAGGGCCCCACTATGGCCACTTGAGATAGCTTCGCTAGAGCTGGACATATGTCCTCTGACGCTAGGGTGCATATTGCTATGCAACCTTTAGGGTCCCCGACGACGTAACCCCCGGCGACTATAGGCCAAGATGGCGCTGGCTCGACTTTTGTCCTCTCCTCTCGGCTTGCCAACACAATCCCCGCCTCTCCTTAAGTTAAAGGCTTGAAAAGGCCCGTTGAGCTTTTGATCGCGCCGAAGTGCGGAAAGGCGTGGTACGTTAGCACGCACAAACAGAGGAGGGCCAGGCCTATGAGGAAGCCTATGGCCATTTGCGTGAAGAAGAGCGCTACTAAGCGCGGCCTCTTTCTCCTACGCTTGTCAGCTACTGGTGCTGCTTTTGAGCCGAGGAGACTTGCGAGCTCATCAACCAGAACCTCAAGCTCGGATATTTTCTTCTTGAGGGGTGTTATGTCGAGGACGGCTATGTCGCTTCTAGCCTCGCCCACTACTTTGTTTTCAGCATCGAGTATCACATCGAAGTCGGGCGAGATTATTATGGTCGACAAGCGCGCGACCCCCGCTTCCCCCAAGGAGGCCAAATCGGTGTGGTTTATGGGCGCGTATGCGCACCCATTTTGCTCTTACTTCTTGAGTATTTAAAAAAGAGCTGGGAAATGGTGATGGCGAGCCACCTCCTCGATAACTTCGCCAAGTAATCACCCCCTCAACCACTCGTTTCCTCTAACGAGGCTGAAAGAGAAAAGAGAGGAGAGGGCCTAAGCGGGTCAAGATACTAAGGGGGACTTAACACTACTATCTTCGGACGGCTCGGCAAGGCCTCTTTCGAAACGCTGTAAGCGTTTGAAGGCACGCGCTCCACATCCCCCCTCCCAGCCACAAACGCCTCGACCCCGGCTATCGGCAAGTTGAGCCCAGGGATCTTGAAGTGCATGGGTATTGTCAGCCTCGGCGACAGCATCTCCACAACCCTCTCGGCTTGCCTCGCGTCTATCGTGAACACGCCGCCCACGGGGATCATGAGGACGTCGACAGGTCTGAGGGAGCGGGCTTGGTCCTCGCTCAGCACGTGGCCCAAGTCGCCTAAGTGGCAGAACCTTACGCCCTTAACATCGAAGACGTACGCCGTGTTCGGCCCTCGCTTCGCCCCTCGAGACTCATCGTGGTACGTGAGTACTCCGGTTATCTTCACGCCCCTGACCTCGTAGCTCCCCGGCTTGTCTATCACAACGGTGCCGTCCTTTTTGACGTAAGAGAGCCCGTCGGCGTGGTCGAAGTGCTTGTGGGATATCAGGACTATGTCGGCTTTGGCAGATGGAGGCTTAAGCCCGATCGATCTGCCGTCGTGGGGGTCAGTCACTATGGTCACGTCGTTCTTGATCTCGAAGCAGGCGTGACCGTGCCACTTTATTGTTATGGACATACCTTTTCGTGAATGATAAGACGAGGGGGCCTATTATCGTTAACGCTTAAAGGCCACGGCCACGACGTTCGTCCACTTCCTCCGCCCAATGGTCATGAGCTTCAGCTCCTTGATCTCGAGGCCCCCAGCGCTCAACAAGCTCCTCATCTCCTTCGGTGTGAAGAGGTGGTAAAACCTCTTGTAGACGTTGTCCCTTGACCTCCATGGTACGTATGCGTCGCCGAATTCGAATGTCGAGCCCGTCAGCCTCATGAGCGCACCTTTCATTAGGGTGAGCAGCATCTTCCTCTGCCACCTATACCAAGCTGTTACCACGCACAGCCCGCCGCTCTTCACGACTTCCGCCATCTCGCTCACGGCCTTGCGCCTCAACCTCTCAGAGGGTATGTGGTGGACGACGGCAATGCAGGTCACGGCGTCGAAGCTCGCTCGTCTAAACGGCAGGAAGAGGGCATCGCTCACCACGAGCATGGCTTTGTTGGTAAGCCCCCGTCTCCTCATCTTCCTCCTAGCTATCTCGACCAGCTTCTTCGACAGGTCTATCCCCACGACCACGGACGCCCTCTTCGCCAGCTCCACCATGTGCCTCCCGTTTCCGCACCCCACGTCCAAGATCGACTTGCCTGACACGTCGCCTAAGAGTTGGAGTACCTCGGTCCAAGGTGACCTCCTAGTGCTTGAGAAGCCCTCGGCTATTGCCTCGTAAGTCTCAACGACCCTCTTAATTTGCTCTCGTGCTCTCTCCTCGACCTCGCTCATCGAGTTCTAGTATCTTGTAAGTGAGAAGAGCTAAAAGCATGATCGCAATAAATGTTTTAGTGCCCAGCTATGACTGACGCTAGGCTAACGTCGAGCCAGAGAGAGCTGGCGGTTAGGATAGCTGGCGAGATAGTATTTTCGGAGGACGTCGGGCAAGCCCTAAGGAGTTGGCGTCAGAGGTTCATGGTGTCTACGACGGAGCTGGCCCACTACCTAAAGATATCCCCCTCGGTCATATCCGACTACGAAAGTGGGAGGCGCAAGTCTCCAGGGATAGGCTTCGTGAAGAAGGTGGTCTTGGCCCTCATCAAGATAGACGAAGAAAGGGGCGGAAGGATAGCGGAGCCCTTGAGAAGAATTTACACAGGTTCTGAGGCATTGCGGGGGGCGATAATTGACATAAGGGACTTCGTAGAGCCGATAAGCGTTGGGGAGTTCTGCGAGAAGATAAAGGCTGACTTAGTCGTGGGCGAGGAAGCCGAGTTCAAGCCCCTACTTGGATACACGGTCGTCGACAGCATAAAGCTCGTCTTGGAGGTCCCCTCAAGCGACTACTTGAAGCTTTACGGATTCACATCTCAAAGGGCCGCGATATTCATGAGGGTCAGCACCGGGAGGTCGCCCCTCGTAGCGCTCAAGGCTATGCAGGCTGGCCTAGGAAGCTTGAAGCCCGGCCTTATAGTCCTCCACGGAGCTAAAGCCGTGGACAAATTGGCCGTCATAATAGCGAAGAACGAGGGGGTCCCACTAGCCCTATCGAAGGCCCCTACTCAACAAGAGCTCTTGAACATGCTCAAGTCCGTGAGGCCGGGAGAAGCGCTATTACCACCAATCTGACGCGAGAGCGTCGTGAGGTAACGCTGTCTCGGGCCCGTCCAGCTCACTGTGAGGTTGCGAGGTTAACTTTAAAGCTAGGCCCCTGGAGCTCCTAGCTGTTCGCGTGATGCTCTGTGTCGCTGGCGCTCTTCGTTGGCAGGTTTCAACCCTATCATTTAGGCCACTTGGCAGCGACGAAGTGGATTCTCGAACGCGAGAAGAGGCTCATAATCGGCATAGGCTCGGCTCAGTACAGCTACACGTATGAGAACCCGTTCACGGCCGGCGAGAGAGTGGAGATGATACTTGCAGCCCTCGAGGAAGAGGGCCTAGCGAGCAGGTGCGTAATAATTCCGATCCCGGACGTGGAGCAGCACGCGATATGGGTCCAGCACGTGAAGCAGTACTGTCCTCCTTTCTCACGGGTCTACTCAAACTCCCCCCTAGTCAGGAGGCTCTTCGTAGAGGCTGGCATCGAGGTTAGGGAGATACCGCTGTTCGAACGCGACAAATATGACGCTACTTACATCAGGAAGTTGATGATCGAGGGGGCTGACTGGGAGAAGTATGTCCCGAGGCCTGTGGCGAGGGTGATAAAAAGGATAGGAGGAGTCGAGAGGCTAAGGGAAATAGTCACCAAGAGCGATAAACTGAGTCAACAGTAGTCACGCCATGTGTTGCTTGAGGTCACCCGACAGGCTCACTCGACGCTTATGTTCTCCGACGGAAAGCCCATGCTTATCAGCATGTCTCTGGCCTTGTACCTGTGATCTCCTTGTAGCTCTATCTTCCCGTTTTTCGCGGTCCCTCCACAAGCGCAAGCGGCCTTTAGCTTGCCGGCTATGCTCTTGAGGTCACAGCTCTTCTCATCTATGCCCTCTATGACCGTGACCTCTCGGCCCCACTTGCGTTTTTCGAGGTATATCCTTACGATTTGTTGTTCACGACCGATAGCTTCACAGACGCAGAGGTCCTTTGGTAGCCCGCATATGGGGCAAGTCTCGCTCATCAGCCCCTATCAGCTCCTTCTATGAGTCGATGCCTGGCTGAGTTTATAAAGGTTATTCTAAACGTGAGACCAAAGGTTCTACCTTAAAGAGCAAGGCCTTGAGCCATGGCGCTAAGACTTGGGCTTAGAGCGCCGCGGCAAGAGCGCCAGTGAATTATTTGCTAAGGGAGATAACTGACAGGTCCATTAGCACTTTGCAAGCCGAGACGCACGTGGAGCCATTGTCGTACGGAGGACATACCTCCACGACGTCGAAGCCCGATATCTCCCTGCCCTTAAGGGACCAGAGGCCGTTTAATAGCTCTTGGAGGGTGAGGCCGAGAGGCTCTGGCGTCGAAACCCCGGGCGCGTAGGCCGGGTCTAGCACGTCCACGTCGACACTGACGTACAGAGGGTCGGACAGCGTGCTGACCACGTCCTTCAACGCCCTCGCCTCTTTTTCCTTCACATTTTTAAACGTCAAGAAGGTCATGTCGAGCCTCTTCGCATTTTCTAGCTCTTCCCTCGACGCGGCCCTCACGCCGACGACGACAACGGCGCACGAGGGGTTATCGAACAGTCTTCTAAGCCACGTGGCGTGGCTCAGCCTCTGGCCACTGGGATATTCGTCTCTCAAGTCCAAGTGGGCGTCAAACACCACTAGCGACTTGGGGCGGCAACCGCTTATCGAGCCCAGCGTCAGCGTGTGCTCGCCACCCACCACGCCTACCTTCTTTCCCTGCGACCTAAAGGCTTCCACGACCTCTGCGAGCCTCTTCAGGGTCGCCACGGTGTCTCCGTGGACCACGACCAGGTCGCCAGCGTCGGCTATCTTAGCTTCTGCTATCTCGATTCCCAACTCCCACACATAGCCCTCTATGGCAGACGAGTACACCCTCAATAACTGAGGTGCGTAGCGAGAGCCGACCCTAAAGCTTGAGGTGGAGTCGTAGGGGAATCCAAGCAATACCAAGCTGGCTTCATCGACGGCCCATTCGAGCTCAAAGAACCTATGAGGAGTCTTGACCACGTAGAGGTCTATCGCGCTCACGCTCATGACCTCCAGAACCGTTTCAAAGCCTTCGAGTTAAAGCTGTCTATCTCTAAAGAGTTCTATATCGGTGTAGTGAATGCTGGTTGGAGGAAAGGCGACTAAGAGGAGCAGGTTCGGTCCAGACGTAGGCGACCAAATGGCAAAGACGTTCGAGGTCGCGAGGCTCATCTCGCAATCTGGCTTGAGGGTCCACGTGATAGATGCCGAGTGGAGGGCTAACGACGTGAGTCCGAGCGAGCTGGAGGAGCTACTCAGGCACTACCGTTTGTCCCTAGATGCTCATCCTCTTATTTTATACTCA
>CAZPGS010000043.1:0-4609 GCA_964586135.1 uncultured Nitrososphaerota archaeon
GAGGCTCTGGTCCGACCCGCGCACCTTCGTTCCCATGGCGTTGTCCCTCATCTCGGCCTTGCTGTCGCTGCAGTGCAAGTTGCTGACCAAGCCGTTCGACATACCGGATGCAGATACGGAGATAGTCGCCGGTCCATTTACGGAGTACTCGGGCTTCAAGTTGGCTCTGATACTCGGGCTCCACGACGTAGAAGTCGTGGTGGGCTCGCTCTTGATAACGATGCTCTTCTTCGGGGGCTTCGTACCGTTTGCCTGGCTCCCGTGGTACGCGGCCTTGGTGATAACGGTCGTGGAGTACTTTGTCGTGGTGGCGATCATAACGTGGATCAGGGCCATAACCGGGAGGTTCAGGGTGGACCAAGCCCTATCAGTGTTTTGGAAGTACGTGCTACCGATGGCGGCCATAGCCCTCATAATCTCAGTGGCGATTCTTTGAACTCCTTGGTATTAACGTCGAAGTCGTGAGCTCTTCGCGTCAGAGATGGGTCTATTTAATGGTCCCGTCGCTCAGTTAGCCATCACGGGTTACGGGTCACATCTAAGTGTTGAGTCTTGGCCCTCCGCACCTCGTGGAGCTCCGGTGAAGCTCTCCAACGCTTTAGTCAGCCTTTGGCCTTCTCGCGATGACGCCTTCTGCTTATCACGGTCATCAAGCACTACTAACCGCTACCGGCTATGGCGCTAAATCAAGGCATACAAAATGGTTATCGCTGCAAGGCTAGCGATGAATGAGGGCAAGGCGTCCTTGTAGACCTCCTTCAAGTCGGCCTTGAAGTAGTCCGCTGTGAAGAGGAGGCATAGGTGAAGCGGCGAGATTATGTACCCGAGGCACGCGGCCATATACATTAGGGCTACTTCTTCGAAGGAGAGGCTTATCACGTCTTTGAGCACCGAGATGCTTATCGCCAAACCCGTGAGGGGGGATCCGAGGCAGAAGCTGCAAAGCGTTGAGGTGGCGACTACCAACAAGAAGCCGGGGCTGCCGCTGGGCACTAAGCCCTTCAGGGCCCCTGAAAGCCCCGAAGCGCTCACGACGCTCCTGAGCAGAAGGGCCCCGATAGTCGCGAGGGTTATGTCGTATATCGTCGGCCTCTTGAGGGCGTCGACCAAGCTCTTGAGGGTCACTTCAGCGGTGGCCGTTAGCGCGAGGAGGCCCATGACTACCGCGATTAAGACGTCGAGCCCGCGCTTGCTGAGCTCGTGGCTCAAGAGGCTTAAAGCGATGGCCCCGATTATGGAGATAGCTATCGGCGAGAAGGCCCTCAATAGCTCCTTTGGGTCCGAGCCCTCGCGCGGCGAGTCGTACTCCTTGAGCTGTCCCCCAACTCCTCTGAAGCTAATCACGTAGCCCACAACTGCCATGATCATTATAGCTGGAATGACCATCGAGAATAGGGTTGCGGGGCCTATCCTAGTAAGGGCTACGGCTATCATGAACGTGGGCGACAGAGGGTACATCGGGAATATGAGGTGCCTGAACCAGATGTTCACGTAGACCTTCTTGGGCCTCGAGAGGCCTAGCCTGTTGCCCTCTACGTCCACCACGGGCGCTGACATTAAGGCCCCGCCGGCCACCGGCAAGAGCCCTATGACGGCCGGAATTACCGTTAAAACGGCCTTGGGGCTCTTTAATGTCCTCTCGAGGGACCTGCTCAGCGAGTCCATAGCCCCCGAGTCCTCGTAGAGCTGACTGAGCAATATTATCCCAAAGGAGGTAATGGTGATGGATAGGGCGAGCTGGCCATCGATCGTCAAGGGGTCGAGGCTGGAGTAGAGGACTTGCGGCACGTCATTTATGTCGACGGAGAGGAGCGCTAACATCGCCGCAGCGACGTTGATAGCAATCCCTAGCTTCACGCGCCTGACCAACATGAAGACCAGCGCGCTCAGGGAGAGGACGAGCGCCGTAAGTGGGTCTATGAGCCCCAAGGCCCCTTCCTCCAGCTCACTTTTCCGCTCGAAGAACCGAGGCCATCGTCATTAGACTCCAGTGCTCAAGCAGCTCCTCGACCGAGTCACCGCGATAGTGGGCTTCCACAAGCTCGCCCTCAGCTGAGGGTGCTAAGCTTTCAAGCCCCCATCCTCGCATGGAAGGAGGGCCCGTTTTGCGCTGAAAGGTCTGGGTCGTGGACTCCTCAGCCCTGCGAGCCTCTCTGCAATTTCTTCAGGTACTCTATGAGGCCCCCGGCCTTCAGTATCTCCAGCGCCATCCCATCGATGCCCTTGCCCTTCAAGATCTTGTCCCCGACCTTGACCTCGCCCGTCTCAACGTTGACCGTTATCAGGTCTCCATCCCTCACTTCGCTAGTTATGTTAGGACAGACTATGGCTGGCAGGCCGTTGTTTATTGCATTCCTGTAGAATATCCTAGCGAATGACTCGGCCACCACGGCCCTCACGCCAGCGGCCTTTATCGCTATGGCGGCCTGCTCCCTAGAAGAGCCCATCCCGAACACCTTGCCAGCGACTATTATCGCCCCTCGGGCCTTCTTGTAGAACTCGGGGTCTATGGGCTCGAAGACGTGCTGAGCTAGGTACCGGGGGTCCGTCGACTTCAGGTGCTTGGCTGGGATGATAACGTCCGTGTCGATCTTGTCCCCTAACTTGATGACCCTGCCCTCAACTATCATAGGACCTCACCTGGCTCGGCCACCCTGCCCAGGACCGCCGTGGCCGCGGCCACGGCCGGGCCCGACAGGTAGACCTTCGACTGTGGACTGCCCATCCTCCCGACGAAGTTCCTGTTGGAGGTCGAGACGGCGACCTCTCCCGGCCCCAGCACCCCGAAGTGGCCGCCTATGCAGGGCCCGCATGTCCCGTAAGTGACCACGCAGCCGGCCTCCACGAGGGCCTGCACGTAGCCCAGCTCTAGAGCCCTCCTAAAAGTCCTCCACGAAGCCGGCACGACTATGCACCTCGTCTTGGCTTTTTTGCCCTTCATTATCTTGGCCGCTATCTCGAGGTCGCTGAGCCTGCCGCCAGTGCACGAGCCTATGAAGACCACGTCCACCTCGACGTCGGAGACCTCTCTCACGCCCTTGACGTTGTCAACGCTGCTAGGCGCCGCCACGAGGAAGTCGACGTCGTCCAGCTTAATCGAGTACTCGTCGACATACTTAGCCCTCGGATTGACCCCCTCGAACTTCGAGACGCTCACCCCCCTCGTCTCCCTCAAGTACCTCGAGGTCTCCTCGTCTGGGGCGAACATCAAGGCGTCGGCATTCATCTCGACCCCCATATTGGCCACCGTCAGCCTGTAGTCCATCGGGAAGGAGCTCGGTTCCTCCACGAAGACCTCGATCGACATGCCGACGAAGTAGTCGGCCTTGAAAGCTCTAAGTATCTCTAGCGAGACCTCCTTGCCAGTTATCCACTGCCTCGGCCTGCCCTCAAAGACTATCTTGAAGGGCTGGGGGACCGTGAGCCAAGTCCTTCCAGTAATGGTAGCAGCAGCGACGTCGCTTGCCCCCATGCCCTGCGCGAAGGCCCCCAGGGCCCCGGAGGTCGAGGCGTGGCTGTCCGCCGCGATTACGACCTGCCCCGGCATGACGTAGTTCTCGACTAGCACTTGGTGAAGTATCCCGTAACCGACCTCGTGGAAGTTGGGCAACTTAAGCTCCCTCGCGAACCTCCTTATGGCTTGCTGGATCTCGGCGCTCCTGACGTCGGGCGGCGGCACCAGGTGGTCTAAGGCTATTACTACGCCCTCGGGCTTGAAGGCCCTCTTGACCCCCACCTTCTCCATCACCTCGAGCACGTGATACCCCGTCAGGTCGTGGAAGGCCACTAGGTCTACTCCGACTTCGACCACGTCGCCGGGAGAGACGTCCCTTCCCGAGGCCCTGCTCAATATCTTCTCGGTCAGGGTCTTCATAGCCCACTCCTCGTCGTGAGCTGACGACACCCCTAGGGTGGCTCGCAAAGCTATATAAAACTGCGCTCGGGCATTGGCTCGTCAAAGGACCACGACGTAGGCTCACGGCCCGCTCGGCGAAAAGTGGGCTCAAAGCCCATTAAAAGCTTAATAGTCTTCGATGCGCTAGACCTCAGTGGTGCGATCGTTGGCTAGGGTCGGCTACGTCAAGCCGCTGAGGCTCTTGGTCAAGAGGAGGGTCGGCTACATCAAGCCCCTAAGGATGAGAACTCATGGGAGTCAGGGTCAGAGTTAGGCTGAGGTACAAGAACGCATCGCTCGACTTAGTCGCGCTAGTCAATACCGGCTACGAAACCGACGTCCCCGAGCTCCTTGTCCCGATAGGCGTCGCTGAGAAGCTCGGGCTCTGGCCTAAGCTGCCAGACGACACCATCGTGGAGACCTACAGGACTGCGTCGGGGTTGATGAGGGTCTACAGGGTGAGAGGGGCTCGCGCGAGCCTGCTCATAGGCAGCGCGGAGGGAAGGGGCGTCGAGGTGTACGTGGTCATCTCCGAATACGCTGACGAGGCCTTGATAAGCGACCAGCTGGCTAGCGAGTTCGGCATAGTGATCGAGGACCCCGCCAAGGGGCTCTGGAGGCTCAGAGGGGAGTCGCTCACGAGGAGTAGCGAGGGATGATCTCCTCCTCGCGCGACACATTTAGGTCTAGGCCCGTCGACGTCGTACACTGCCG
>CAZPGS010000043.1:4709-7491 GCA_964586135.1 uncultured Nitrososphaerota archaeon
GGGATAAGGCCTGTCTGCTATCGGTCTCGCTTAACGAGAGGGCTTCGTCATGAGGCGCGTGCGAGTAATGGCCCCAGCCCACCTGCATGCGGGCGACATGGATCTAAACGGCGGCTTAGGCAGGCTGTACAGTACCGTGGGCTTCGCCATCGACCGCCCAAGGCTCGTCGTGGACATCGAAGAGTCAAGCGCCGTTGAGGCAAACGACCCCTTCGCATAGCGTTTCGCAGGATCGTTGTGAAGGGCTTTGGCCTAAAGGGCGTCAGAGTGGTCGTCAGGGAGCGCTTCTCCAAGTACATAGGCTTGGGGTACGTAACGATGCTCGGCCTATTAATCGGGCTGGGCATCGCGGAGATGCATGGGCTTGGACCCTTTCAAGGTTCCGGTTGAGGAGTTCGCGAAGAGCGCGTCAGCTGGCTAAAAGCTATTAATCGAGTCGGCGATAAAGGACGTGCTTGCGTTGCTATCTTCTACAAGGCCGAGCACCATATACCTCAGCGGCAGGTTCTCGCGCATCCCAGCCCTCGTCGAGGACTTGAAGAAGGGATTAGAAGGCGCGCTCGCCTCGCGGCAGACCCACCGTGCTAGTGCTTGAGAGCCGCGGCAAGGTGGCCAAGCAGGCCGCTAAGGGGTAGCGACAATAGCGAAGGGGCTTGTTGGCGGGAAATACAAGAGGTAGTAGACGTGTTGAAGTTGAGGGATTCCAAGGGGACAATATTCGACCACGTGACCGTGGTCGACAAGGATCAGCTGATAGAGAAGTTCAGCAAGTACATTGATTAAGAGCTCTTAGCGACAGCTTATATAATGGCTTGAACCCTTTTACCTCGGGAGTTTGGCGTGGGCAAGAAGATTTTGGTATCTGAGGCCCTCTTTAAGAGGCTCTGCGAAAAGGGAGGGCTCGAAGGCTATAGAGTAAAGCTCGGAAGATGGATCTTGAGAGAGGAGCTGGGTGAGTTCGTTGGCCGTAAGGGTGAGGCTAAGGGTAAGGTCGAAGAGGAGCGGTCGGAGCGTTGACCTCACAGTCTTGGCCAACGGGGGCGCTGAAAGCCCTAGGCCTTGCATAGTGGTCGACGAGGATATAGCGAAGGAGCTAGGCCTCTGGCCCTCTGGCAACTTCAAGGTGCACAGAGTCGAGGAGGCCTCATCGATAAGCGAGGCCTATGTGGTGGAGGGGTCTGTAGAGCTCGAGTTGTTGGAGGGCTTCGACAAGCCCTTGTCGAGGGTCGCGGCAGACTTGGTGGTGCAGAGAGGCCTCATGGAACCCTTAATAACCGACATCACGATCGACGAGCTCGGGATCCAAGTCGTAAGCTTCAGCAAGGGGCTGTGGAGGCACAGAGACGATCCCCCAAACAAGGTGAGGCAGAGCGCTCGATGGCCCTGAGGCCCAGCGCTCAAGTTGACGTCCAAGAGCTTGAGGGCCGAGAAGCTTTAAGAGTACCTTCAGGCAATCAATAATCGGAGCTGATGATGAGGATTTCGGCGGACGGACTTCAATGACGATTAGAGAGTCATCTTAAGGCTTCCACACTCCGTGAGGGGCCGCGTTTTTCCATGACTAAGCTTGCGACGCCCCTTGCGTTTTAGAACCTCGAACCTCTATTCGCTCGGACAACCCATCGCCACCTCTTCTGTGATGGTTAAAGCGAAAGAGGTCCTTTGAGGTTCATCACGTGTCCCGAGCGACTCCTTGGCGCGAGACAGCATAGCAAATCAAGTTCTCCCAAAGACTAGCAACTCGATGTTTCAGACCCTTTACGGCTTATCAACGTCGCTTGCTCATCGCCATAGCTATAGCTTATTAGGGCGCTCTTGATTTTTATCTCGAGCTCGCTCGGTGCTTCGCCGTGGCCTACCTCGACGTGAGCGAGTACGAGAGGTGGATGAAGAGCGCGATTAGGACTTTGGAGTCCGCTGGGCACGACGTGGGACACGGGGACTACAACTGGGCCTGCTTCAAGGCCCACCAAGCGGCCGAGAAGGCCCTCAAGGCATTGTTGTGGGGCGTCGGAATGCCTAAGACGGGCCATTCACTCACGCACTTGCTCAATTACATCGCGCAAGAGCTCGGCTTAGGGGCGCCGGAGGAAGTCAAGGAGTCCTGCTTAGTGCTGGACAAGCACTACGTGCCGACTAGATACCCCAACGCTTGGACCGAGGGCACGCCCGAGGACTACTACTCCGAGGGCGAGGCCCGGAACGCGATAGCGAGGGCTAGGAGGATCGTGGAATGGGCGGAGGAGGTATGGAGAAGATCATTGAGAGAAGGAGGGCGCTGAGGGATAGGGCGATTGAGGTCGCGAGACGATTCGTCGAGTGCGCTAGCTTGAAGCTCGGCGAGATTGTAGCTGTGCTTCACGGAAGCTATGCCAGAGGAGACTTCGGCGAATGGAGCGACGTGGACGTTCTCGTGGTCGTAAAGGGCTCCTTGCCCAAGAACCCCCTCAAGAGGCTAGACCTCGTGGAGGAGTGCTTGGCGAGTACCCCTGAGGTCGAGCCGGTGATAATAACGCTAGAGGAGTTCAAGGCTTTGCTGAAGAGGAACGATCCACTCGTGGTGGGCGCTCTCAAGGATGGAGTCCCGCTGATGGGAGACCCTCAAGATCTCTTGCGGGAGAGGACTCATTTGAGCTCTGACCCTTCTTCAAACGGACACACTAAAATAGAAAAGTAAAGATGAGAAGTCATCCAATCACTTCGCCTGTCTCTTCAAGGTCGATGCTACGAAGTAGCCGAGGAGCGCGCTTAAGAGCCCTAGTAGCCCTACGAGCAATAGCCC
>CAZPGS010000044.1:0-2858 GCA_964586135.1 uncultured Nitrososphaerota archaeon
GGTCTAGGGTCGCCCCCATCAAGTCCTCGAGCTTGTCCCCCTCGACGACTAGATAGCAGTCCTGGATGTTCCTCATGTACTCCATTATCGTGCCGGCCTCGAAGCCGAGGAGTTCTCGAAACAGCTTGACCCTTAGGCCCCTCGCTCGACCAGTCGCGCTCAAAACGATGAGCTGGCCGAAGTTGTTGTTCGAGGTCGCGGATTTGAGCTCGGAGCTCATTTCGTCTAGCTGGGCCCTGACCTCCTCGATCTTCTCCTTGCGCCCGGCCCTCAGCAACCCGAGGAGCTTGGCCCTCTCCTTGATCAGCCTCATGGCTAGGCCTACGACCTCCTGCGGGAAGCCCATTAAGTTCAGAACTCTGTCTATGTTCTTCGACCTCCTGAGTAGCGCATCGACGTCGTCGACGAGCACTAAATCGAACCTCGCCCCAGCCATTCTCTCGAAGTTCTTCGCCAGCGACATGGGCGTGGTCACGACTACGTCGACCTCTCCCCTCTTCACGGAATTGAAGGCCTCTTCCTTGTCCTTGACTTGTCCGCCAAAGAGCGGCGAGATCTTCAGGTCGAGCCCCGCTTTCTCAGCGTACTTGGTCAGCCACTCATAGACTTGGCTCGCGAGCACTACGGTCGGTAGAACGAAAAGGACCCTCTTCCCCTGCTTGGCGCTATACAGCGCTAGCGCCACGGCGAAGAGGGTCTTCCCGACGCCAGTTGGAGCTATGACGGCGAAGCTGAGCCCCGATAGAGCCCTCTTGGCCCACGTCCTCTGCGCGCTCCACATCCTCTTCCCGGTGACGTCGCTGAAGAACTTCTCGAAGTCCTTCAACTTGCGCGCTAAGGCGACCTGCTCTCTAAGGCCCGCCAGCTTGCCGCGAGCCCCCAAGAGCCCTCCGAGCTTTAGCTCGAAGTCGAGGAACGACGACTTTGCTAGGTCGAGAAGGTCCTTCAAGTCCTCGCTATTGGGTAGGCACTCGTCGCACGGCAGATGCGCTAGCAACCTCTCGTCAGTTATGTCTCCGCCGCAGTTGGGGCAGAGGCCCTTGAATATCGCACGCACCATTCTACTCGAAATCCCAGAAAAGGCGGAGGTTATTTAACCTTGCTAAACCCCAAGGCCCTCCACGTCCTCTATGTACATCAAGTTAAAGCCCAGCTCTTCTACGAACCGCATCCTCGCCTTGACTCTCGCAGAGCCGTACTTCACGACGACCCTTGCGTCGATGGCGTTGCCCTTAAGCGAGGAGTAATCGTAGGGACCAAGGCCCCCTCCTTTGATGGAGCTCACGTCGAAGCGAACCTCGACCTTCTCTCTAAACGGTTGCAAGGACATGGCCTTCTCGATGGCTTCCTTAACGGCTTTGAGCACGTCCTCCTTTTTGGCTATTGGGAGGCCCACGAATTGGTGGTACAGCGCCCCTAAGGCTATGCCAGCCTCGAAAATCGCCCTTTCTCTATCGGTTATCGAGGGGTGGAAGTATTTCTTAGCAGGGTCTTTGGGGCTCACGCACTTAATCTACCATCCCAAGCCTTTAAAGCTGCCCTCAGCTCCACGCGGCCCTTTAAAGCTGCCCTCATGAAGTCCCTAAGGAGCTCTTCGACGAGCTTCTCCGTGTGGTGGGGCATTAAGACGACTCTCAAGTGAGTTGGGAACTCCGACAACAGCCACCCCAGCTCCCTCATCCTCAACGAGAACTCTCTGACGCTGAGCCGCTTGGCCCTGACACCGACTATGTTCATTATCGGCCTCATCAACAGCTCCAGCTCTTCCTCTCCTTCAATTCCTCTTGTCAACTGCTCGGTGAGCATCATGCACTTCTTCACGAGCTCTCTGTAACCTCTCCTCCCTAGGATCCTCAAGAGGGCCCACACAGCTGCTATAGGCCCTCCAGACCTCGTGCCAGCTATCGTAAAACTCCTGACTCCTCCTCCAGCTAAGTAGGGGGTCTCGAATGTTATTGGCTCGATGAGCACCTCGTCTCTGAACAGTATCCCTCCAGCTGGTATTGGGGCTAGTCCCATCTTGTGGGGATCGACGGTGATGGAGCAGACGCCCTCGAGCTTGAAGTCGAATTGGGGGACCTCATAGCCCAGCTCTTTGAGAAACGGAAGGACCAAGCCGCCAAAGGCCGCGTCCACGTGGAGGTAAACGCCCTTCTCCAGCGCCAACTCGCTGAGCTCCTCTATCGGATCCACGGCCCCCAGAGCCGTCGTCCCGGCTATGCCCACTATGGCGGCCGTCTCGTTCGTTATGTTGCGCCTGACGAAGTCGACGTCGACGGTGAAATCGCTCTTCAGAGGGGCCTCAATTACCCTGAGCCCCAAGAGGTTCGCGGCCTTGTAGAAGGAGACGTGGCACGAAATCGGTATTATCACCTCACGCCTCTTCATGTAGTTCCTGGCGGCCCAGAGGGCGAGTATGTTGGCCTCAGTGCCGCCGGAGACTATGGCCCCTACGGCCCTCGGGTTGGAGAGGAGGGCCCCGAGGTCTTGGACTACCTCCTTCTCGAGCCTCGCCACGCCCTCCCACACGCCGGCGTCCCCGACGTTGCTCTCCATGCCGATCAGGTAGGCGATCTTGGATATCGAGAGGGGCTTGGAGCACATGGAGCCTAGGGCCCTAGAGGTAAACCTCTTAGCGTCTTTCTCGACTATCCTCGCCAGCTCCTCTAGCACTGCTTGAGGGCTGTAGCCTCCCTCCCTCATCCCAGATCATCCTTTCAAGGGTCGAAGAACAGGCCAAGATAATTGGGGCCCGTTGATCTTTAAAAGCCTTACGTAAATATTCCTTCTCTTCGATTATCCATCTATATCTGATCGATATCCGTATAACTCGTATGAACGGCTTAATGCTTATTTCG
>CAZPGS010000044.1:2958-7376 GCA_964586135.1 uncultured Nitrososphaerota archaeon
TCTATATCTGATCGATATCCGTATAACTCGTATGAACGGCTTAATGCTTATTTCGTAGACATGACCGTCAAGGCAATGGTCTTAGGGTCAGGTAGGGAGGTCGGAAGGGCCTGCCTAGTGATAAGGGGAGAGAGCACGTCGTTAATGTTGGACTGCGGCGTACACCCGATCGCTATAGGTCTCAACGCGGCCCCGAGGCTAGAGCTCATCGACGTCAGCTCCATAACCAACGTCGTCTTGACGCACGCTCACTTGGATCACGGTGGGGCAGTGCTGAGGCTCTTGAGGCTCGGCTTCAGGAGTGAGGTCATAACGACCCTCCCACGGCTGCCCTCGTGGGGGTGATGTGGAGAGATCAGCTGAGCATGATGAGGAGGGAGTGGCCTGAGGACTCGAGGTTGTGGGACTTAAATAGAGATGAATAGCGTTCTCGCGAAGCACGTAAAGTACGTGACCTACGAGGAGGAGGTGAAGCTCTCCGGCGGCGCAAGGCTGGTGCTACATGACGCAGGGCACATACTCGGTTCTTCATTTGTAGAGCTCGAGGTCGACGGCCTTAGGATAGGCTATACCGGTGACCTCGGCACCTCGTCAAATCACCTACGGTACACGGTACTGGGACACGTCGCCGCTAAAAGTGGTGGACGTGCTCTTCTGCGAGCCGACCTACGGCGGCGTGGAGAGGAAGGGGAGGGAGGCCTTGGAGAGGGGGCTAGCGGCCGTCGCCAGGTCGATCCTCGAGGGCGGGGGCAAGGTCCTCATCCCGGCGACGTCGGTGGGCAAGGCCTAGGAGATACTGCTGGCTCTCAAGAGGCACGAGGCGAAGTTGCCCGAGGCCCCCGTGGTCCTCGACGGAATGGCCTTTAGGGCCACGAGGATATACTCCCTTCATAATGTACATGGACGACAGCATAAAGAGGGCCCTCATAATCAACGGTTAAGACCCCTTCGAGTGGGAGAGGTTGCTCCAGCCCAAGACCTTGAGGAGTAGGCGCGAGCTTGTCGAGGGCAAGGATCCCTGCATATTCATAGCCCCTTCCGGCATGCTCAAGGGAGAGCGGAGCCAGTGGTATCTGGCCAAGCTGGCCCCGAGCCCGAGAACGCCGTCGTGATATGCGGTTACGTGGACCTCCAGACTCCCGCCAGCGAGCTCGAGGTCTTGGACCTCGTGACTCGAGAGAGGGTCAGGGTCCAGGTGAATTGCAAGGTCCATCACTTGGAGATATCGAGGCACGCCATGCACTCGGAGCTCTGCAAGTTCATAGCCACGGTCAAGCCCGAGACCCTAGTGCTATTGCACGGCGAGAAGGAGAACATCGACAAGCTAGCGAGCTCCATTAGTAGCTATGCCAAGAGGATAGAGGTCCCTGAGAACGGCTCAACGACAGACCTCAAGGCAAAGGCTAAGTAAAAGCTATAGCGGCGGAGCAAAGCAGTTAAGCTCAACGGCAAGGCTAATGTTGTGGTGGTGTCCCGCTTGCGAGTCTCCGAATACATGAGCTCGCCCGTGGTCACAGCCAAGATGACCGATAACTTGGCCTACATTAGGAACTTGATGCTGAAGCACGGCATAAGCAGGGTGGTCATAGTCGACGAGCCCCTCAAGCCCATAAGCATCATCACTAAGGGGGACATGGTAAGGATCATGATTTCTAAGGAGTGGAGGGACAAGCCGCTGGAGTCAATCTACGTGAGCGACGTCAAGGAGCCCACGGAGCTGAAGCTCGTGACCCCTAAGACGACCATCGAGAGGACTGCCAAGATAATGACCAGGAACCTGATAAGCGGCCTCCCGGTAGTTTCTCGGACCTCCGGGGACCTGTTGGGCATAATCACCAAGACGGACCTCTTAGAGGCCTTCGTCGACGGCTACGGTGGAGTGTACAAGGTCGGTGACCTGATGACCAAGTGCCCAATAACGGTGAAGAGGACCCACACGATCTTCAGGGTCCAAGAGCTCTTGGCCGAGTACAACATCTCTAGGGTCATAGTCGTCGACGGCGACAGGCCAGTGGGCATTATAACCGAGACCGACGTGGTCTTCAGCAAGCAGGCCAGGCCCCTATTGGCCAAGGATAAGTTCATAAAGCAGAGGGTGAAGGGCCACAAGGGTAGGGAGACCGTCGTCAGGGTCTACATGGTCCCAATAGCCGAGGAAATCATGACTCCAGACCCTTACGTCGTGGAGGTGGACGAGGACGCGGCCAAGGCGGCCTCCACGATGCTCGAGCACGGCATAAGCGGCCTCCCGGTCGTGGAGCACGGCAGGCTCGTCGGCATCATAACCAAGACGGATGTGGTCAGGGGGATTGCCGGAGTCGTCGCGAGGTAGCGAACTGCGTTGAGGGTCGCCGTCTACGAGCACTTCAGCGCCATAGGGGCCTTCTACAGCCCCGCTTGGATAGAAGGAGATGCGATGCTGAAGGCCGTGGTCGAGGATCTGAGGAGAGCCGGGCATGAAGCACAAGTTGCTGACTCCATACCGCCTAAGAGGCCTGCCGACTTAGTGATCGTAATAGCCCCTTCGACCGGCAGGACGCTCTACAACTTGGTCAAGTCGTGCGAGGAGGAGGGCTTGGACGTCGTGGACTCGCCATCGACGGCCGTGTTCGTGGCGACCGACAAGGCCCTTCTGTGTAAGAACTTAGAGGTCCATGGGGTGAGGACCCCCAAGACCCTGATTTCGAGGTATGAGGAGGGGCCCAAGGCCGTAGAGCACGCTCTGGCTACCTTCGGCAAAGTGGTCGTCAAGCCAGCTGACGGCGACGGGTGCGCGGGCCTATCCTTCGTCTCGAGGCCTGAGGAGGCGTCGATTGCTCTAAGCGTTGCCAAGCAGAACTCGCGTCTGCCCTATTTCTTAGTCCAAGAATACGTCGAGGGAGAGAACCTGAGTGTTTGCTTGCTAGCGTCGGACGACGCGATCGTGCCCCTCTCTATCAACATGCAGAGCGTTCGCTTGAAGGGACCCAGGGAGCCCTCCATGTACGCTGGAAGCGTGGTCCCACATCAAGGCAACGACAAGGTACTACAGGTCGCGCTCAGGGCCGTAAAGTCCTTAGGCCGGGTGAAGGGCTTCTTCGGGGTCGACTTGGTGCTGAAGGGCGGCGAGCCCTACGTAGTCGAGGTCAACCCCAGGTTCACCACGAGCTACTTGGCGCTGAGGGAGGTCTGCGAAGAGAACGTGCCCGATGTACTTGTGAGGTCGTACTTCGACAAGTCATTGCTCAGGCCCCCGAGGCTAAGGGGCAGGGCAGTTGTCGAGAAGCTTGTGGCGGACAAGGACATGGCGCTGAGCCCCAGGGATTTGGTGTTGCCCGGCAACGCGAAGCTGCTCTCATCGATCGCCGACAAGCGAAACTTCGTGAAGAAGGGAGAGGCCTACGCGCTGTACGTGCTCAAAGAGCTCTAGGCTCATGATGGTCTTCGAGCCCACACCCGTAGTAAAGCCTAAAAAGCCTTAAAGGTCGCCTAGGGAGAAACCCCTTTGAGGGATTGTGGACTTCTCGGTCATAGGCGACCTCGACTCTGTAAGCGAGGTCGTCGAGAGATCTAAGAAGGGAAGGGTGCTGGCGCTATACTTCATAGGTTCTACCAAGACCTCTACGATACCTGGGCTGAGCATAGCGGGCGCCACCCCCGAACTGACCCTCTACACGCCCGCCTGCGACGTAGAGTACTTGGTCTACGGCGGGCCCCGTAGCTTCGGCGCGATACCCGTGACTCCTGAGGGCATACCGACGCCAGCCGTCATAACAAGGTCGTGCCTCAACATCTGCCAAGTCCCCTACGTGGTGGTGGACGCCGGCTCAGCTGTAGAGCCCAAGATACCCCACGTGAGGTTGCCCAGCAAAACCGTTAGCGAGTCGATACGTGCTGGGAGGGCCCTGCCTTACGAGGTGGCCAAGGCGCTCTACGAGGAGGCGAGAACCCTCGCGCACATGTTGCGCGGAGCTGACGTTTACTTGCTCGGGGAGAGCATACCGGGCGGCACGACCACGACCTTGGGCATACTGTCGGCCTTGGGCTACGACGCTTGGGGCAAGGTCAGTAGTGCCTCGCCCACCAACCCCCATCAACTGAAGGAGAGGGTTGTGAGGGAGGGCCTCGAGAGGTCTGGCCTGAGGGTTGACGAGGCTAGACGTAACCCCATGAAGGCGGTCTCCGCGCTTGGCGACCCCGTGCACGTCTCGATGGCCGGCTTCCTGAAAGGAGCGTTAGAGAGCAGGACTAAGGTGGTGCTGGCTGGCGGCACTCAAATGGCGTCCGTCCTCGCAATAGCGAAGCACATGAACGTGGAGCTCAAGGGCGTGATCATAGCGACCACCAGATGGATAACGTCTGACGCCAGCTCAAACATCTCTGCGCTCGTGAGGTCCGTAGACCCCTCGGTCCCCATAGTGTCGATGAACCTCGACTTC
>CAZPGS010000045.1:0-7064 GCA_964586135.1 uncultured Nitrososphaerota archaeon
GTCCAAGTGTCGACGTAGCCGTATAGCAACAGCAATACTCACTCTTTCTACGCCCTTTCTACGCCCCTTGGCCCTCTCGAGGCTTCAAGGCGTTGTGGCTTGAGGCTGGGCCTCACACGTGCATCGAGGCCTCGAGGTCCGCTACGCAGCGATAGGCGCTAGTTTATAATTGCTTGCCCAACAAATAGCTCGTGTAAAGCATATGTCGAGGGGCTACGTCAGGGGGAGGTACGCCGAGGAAAGGCTCGTTACCAAGCTCGCGGGCCACGGATGGATAGCGTGTAGGACGCCCATGAGCGGAGGGGTCGCTCAGGTGGACGTCGAGGCCATAAAGCCCAGCGAGAAGAGGTTGGCCCTCGTGGAGGTGAAGTCGACGATGAAGAGCAGCTTGACCGTTCCCTCGGAGAACGTCGAGAAGATGAGGCGTAGGTACGAGAGCTGGTACAAGCACCTCCTTAGAGAGGACTGGAGGGTCGAGTACGTGCTGGCGGTGCTCTGGAGGGCCAAGGGGGGCAAGGGCCTTTGGGTCTTGAAGGACGTAAGCGAGTGCGTCGACAAGTCGCAACCGATAGTGATTAGGAGAGAGGACTCTGAGTGTACTTGGAGGCCCTGACCTTGGCTTCCACCGCGCCATACGTCAAGCTCATGAGGCCCGTCAACAGCTTCATGGCTGGCGTCGCTGCCGTGATAGGACTGCTCATGACCTCGCAACTCTCGCTCGACGTCGACGCCGCCAAGGTGGTCCTCCTGTTCGCCTCGACCTTCCTGCTCTCCTCTTCGTCTATGGCCATGAACGACTACTTCGACAGAGGGGTGGACGCGATTAACCAGCCCCAGAGGCCCATACCAAGCGGCGAGGTGAGGCCGCAGGAGGCGCTCGCCCTCTCCGTCGCGTTAATGGCCACAGGCTTGGCGCTGTCTCCGCTAATAAGCTTGGAGGCACTCGCAATAGCCGTCTTTGCGTGTGCCACCTTCACTGCCTACAACGGAAGGCTGAAGAAGTACGGCTTAATAGGGAACGCGTGCGTCAGCCTCTGCGTAGCGTTGACCTTCGTCTACGGCGCCTCCGCTACCGGGGGCGTTAAGGGCATAGTGCTCTTGTTCTCGGCGATGGCCTTCCTGGCCAACATGGGCCGCGAAGTCGTCAAGGGCATAGCGGACGTCGAGGGAGACAGGATCAGAGGGGTGAGGACCTTGGCCATATCGCACGGCCCTAGGATCGCAGCTGAGGTAGCGTACGCCTTCGTGGTCTCGGCGGTGGCCCTAAGCTTCGCGCCCGTGGGGCTTGGCTACGTGAACTGGCTCTACCTCCCCATAGTTCTCGTAGCCGACGTGGGGTTGCTGGCCTCGACCCTAACAGCGATCTCGTCGCCGACACCCGAAGGAGCCCTCAAGAGCAAGAAGCTCCTGCTCATATTCATGGGCCTGGCCTTGATGGCCTTCCTAATAGGCTGCGCTTAAGCCGATGTCATTAAGACCTTCAAAGGACTGCGATGCATCAATTAATTCCTCTCGTCCTATTCGAGATTTGCAATCGATGTATCGCGCAGGATCTCGCACCTTCCGACTTAGGACATTTGGTGCGATCTGCTGAAAAGGAACTCTTATGTGCTCTGCGAGCGAAAGCTAATGCATGGCACCCGGGAGGGTCTTCGTCCTAGGCGGAGCTGGCCACATAGGTTCGAGAATAGTCCGGGAGCTCCGCAATCTAGACCCAAGCCTGGAGATCGTCATAAGCGACAAGAACGTCGAGAGGGCTCGAGAGGTCGCCAATGAGGTCGGCGGCAGGGTCGACGTCCTCGCCGTCGACGCGTCCTCCGAGGACCTGTTGGCGGACGTGATGAGGGGCTTCGACGCCGTGGTCAGCGCCATAGGGCCCTTCTACAGGTTCGGGGTCCCGGTCTTGAGGGCCGCCATACGCGCTGGCGTTAACTTCGTGGACATAGACGACGACTATGACGCCACGGAGGAATCCCTCAAGCTACACGAAGAGGCCCAGAAGAGGGGCGTAACGGCGATAATCGGGTTCGGGGCCACGCCCGGCATAACTAACTTGCTCGCTTATTACGGTGCTCGAAGGCTCGACGAGGTCCACGAGATTGGGACCTATTGGATCTGGACAGCCCTCGACCCAACGATGGGGCCCGCCATCATAGACCACTACTTCCACGCGATAACGGGCGTGGTCACTACATACAAAGACGGTGAGTGGGTCAAGGTCCCGGCGCTGTCGGAGCCCGAGCGCTTCGAGTTCCCCAGCCCGATAGGCGTGTGGGAGGTCGCGCACGTGGGCCACCCGGAGCCAGTCACGGTACCCCGCTACATCAAGGCCCGCAACGTGTACAACAAGGGCGGCATCTGGCCCTCAGAACTAAGCGAGGTCGCGAAAGTCTTCTCGACGCTGGGCCTCACAGGGTTCGGGGAGGTCAGGATAAGAGACCAGGTCTTCAAGGCTAGGGAGGTCGCCGTGGCCGTAGCCATGTCGCTTTCCAATATCATGTCCCCCGAGGAGATCGAGAGGATAGTCACGCCCCTCTACGAGAGGCTCGGCGAGTACGCGCTGACAGGCGTGGGCCTCGCGACGGTCGTCAAGGGCGTCAAGGACGGCAAGAGGTACACGATAAAGTACGGGATCGCGTGTAAAGATGCGGTTTTGCTAACCGCGCTACCAGCGGCGCTAGCAACATTAGAGCTCGTGAACAGAAGGACTACCAAGGTCGGCGTCTACCCCCCTGAGGCAGGCGTCATAGACGTCGAGAGGGTCCTGAAGAGCGTGAAGGAGCACGTCGCGATAGAGGTCACGGAGACGAAGTTCGAGACCTTGTAATGGTTAGGCGCCTCGCGCAATAACCCGTTCTAGATGCGATGGTACCGACAGGCCTGATGCTTGGCGGCCCAAAGCATCCCCATCTTCTTTTTAACCGGCCCCAAGAGCAACCACGTGCTTTCCCGTCTAGGTCACCGCGCGAGCAACAAATGGTCGTCTGATGTGGCGGTTTATTTCATCTCTAAGGCCTCGTCTATGGCCTTATTGGCCAGCTCGTCGGCCCTCTCGTTGAGCTCTCGGCTTATGCGGTGATAGTGGACCCTAGAGAACGACTTCTCCATCTGCTTAACTCTCCTGAACAGCTCCTTTAAGTTCCGGCTCCTGACCTTATAGCGCCCCGTCAACTGCTTGATGAGGAGCTCCGAGTCGCTGAATACGTGGATGACCCCCTTGGGGAAGATTGTCGAACATATCTCGAGGGCCCTCATCAAGGCAACGTACTCCGTCTGATTGTTGGTATAGCTCGAGCCCAAGAACTCGTAGTGCTCTCGGAGCACCCTGCCCTCTTCGTCGAGCACGACCACGCCTATGCCAGAGGGACCCGGATTGCCTCGAGAGGCGCCGTCTATGTACACTTTGCCGACGAGAGCCATGTACTAGCTCCTCAGCCTGAACTTCCTCATCTTCACGCCAGCTTCCTTCAAAATCTTCACGGACTCCGGGTCCTCGTAGTCGGAGTCGTAGACTATCTCATCGAGCTCGGCGTTTACCAGCATCTTGGCGCATATTATGCATGGAAAGGTTGTGGTGTAGAGCGCGGCTCCTTTAGTGCTAACCCCGAAGACCGCCGCTTGGATTATTGCGTTTTGCTCCGCGTGAACCCCCCTACAAAGCTCGTGCCTCTGGCCCGAGGGGACCCCGAGCTCCTCTCTGAGGCACGTCTTGCAGTGTGGCAGGCCCTTGGGAGCGCCGTTGTAGCCCGTGGCCAGGATCCTCTTGTCCTTGACGAGGACTGCCCCGACCTTTCGCCTGAGGCACGTGGACCTCGACGCCACTACGTGGGCTATCCTCATAAAGTACTCGTCCCAGCTAGGCCTCTCTTCTTTTACCACCACGTCGACCTAGACTACAGGCCACGAGCTTTGGCTTAAGCTTTGCTAATAGCTCACATCACCGCGCGAGGGTCAAACTAACCTCCCGCCCTAAAGGACGAGGCCCCCCTTAGGGGCTCACCGGTTCCCCGCATCTATTCGCTACATCTGTAAAGCGTCCCGCCCTTTCTGCGAACACCCCCCATCGCCCGTGGACGTAGTGACTGACCTGTCCACTCCTCGCATTGTGAATTAGCACAAGCACTCCTCCCTCTTTTAGGCAGACGGCCGTCCAGGCCGCAATGGTGGCTTCGCTAGCCTTCGAGTACGCGTTCGCCACGACCACATCGAAGTCGAACTCTACTTGAGTCAAGCAGTGCGTCCTCGCAACTTCGACACATTTTCTCTGGGCCTCCACGACGCCCCGGCGAAGAGGTGTATCGAATCCCCTCCTCGTGTTCACCAACACGTTCACGATAGGGTCTAGTCCAGCCATTCTCACAGCCTCTTCAGCATCTCTTCGCAGGATGTTCTCTCCATTAATCCTCCCATAAGCCATAAGGCACGTGGGGTGCATTCCCTGACTTTTGCACATATCCGCACCCCGAGGATGCCGTGATTGCAAATTATGCTCCTGACCCCTGCGACTCCGAGCAGGATTATCTTCGCCCCTCACCGAACCCGAACAGCGGGTGCAGCACTATCGAACCTATCGCTATCTTAAGCGGATGGCTCACAACTTCAGCGTTTATTTCGATAGGGTTTCCGAAGGAGGTCTCTCCCAAGTATTCGAGGTTCTGGTAGGGTTGTGGTCGAAGACCGGGTAATTTTCCACTATCCTCTCGCCGAGCTTCGCGGCGAAGTCCTCTCTATTGAAAGTCCCGTGAGCACCGTTCGCGCAAACGAAGACCACTTCTTTCACCCTTATCTCCTCCAATATAAGCTCAGCTATCTCACCGACCTTGGTCGGCCTCGTGAGGTCGTCGAATATTATGACGGCCGAGTCCTTTCCTTCAGCTAGCATTCGCAAGGGCTTCGTCCCGATGGGGTTCCTTATGCAGTACAGCATTTCCTCTCTGCCCAGGGCCTGCTGTCGTCGCCCTTCATCCTCAAAACTCTAACGTCCCAATTATCCGGGAAGGCCAGCTCTATCTCCTTGTCTCGCCATATATGGCTCAGCAACCTCACGATCATGGCTCATGACGAGCATTCTGTGCACGTCCTTAATAAACCTCATGAGGCGAATTGGCCACTGCTTGCTTGTGCATCAGAACCTCTGCTTGTAGTGCGGTACTTCTCCTCCTCGAGATATGAAGTCCTTGGGGGTGAAGGGGCCCACGTCTAGTACCACGGTCCTCCCCAGCAGCCCTCCGAAGTCGACTTCGTCTCCGGGCTTCGCGCCAGGGACGGGGATCAGCCTCACTCCTAGCGTCTTCCCGTCAACGACGCCTATCGCCAAGACGTCCGATATCAGTCCAGCTATCACCTCCGCAGGGGTGTCGCCGGGGATGCACACCATGTCCAAGCCCGTCGAGCATATGGCGCACGAGGCTATCAGGGTCCATATGGTGGCGGAGCCCCTCCTGAACGCCTCCGTTAAGCCCAAGTCCTCGCTCCCAGGCAGCATAACCCCGCTGAAGCCCCCGATGTTCATGGCGGCCATGGAGCCAGCCCTCCTCAAGGCCTCCACGAGCAGGGCTAAGGCCGTCAGAGTCCCCGGCGCGCCGAAGCTGTCTAGCCCCATGGCCTCCACGATGTCCGCCACGGAGTCCCCTATGGCCGGACTAGGGGCGAGCGATAGGTCGACCGTGCAGAGCCTTATCCCCATCCTCTTCGCTATCTCCCTCCCGACGAACTCGCCAGCCCTAGTTATCTTGAACACAGCCCTCTTCAGCTCGTCTAGCAACTCCGTCAGGCTCTTGCCCTGGCACCTGGCCCTGATGGCGTGCTCTAGGACTCCTGGGCCGCTTATCGCTATGTGCAGGGCTTCCTCGGGCATGTTATGCCCGTGGTGGGCCGCTGGCAGGAAGGGGGCGTCCTCCGGGATGTTGGCGAAGACCCCCACCCTCGTGCAACCGATGCCCTTAGGCGTCCTATTGCTGAGCTCCTTTATCTGCTTGGAGACCTCGTACACGGCGTCCACGTTGATCCCTATGCCGGACTGGGCGGCGTTCACTGAAGAGAACACCCTCTCGGTCGAGGATATGACCTCGGCTATCGACTCTACGACGGCCCTATCGCCGGGGGTCGCGCCCCTAGCCACGTATGCCGAGAGCCCTCCAACGTAGTCGACTCCGCTCTCGCAGGCCAAGGAGTCCATGAGCGACGAGACATCGAGGAGCACCTCCTTAGCGCGGTCCAAGCTAGCGGAGGCGTAGGGCTCTACGAGGACGCTTAGGGGAGTAGTCGAGAGCCTCTTATTGACTATGGGTATTTGATATCTATCGACGACCTCGGAGACCGCGCTCGCGAACTTGGGCAGGACGCCTTTGAGCTTCCTCTCCACCTTGTCCATCATCTTCGAGGGATCGGGGTCTGCGCAGTCCATCAAGCTCAAGCTCAGAGTGGCGGCCCTGATGTCGAACTTCAAGTACCTTATCATCTCTATGGTCTCGAGGATCTCCGAGGGGTGCACGACTATCGGCAGAGCCCATCACCGCCTAGCGCACGAAGGGCTTTAGTCTAACCCGGATAAAAAGGTCTTGCTAGCAGAAGGAGGTCGCGTATCCGAGGTTCGATGGTCACCGTGCCCGAAGCCACCTCGCGAATTCAATTGCGAGGACTCTGATCGCCCCTAGGAGCGCGGATAGCCAAAGTCACGCGTGATTTGTTGTCTGCGCACTGCTAAGAGCTAGAGCGTACGGTCCGCGCGCAATCGACATCTAAAGCTGAGGCCGTAGGTGGTTGGGCTAGTGATCCCTCATACCCTGTGCATAGCCCTAAAGACGTCTGAGTGCTGGACGAAGACCTCGACGCCCAGCTCCTTCGCCTTGGACTCGAGCTTCTCCCTGAGCTCGTTTAGGCCACAGGCGGCCCTGCTCATGTCGGCTATCATTATCATGGCGAAGAACCCTCTCAAGACCGTCTGGCTTATGTCCTCGATGTTGACGTTGTGGCTGGCCAAGACGCCCGATATCCCGGCCACTATGCCCGGCCTGTCGACGCCTATGACCGTAATGACTATGAGGTCCTTATCCTGCTGAGCG
>CAZPGS010000046.1:0-6924 GCA_964586135.1 uncultured Nitrososphaerota archaeon
CTAGCGACCTCGGCCCTGAGGACGTCGCCCGTGGACATGGAGGGTACGCCGAGCACTTTGGAAAGCATTTTAACTTGAGTGCCCTTTCCTGCACCCGGAGGGCCTAGGAATACGAGCCTCACGCATGAGAGCGCGTTAGGATCGCTTTTTAACACTTTCTCTCTAGGAGGTCTTCGACCACTTGTCGAGTATCTCGCTTAATTGAGGCAAGCCCTCCCCATACAACTGTTCAATTATGTCTATGGCATCAGCTAAGAGCCCCTCCCACTTACTCCCGTTGCTTGCCAACTTGTTTAGGAACTTCCGGTACTTCATTGAGAGCGCTTCGTCGAGATGGCCGAGCAACTCCTCGTCGGTTATTTTGAAGACCTTCTCGTCCCTAGCGACTCTAAGCCGGGCGAAGTTCCTAACGGCATGGTGGAGGCTCCTCAGGCGAGCTCTTGGATCCCTTCGATCCTCGAGCGCGTTGGCCAGGTCCTCTAAGCCCCAATGCCTGAGCTTCATGAGCGTGAGCTCCGTGACCTCTGGCCTGCCCTTGCTCTTCAACCTCTCATATAAGCCATCGTCGTAAACCGCTTGGCCCTCCAGCCACACCATGTGGGCCAGCGGATCGCCGCTGTAGTACAGCTCCAACAGTTGCCCAGTCGTAAGCACGCCAAGCTCGAGGCCGCTTATGTCTTCAAATTTCTCGCCCTTAAGGTCCTTGAGCTCCTCGATGACTAGCAAGACGTCAACGTCGCTCACGCCCGGCTTAAAATCCCCCCTAACGGCCGATCCGAAGACTATGAGGCTCCTCACCTTAAGCCCTTTGCCTTTGATCCTCTCGACGACTTTGTTGACGACCGCCATGGCCTCTTCGCAGATCAACCCTCAACACCAAAGAGCCTCTTCCCGCAGGCCGAGAATAAGATAAGTTTGGGGCCTCATATCGAGCTTTTGCCAGCCAGTCCTCTGGCTTGACATGGGCCAGCCGGGGGTACCGGGGGTAAGGGCGTGGCGAATGATCGGGACGAGGCTTTAGTGCTCCTCGAGAAGTTCTCCGGTAGCCTGCCCCACGTAGAGGCCCTGTACATGTACGTTAACAGGGGGGCCTTTAAAAATCAATGCTTGGAAGAATTGGAGGCTCGATGGCCTTCGATAGGCCCTAAGGCCTGGAGCGATGTGGAGGCAGAGGCCTCCAAATACGAGCCTCGAATACTCGTGGGCGACCTCAAGCGTCGAGTAATGAAGGCAATTGAGGAGGAGTACGGCGACCTATTGCTTAAGGAGGTCGAGAAGAGGGTTCGAGCGCTCAGCCCTAGCGAGTTCGCCGTCATCGTGGCCTTTAGCAAGTTGTGGCTTCGAGGCCTGAAGACGACGGACGAAGACGAGCTCTCGACAGTTCTCGAAGCGTGCTTAGGGATTCGAGGCTCAAAGGCTGTAGAGGTCTTGTGGAGAACAGGTCTCATAAACAGAGCCCATAGGCCTGCCACCTCGAGATACATGCCCAAGGTCTACGTGCCGGGCTACCTCAAGCCTCTAATCGAAAAGTACGCTCAAGGCCAATTGCCTATTCAAACAAGCGTCAAGGCCCTCCTCCAAGAGGCCTTAGCCGAGGACCCCTTCAAGGCTTGCGCCGCAGTCTACGGAACTCATCAACTGATAGACGAGCTCGTGCAGGTGGCGTTAGGACTTCCGCTCAGATCAGTACTCTTCAGGTGGAACGTCAGGGGGTTGATGAAGGCTGGGAAGGCCTGCCCGCTGCTAGCAGATGAGATCGAAAAGGCTTGGAGGGAGATCGTAGAGAGCGAGTTCGTGGAGGCTTTAAAGGCCTTGAGCGGGGCCCTCAAATGTCTCAACTACGAATGCAAGGTGGCTTACGACGCTTACATCAAATTACCGATGCTCTACGGCTATCGCGACGGGTTGGTGATGGCAATTATATTCATGCCCGCGATATTGCCCCTAGCCCACGTCAGGAGCTTTAGCCCCGACGCCTTAAAGGTGGCCTTCACGCATAACTTAAACGCGCCGCCTCGAGAGGCGCTAAATGCCCTCAGGTTGTCATCTATAGTCTGGGCGAGGAACGACGAAGTCGCAGTCTACGCCAAGGAGGGTCTAGAAGTCTTAGAGGAAGTGCTTAAGGCTGGTGGCTTCAAAGTTGTCGCGCAGGCGAGCTAATGAGCTGTACGTGGGCCTCGACGAAGCCGGTCGAGGTAGTTGCGTGGGGCCGCTGATCGTATCACTCGTGGCCACTGACGAAGCCGGTCTTAGGGCCCTCGCCGAGTTAGGCGTTAGAGACAGCAAAAAGCTCACGCCGAATCGGAGGCTCGAAATCTTCCCGGAGATACTCTCATGCTCGGCTTATGTGGCGGTAAGGGCCGTGCAACCAGAGGTCATAGACACCCACAACATCAGCCACCTGACCATGAAGGCCATGTGCTCCATCACGGCCCCCCTCGCTAAGCGGTACCCTATTAAGAGGGTCGTCGCCGACTACGTCAATCCCCCCAAGAGGCTTCAAAGGCTCTTGAGGGGCCTCCTCCGCCCCGAGGTCGAAGTGTTGGTGGTGGAGGACGCCGATGACAAATATGTCGAGTGCATGGCCGCCTCCATAGTCGCTAAGGTGATGAGGGACAACGAAGTTGCCAAGCTCAGAACAATATACGGCGTCAGAGGTAGCGGCTATCCATCGGATCCAGAGACGCTGGAGTGGCTTATGAGCGAGGCCTCGCGAGGGACTTTGCCGCCATGTGTTAGGAGGTCTTGGAGGACGGTCAAGAGGATTCCTCTCGGCGAAGGCCTCGATCGCTGGCTCGGAAGAGGTCGATGTACTTAGAGACCAACTCCTTGGCCTCCTTCTCTATCTTCTTTCTGGCCTCATCGCTCATGAACTTGTCCCTGTAGTCGGGAGGTAATAAGTCCCATTCGTTGTACAGATATCGTAACGGCGAGCTAAAGGTCTCGAATATCTTTCCCCACACGTAAACGATCCTGTCCCTTGGAATCCCACACTCGTCGACGAGCCTAGAGGCCACGTCCCACGCCAGCTTGGCTATAGTGAAGTAGTAGCTCTTGGCGTACTTGAGGAAGGCCTGGAAGTCTGGCGAGTCAAGTATGATCGGCTTAACGGGCTTGCTCAAACTCTAGACACCCTCGTAGTCTAAACGCTACAAAGCTTATATGTGTAGAGTTCAGCTTGAGCTCAAAGAGGTCAACCTCGTGCGCCTTAAAGGCAAGCCTAGCTCGGAGCTCAAAGAGGTGGTGTTCCCTAAGGAGATGCTCGAGGGCCTATTCTGCATGGCCAAGGACAACCACCCGCGCGAGATATTCTTCCTATTGCGCGGCAGGGTAAGCAACGGCAGCGTCTACGTCGACGAGCTGGTCTTCCCGCCCAGCACGACGTTCGGGCTCGGCTTTTCGAGCTTCCAGCCCCACGACGTACCGCTTGATCCCTCGATAATCGGCAGCTTGCACTCCCACCCCTCGGGCTCGCCAAAACCGTCGATCCAAGACCTGCACAACGTCTTTGGGGTTGTGATGGTGATACTAGCCTACCCCTACAATCTCTCCTCCACGTCGGCCTACGACAAGTCGGGCAGACCGCTCAAGGTGAGGGTCACGGAGTATAGCGAGCCGCTCAGCAGCTGAATTCGTCGAGAGTTATCAACTGTCAATTCTTTGCGCTGACAATGCTACGTGGATCTAGCCGATAGCTTTAGTCCGCTCTCGTCGACGCGCGCACTTAGGATTATCGCTAAGGCTCGTAGCTGGTAGGACTAAAACGCTTAACTTGCGCTGATCTCCTAGAGTATATCGCGAGGGAGCTCTCCCATGCCCGGTGTTGTGAGGTTTGGGGTCTCCTTGCCGCCCGATGTGGCAAGAGAATTCGATGAAGTGACGAGCAAGATGGGCTACAAGAACAGGTCGAAGGCCATTCTCGACGCCATAAGGTCGTTCTTGGCCGACATCAAATGGACCGCCGGTGGGAACGAAAGGCTCGTGGGCTCGATCTCCTTCCTGTACGACCACGAGGTCAAGGGCCTCGAGGAGCATTTGACCAATGTGGAGCACGAGTTCAGATCGATCATAGCCGCCACTCTTCACATCCACGTCACGGAGAAGCTTTGCCACAAGATTATTGCGGTCGAAGGGTCCGCCGAGGAGATAAAGAGGCTGGCCCTAAAGATAATGTCGAAGAAGGGCGTTGAGCAGTTGAAGGTCAACGTGGCCGCGCCCTAGGCTAGGGCGAGTAAGCCCAGCGTGCCCGCTAGGACTAGGAGCGTAGCCGCCACGGCGCCCACAGCTATCGCCACGAAGGAGCCCTTGGGCCTAAGCCCAAGCACGTGGGCCAGCAGAGAGCCTGTCCATACGCCGCTTCCGGGCAAGGGCACGGCCACGAAGATCACTAGCCCCAAGAGCCCGTACCTAGTTATGTACTTCTCTCCTCCCTTCCTCACCCTGAAGAGAAGCTTGGTGTATATCGACGCGGCCATGCGCTTCAGCCACCACCCATCGCCTTTCAGAGCCCACCTCTCTAGGCTTGACAAGCCCCACAATAAGAAGGGCACTGGCAATAAGTTACCAATGAGCGAGACCACGAGGGTCTCTACGATTGGGAGGCCCATCACCACTCCATAGGGTATTGAGGCCCTAGTCTCTAGCACAGGCGCCATAGCTAAGATGAACACCTCTATTAGAGTCTCGAGCTCTTGAACGCTCACGCCCTTAACCCGGTCTCCTAAAGGCATAAATTTTCAAAAGACCCCTTCTGAAGAAGGGATACGCTTTGTCCTCTACGTTGGTGTACGACATAGCGACGAAGAAGGTTATAACCGCGCTGCCTTATGAGAGCCTCGCCGTCGTGAGGGACCTAATGATAAGAAACAACATCAGCAGAGTGGTTGTGGCCGAGGAGGGCAGGCCGGTCGGCTTGGTCACGAAGAAGGACATAGTCAAGTTCTTGGTTATTGACAACACTGATAGGAGCTTGCTCGAGATACCAGTCTCAGAGGCGATGAGCGCAAATCTCGTCTTGGTAAAGCCTGACGTGGACGTCAGGACAGCGGCTAACGTAATGCTGGACAACGACATAAGCTCCCTGCTGGTGGTGGATGGGGAGCGCCTCGCGGGCATAGTGACGAAGACGGACATATGTGGCCACTACGCCGAGCGTTGCGAGGGCATCTTTAAGGTGAGGGACTTCATGACGAGAAACGTCATACACGTCAAGCCCATGCACTCGCTCTTCAGAGCCATGAACTTGATGGTCAAGCACAACATAAGCAGGGTCTTAGTATTGGGCAATGATGGCAGACCTGTAGGCATAGTGACCCTTACCGACCTCACCTTCTACACGTCATCTCTTCGACCAGTAAAGCATCCGACCTTCGAGACCATCCCCTCGTCGTTGATATTGACGGTCGAGGAGGTCATGACCAAGAACCCGATAACGGTACGAGAAGACGAAGATCTGTGCGTAGCCCCCCGGCTCATGCTCAAGAGAGGTATAAGCGGACTGCCCGTTGTCGATGAAGGGGGAAGGTTGTGTGGAATAGTAACTAAGAGCGACGTGGTCAGGGCAGTTGCAAGTCTCGGGTCTAGGTAACGCTCAAGCTCCAAAGCTCGTCGGCGAGCATCTTCAAGAAGACGCCAACGTCGGAGACCACTCCTGCGGCGTGGGCGGTTCCTCGATCTAGCAACTTGATTATGGTCGCTGGGTTTATGTCCACGCAGACGACCTTGACCGTCGCTGGCAACATGTTCCCCACGGCTATCGAGTGCAACGTCGAGGCGAGCATCAAGACCATGTCGACGCCCTTGAGGTGGTCCCTATAGGCCTTTTGGGCCTCTACCACGTCAGTTATCACGTCTGGGAGGGGCCCGTCGTCCCTTATGGAGCCCGCGAGGACGTATGGGACGCCTCTGGTTATGCACTCGTACATAATCCCTTTGTTTAAAATCCCCTTTTCGACAGCAGCCTTTAGCGACCCCGCTTTCAGTATCTCATTTATGGCCGCTAAGTGATTTCTGTGCCCCTTAGGCGCGGCCACCCCCTCGTCGACCTTAATTCCGAGGCTCGTCCCGAAGAGGGCGTATTCGACGTCGTGGACTGCGAGGGCGTTCCCGGCCAACAGCACGTCGACGTAGCCGAGCCTAACGATCTTCGCCAGAGCTGGCGCACCACCCGTGTGGACGACTGCTGGCCCCGCCACGATGGCGATCTTGCCTCCCCTGCGCTTCACTTCGTGCATCTCTTTGGCTATGTGCTTGACTATCGACGTCGAGGGCTTCTCGGGCGAGACCTTGCTGCCCATGAACTCGAAGACCTTCAAGCTCTCGCGAGGCCTCTCTGGAGGCCTAACCCTAACCCCCCTCTCGCCGACGACCACGAGATCCCCTTTCTTGAGCTCTCGTAGAGGGACGCACCTCGCCCTCTTGGACGCAGGGTCTACCACTATGACCTTGTCCATCATTATGTCCTCGACCGGTATCCAAGACCCTTGATAAAATATCTCAGTGGGGTAGTTCGTCGTCGAGTAAAAGTCGTCAGGCGCGACCCCATCCATTGGCGCGGGCTTTAACTCCACCTCCTTGGCCTCGACCGAGACCGCGCCTAACCTGTAGAGCTCCTTCATGATTTCGTCTAGGTGCTCTTTGCTCTTCCCCTTGACTATGAGCCTCGCCCTGCTGTAGTCGTGCTTCTTCTTCCCGGCCCTGAACTCTACGATCTCGAAGTCCCCTTCGAGCTCCATTATCCTGTCGAGGATCTTGGTCAATATCATGGAGTCTATCAGGTGGCCCTCTACCCAAAACTCCTCTGAGTATTCGCGTTCGTCGTTCATGGACCTACCCTCAAGCTAGTACACGCTAGGTATCAAGAGCTACATTATAAAGCTATTGACGAGGATGGTAAAAGCGAGAGGAGAAGAGGGTGCTCAGCAG
>CAZPGS010000047.1:0-6801 GCA_964586135.1 uncultured Nitrososphaerota archaeon
ATAGGCTCCCCCTTCGTCCTCTACGCCATAGTCAAGGACTTATTGGATCGAGGAGAGCTCGTGGCGCCAGAGGGCTATGAGGAGCTCCCAGAGCTCATGACGTGGCCAGTGCCCAAGGTAGTGAGTCTACCAGAGGCCGCAAGAGCTGTCGAGGAGGCCGAGGAGACAGAGGCTAAGGAGCTCGTCGAAGAAGTACCTCAAAAGCCTAGGCTAGAGTTAGACGTCGAGAGGCTCGACGAAGACCTGAAGAAGGCCTTGTATTATTTGTCGGAGTACTGGAGCGTGGGGGAGATCAGGTTTAAGGTGGACCTGAAGAGGCTGGGGGTTCGAGACCCCGACAAGATCCTCCTGAAGCTTTTGGACATGGGCGTGGTCGAGCTTACGGCTAGTGGAGTCTTGAACTTAAAGGTCGAGCTCCCCAAGTTAAAGAAGAGGCCTTCACTCTCCGAGCTCCTCTAGCGGCTCAGCTCGAGGCTAACTCCGCTGGCGTGTACACCGATATTCTCGAGCCCCTAGCCACGCACTTTAAGATTCCTCTGCTTTCCAGCTCTTTCAGCACGCTCTTAGCAACACACATCTTGAGGCCGAACTTCGAGGCTATCGTGTATGGCGTTAAGCACTTTATGTTATTCACCTCGTTCTCGAGCTGTTTGACCACCTCTAAGGGCAGGAGCGGGCTCGAGACTTTCTTCTCTTTCTTCTCCTCTTTGACCTTCTTCTCCTTCGTCTCTCGGAGCTTCTGTTGCTTCTCCATGGCCGTTATGGACTTCTTCGTCTTACCGCCCATAGCATTCCCCCCACCTTTCCCTCATCGAGGGCTCGCTAAAACTTTTCCCGTCAACGCAACAAAGCGAACAGCAAGCCTACCAGTAGGGAGATTACGAGTAGGACTAACAGCGCTATGGAGACGAGCTGCATAGTGTTTACTCGAGGCCTCTTGGCCTTCTGCTTGCTCGGCATGGAGGTTTCCTCAGAGAGACTGAGAAGTCCATGAGGATATACGCCTTACGCTTCGAGGTCCAAGCTGTACCGTAGTATTGCCGCTAAACCCCCCATCGATTTCAGTTGTTGACCCGGTTCCTCCAAGTTGCTAAAGATCTTTATCTTCGCCCCCCTCCTCTCAGCCATGTCCATCACCTCTTCGATCTTGCTTCTCAGCTCTGGATCTGGCGATCTCACGAGCTCGTCGAGTACCAAGAGCTTGTCGACAGCGCCGTACCGAGCCGCCCTCCTCACCTCTTCGAGCCCGTAGGCCGCCTTGCCATCGCCCTTTGACACGTGCAACAAGAGCTCGTCCATCAGCTCGACCTCCTCGACCACCTCGAAGTCCTTTAACACCCTCTTCAGGACGCCCCTCCTAATGGCCTCCTTGACGCCCTGATACCCCCCTGTCGAGGCCGAGTCCACGTACACCTTAACTTTTGTGCTAGAACTCACCTCTCTCGCGAGGTATTCCTTCATGAAGCCGGGCCCGACTATCGCGATTGCCTTCAAGTTAAGCCTCTGGACGAGCTCCTTCGCCTTTCCACTTATTTCGCGGATCCTCTCTTCGAGGGCCTCCTCCCTCTTAGAGGGCTCCTGCTTCCCCGGCAGATCCAGCCTCGCCTCGGCCACCAATTCGAGCCCGTAGTTGTGCGGCAACACGAACGCGACTTCGTCCGAGTCTATGCCTATCAGGAGCACTTCGAGGGGCTTTTTGGACGAGGCCTTGAAGATCCTGTCCAGCTCGTGCTTCGACCACCTCTCCTTCTCTATCAGCACTTCAGAGCCCTCGCCGACGGCTATTGAGTGGTAGGAGCCTATGACGCCAAACTCGTCGGGCCCCTCGACGACCACGCCCCTAACTCTGAGCTTGTCCGTGTACGGCTGGAACTCCACATTCTCTACCCTGACCTTCAACGTCATGGGCTTTCGAGAGCTCTTGTCGTCGACCTTTATCTCCCTCAACGTCCTAGCCGTGACCAGATCCCCCGGGCTCAGGACGTTGTACAAGCACCACAAGTCGTCGCGATTCTCTGCTTCCAGGAGCATCCTGCCGTGCTTTTCGTCCCAGCTGATAATCTTCAAGCGGACCGCCTCCCTGCCCGTTGAGCGACCTCGCGATGGCCACCTGAGGCCTAATACGCCTCAGAATTATTCAAAATTATTCACTCGAGGCGGTGAACTATAAAGACGTTGGTCTAAAATCCCCACGACCGGATATGATAGCATGGCCGAGGAGCCTACAGTCGCGTCGTTAGCGCTAGCTACTAATTCAATGTAGAATGATGGGGGCCGACTTTACCGCCGAGGCCCTCGAGGGGCCCTGCCGCATGGAGGGGCCGCATCAAGCCTCCCCAGGGGTCTTGCAACTCTCCCCTCGATCTCTCACGATAACACTTAAGTTCTGTTCCCGGAAAAATTCACACTTGAAAGGTCGTGAAGGAACAGGAAAGGCAGGGCATGAAGGTTGAGCTCGACTTGGACAGAGACGTGCTGTACATAAGGGTCAAGGACGAGGCCGTCAAGGGCTTGATAAAGATGTCGGAGGACCTTTATTTAGAGTTGAGCGAGAGCGGGAGCGTAGTCGGCATCCAGCTGAGGAACGCGAGGAAGCACGTCGTCGAGGGGATAGCTCAGAGGATCAAGAGAATGATAGAGGAGAGTGGCGGCCCTGAGGAGGCCAAGGAGAAAACCGGCGACGCCTAAGGCGTACACGTCGGGAGAGGTCGCCGTTATCAAGGAATTGCAGGCCAGAGGCCTAGCGTTCTTTTCTCAGCACGAGATATTCATAGAGAGGAGGAGGTTCGTAGTCGACATCTTCGTGCCGCCAGACGTTGTCGTCGAGATAGACGGTCCCCACCACTCGAGAGGCGTTAGGGTCTCACGCGATGAGGTCAAAAACGAGGCCTTGAAGAGGTTGGGCCTTAAGGTCTTGAGGTTCGACCATTCTTTGGCCAAATCCCAGCCGTCGAAGGTCGTGGACGAGGTGTTGAAAGCGTTAAGAGGTAGTTAGGAGTCGTCGCGCCTCGCCTTCCACTCCTCTATTTTCTTGTCTATGTTCCCAGTCCGCCACCTGACGTACGCTAAGAAGAGCTTGAGCATCCACCTAAGCGGAGCGCGACTAGGCCCCTTCAAGTAGAACTTGTTCTTTATGTCGTTCGTCCAGTAGAGGGCGTGGTCTAGGCACCTCTTCATCACCTCTATGTGCTCGTCCCTTATCTTTACCCTAGTGAACCAGTCGTGGGTCTTGAAGTAGCCCATGGGGACGAAGAACATCGGGACTATTAAGCTCCTGTAAGGCTTGAGCCTATCGAGCAGCTCGGCGGTCTTCATAACGTCGTCCTCTGTCTCCTCGGGTAGCCCCAAGATCAGGGTAGCGGCCGGGATTATGTGGTTCTCGTGCATTATCGCGAAGGCGTCTTCGACCACTTGGGGCCACATCTCGGCGGGGTAGGGGGCTGACTTCGCCGGCATTATCTTCTTCGCTAAGTTGACAGACCCCGTCTCGATCCCCACCTCGACGCCCCAGTAATCTTGGTTGTCGTCGCATATCATCTCCCTGACCTTGGAGACGAGCTTGTGCCTCTCCTCGGCCCTCTTGATGGCGGACAAGCTTGCGTGGCTCCAAGATATCTTCTTGTAGTACGACTTGACGAGCTTGTGGAGCTTTATGACGGCGTCGGGCTCTGGCTCCACGCCTCTGGACCCGTAGAGCAAGACGTCTTCGGAGTGTATTATCCCGTCAGTGACGCCCTCCGACACGTTGACCTTTAGCTCTCGCTCTATCATGTCGAAGGTGTAGTGCCTCAGGGGCCTGAGGGTGACGGAGCAGAACTTGCAGTTTCGGGGACAACCCCTCGTCACCTCTATCAGCCCGTTTACGCTCGCGTGCTTGATCGTCGGTATCTCCTCTAGCCTCGGCACCTCGTCCACCCCCACGTAGACGTACCTGGGCAGTGGCTCGTCATTGAGGGCCTTCGAAACCAAGTCGGCCACGACCTTCTCGGCCTCTCCGTCCACCACCGTGTCGACGCCCCACTCGAGCCACTTGTCTACCTTCCATAGCCACTGCCAAGCAGCGGGCCCGCCAGCGATTATCTTGAGCCCCCTTCGCTTGGCCTCTCTAAGCGCCGGCCTCTCCATGAGCCTCCTAAAGCTCTTGGCGTTCACGGGCTCCTTCTTAGTTACGGACCACCACTCAGAGCTCGGGGGGCAGAGAGCGAAGTAGTCGTGGTGGCTCAGCAACAGCACCTTGGCGCGTCTTAGGTGCTTGTCCAGGCGGTCCGGATCTATGGTAGCGACCTTGAAGCCAGCGTCCATCAGAACTGCCTCTATCTTCCTCATGCCGTAAGGCGCTTGCCATGCCCTGCCCACGTCGTCGGTCTTCATCTTCGGCGCGCAGACCCATAGCCAGATGGGCTCGGGCAACCCTAGGGCTGGCCCAGTGGCCATGAACCCTAGGAACTCCTTGCCGTGGTGGTTGGTCATCATCGTCCTGTCGGTCGTCAGTATCACGTCGAACAAGCTCGTCCCCCTGCTACCCCCCGCTCTTCAAGCTATTTAGCAGGTCCAAGACTTGAGACCTTAAGGGCTCTTCGCCCGAGATCGCAAAGACCTCCTTGCCCCCCTTGACCAATCGCTCGAGCACGTCGCGAAGCTCGCTTAGATCGTGCTCGTACAGCCTAATTGAGGTCACCATGTTCGCGAGGAGGAACTCCCTTAGTCCTTCAATGTATTCCAGAGAGGCTCTTTGCATGAAGGCCCTCAAGTTGATCTTCTTAACGCCCTTGGATCTGAGGGCGCTGAAGCTCTCGAAAAGAGCCCTCCTCGCATTGTCAGTCACCTTACCGATGATGACCAATTCGACCTCGTCGCTCATAATAGCTTCGACCTTGGGCGATACCTAAGCCTGGGTTATAACTTGCCCTGACATAGCTTTTAAGCATTAACCCTTGCCCTCTTCAAGCCTCGTGACGAGCTCCTTCACCCTTGCCACTAGTGACGCAATGGCCCGCCTAACGCTTAGGCTCAGCTCGGTCGAGGGCTCCACGCGCTCTGGCTGGACGCCGACCACGTAGACCTCTGAGGGCCTTCCGAAGACGCTTTTCATGAGCCTAATGACCTCGCTCACCCGTAGAGAGTGAGAGGTCCTAACGCGTCTTTCCTCTAGATCCTCGAGCCTGGCCGTTAAGACCGATCCCGGCTCCGCCCCCCAGTCCACGGCGTCTACGATTATCAACGCGTCGACCTCCTCGGCCCGTGTCAACACCGGCGACAAATCCGAGCCGCACACAACGACCTCGTATCCTAGCTTGGCGAGCTCGCCGGCTACGACCGTTCCCACGCCGTCGTCGCCCATCAGCGGATTACCAAGACAGGCTATGAGGAGCTTCACGCGCACAACAAAGGGGATGGGAGTAATAATGTTAGCGTATCTTCACCACCTTGATTAAGTGGGCCGAACAAGATATGCAGGGGTCGTAGGCCCTCACGAGAAGTTCAAGCGGCCCTTCGAGCCTCTCCTCTCCCATCGATAAGAGCCTCTCGGCCGAGACTCTGATGTACTTCTCCATGTTGGCGGCGTTTTGAGCCGTCGGGGTTATTATGTCAGCTTTCGTGATCCTGCCCTCCTCGTCGAGCTCGTAGCAGTGGTAGAGCACGCCCCTCGGGGCTTCGACGGCGGCTACACCCACGCCCTTCCTCGGCTTAATCTCGACCTCGGCGGCTTGCTTGAGGCCCTTGTCGAGCAATTCGTCTATCATCTCGACGGCCCTTTCGAGGGCGTAGACGGTCTCTATCGCTTGGGCCAAGTTGTTGGTCAGCGGGTTGAACGCGTCGAGCTTCGGCTCGAGATCTTTTAGCATTTCGGCCGCTCGACCCCTCAACTTCTTCCCATTGAGCAACACCCTGGCCAATGCCCCGACCATAAAGGGCCTGCCCTTATAGGAGGAGTGCTTGGCCGTCGAGTGGGGGACCGCGACCTCGTTAGTGAGTTTCCTATACTCTTCAACTGGAAGTCTCTCACCACTCGATACCAAGATGTAGTCGCCAGCGAAGCCGTAGACCTCGCCGGGATCCACGGCCATGAAGACGTTCTCGCCCCTCGCGAAGTCCGGGTACTTCAAGGAGCTGAACAGCTTGACGGCCAAGACGGCCCCGTCCATTGACCGCTTCAGTATCTCGCTTAGCCTCTCGAGCTCGGAAGGCGTCGGGACCTCGGTGTAGCCGCCGGGCTTGACCGTACAGCCGTGAATCGACCTACCGGTCAATACTTCCTTTAACGCGTTGCCAGCCCTCTTGAGCTCGAGCCCCATCTTGACCTCTCGTCCATACTTGTCGGCCATGCTCAGGGAGTCCGGGTAGCCCAAGTAGTCTGGCAGGGCCAGCAAGTAGAGGTGTAGCGCGTGGCTCGCTATTATATCGGCCAGCAACTGGAGCTCGCGTAAGGTCTTGGTCTGCCAGTCGACCGAGACACCGAAGGCCTTCTCTATGGCTCTGACGGCTGCCACCTGATGGGGGTCGGGGCATATCGAGCATATCCTAGCTACTATGTCGGGCACCTCGTAGTACATCCTCCCCACTAGAACCTTCTCTATGAAGCGGGGTCCCTCGAAGATCTCGAACTTCACCTCCTTGACCTTCTCGTCCTCTATTAGGACCTTTATGCTCCCGTGGCCCTCCACCCTCGTCACGTGCTCCACCATCACTTCCTTGGCCATTCAAGTCACCCCCTTACGAGCTTGGATATGTCTTTGTACCTAGCGGCGAAGAGCTTCAGCCTGTTCACGACGTCCTCCTTCTTCCACCCCTTCTCCAAGA
>CAZPGS010000048.1:0-6714 GCA_964586135.1 uncultured Nitrososphaerota archaeon
AGTAGTCCAAGAGCTCCCTAGCGACCGCTTGGGCCAGCTCCTCGAAGCAACCCCTCACCCCTCCTCCGGCGCCACAGCATAGCGACTCCTCCCTGCTCTCCTCGGGCTCGATCAACTTCAAGCTCGGCACCATGCTCAGCAGGCGGCGAGGCGGCTCGTAGACGTTCAAGTGCCTCCCCAAGTGGCAGGGGTCGAAGTAGACGGCCTTGAGCTCGAGGGGCTTCAGGGACGAGGGCTTCACGTGCTCGAGAATTACCTCGGTGGAGTGCCTCACCTCGACGCCCAAGGCCTTGAGCTCTCTGGGGTAGTCCAGCTTGAAGGTCCTCATGCAGCCCGGGCAGTGGGTCGTGAGGCCCTCGGCCCCAGCGCTCAATATCCTAGCGGCGGTTTCCTCGGCCACCTTCGAGAACTCCTTCTTCAAGCCCAGCCTCAGGAGTATGGAGCCGCAACAGCCCTCGTCGCGGCCCAAGTACTTGTAGTGGACGCCCAAGGCCTCCAAGACGGAGACGAACGAGTGGGCCAGCTCGGGGACCCTGTAAGACGATGTGCAGCCAATCCAGAGCAGGAGACCTTCCAAGACCTCTACTCTCTCCTAAATGAGACTGGAGAGATGCCCTCGAAACTGCAGATAAGCTTTTCCAGGGCAGATCACGAAGCTCTTCGCCAAGACGTTGAGCGCGTTGCTCGCTGATCGGCGTTCAGAGCCTTAGAGCTGTCTCCCCGTATACGGGGTCTAAGAACTCATACTCCTTGTCTCTCTTGACCAATACGCTCACGTCCACAAGCCTGCCGAGGCACCTGCTCAAAGTCTTGCTACGCACTTGGGCTTCGTGCCGAGCCTCGACGACCCTGTGGAAGTCCGGTCCAAGGCCGGCTACGGGACGAACCTCCTCTCCACTTTTATCGGTTCGGTATGGGTGATGCCGGCTCAGCTACGTTTATGCATACCGAGGGAGCGCTCTTCGAGGTTGGGTGGCTCGCAAATGCCCTCTTCACGGGAGTTGCTTCAGAGGTACACCCAAGTGGACCCGGTCTTGGAGTCCATGACCTTGATGCCGAGGGCCGCCAGCTGGTCCCTTATCCTGTCCGCTACCTCGTACTCCTTGCGCTCTCTGTGGAGTTGCCTCACGTCTACTATTATCTTCACGAGCCTGTCAACGAACTCCTTGTCGAAGCCCTTGACCTGGAAGACGTCTTCGAGGGCCCCCAATACCTGGTCGATCCTCTTGAGGGCGCTGAGGGCGCTGAGGGCCAGCTCCGCCTTGCTCGAGGGTATTATCGCGCTGTAGGACTTTGACAAGAGGTCGTGGAGGTACGAGGCAGCCCTCGCGCCGTTGAAGTCCTCCCCCATTGACTCCACGAAGCCCAAGAGGTCCTCGTTCACGCCCCTGGCCACCTTCAAGTCCCCCTCCGTTAGCTTGAAGCTCAAGTCACCCTCAGAGGCAACCCTCATCAAGAGCTCTGCGCAGTTCCTCAGCCTCTCGTAGACCCTCTCGTAGCTCTCCAAGAGCTCGTAGGAGAAGTCTATCGTGCTCCTGTAGTGGGTGAGGGCGAGCATCAGCCTCAGGGCCTCGGGCCTGTGCTCTTTGAAGAGGTCCCTCAGCGCTATTATGTTGCCGAGGCTCTTGCTCATCTTCTCCCCCTCTATCGTCAAGTAGCCGGCGTGGAGCCAGTACTTGACCCAGGGCCTCACCCCGTACCTCGCCTCGCTCTGGGCTATCTCGTTCTCGTGGTGGGGGAACACTAAGTCGACTCCCCCGCCGTGGATGTCTATCCTCTCGCCCAAGTAGAAGCTGCTCATGACCGAGCACTCGACGTGCCAGCCGGGCCTGCCAGGGCCCCAAGGGCTCTCCCAATAGGGCTCGCCGGGCTTGGCCCTCTTCCAGAGGGCGAAGTCGTAGGGCCTCCTCTTCTCCTGTAGGAACTGCTCCTCCTGCCTCCACTCCTCGCGCCTTACCCTGTTCGAGAGCTTGCCGTAGTCGAGGAACTTGTCGACGTCGAAGTACACGCTCCCGTTGCTCTCGTAGGCGAACCCGGCCTCCACGAGCTTGGATATGAAGTCTATGATCTCGTTCACGTGTTGCGTGGCCTTGGGGTGGAAGTCGACCTCTATGCGAAGCCTCTTCAAGGCGTCGAGGTAGTCCCTAGTGTACGTATCGGCTATCCCCCTCCAACTGATGCCCTCCTTGTTCGCCCTGTTGATTATCTTGTCGTCTATGTCGGTTATGTTCTGCACGTGCACGACCTCGAACCCCTTGAGTTTGAGGAACCTCTTGATCACGTCGAAGGCGACGTACGTCCTGGCGTGCCCCACGTGCGTGTAGTCGTAGACCGTGGGCCCGCACACGTACAGCCCGACTCTCGGGGGATTGAAAGGGTCGAAGACCTCTAGCCTACGAGACAGAGTGTTGTAAACCCTTACCGGCAATACGAGGCCACCCACCGACTGAGCTAATACGTCTATGAGGCCAGCTTTTAACCTTCAGCCCGTAGAGGCAAAAATGGCTCAAGCGCTTCGAGGGCCCTTGGAAAAGGCCATGGGGGCTGCTTCTCGAGGCGGGGCTTTGAGCGTCGATAAAGCTTATAGCCACAGTCATGCCTTAAGGGGATTCATAGAGGTAGTCCAACCAATGTTCAACGCGGCAGAGGCTTTGAAGATGGTCATCGCCTCGCTCTTCCTCTTCTGGACGCTGTACCACGTGCCACTGATCATAGCCGGTCTGAGGAGGTTCTTCGAAGAGGCCGATGGTAGCGATGACGGCGTCGGTCGCTCTCCGCTTCACAGGCCAAAGGTCTCAATAATCGTGCCAGTAAAGAACGAGGAGAAGGTCGTAGAGAGGCTCCTCGAGGCCTTGGTCAATCTAACGTACCCGAACAAGGAGGTCATAGTCGTTGAAGACGGCTCGACCGACAGGACTGGCGAGATTTGCAAGAGGTTCGCGGAGAAGTACCCGTCCGTGATAAAGTATTGTCACAGAGACGTCAGTGAGGGCAAGCCTTCGGCGATAAACTTCGCCGCCAAGAAGGCTACGGGCGAGATAATGGCGATCTACGACGCCGACGCCGTCGTGGAGCCGGACTTGTTAGAGAGGATACTCCCTCACTTCGAGGACCCCGAAGTGGCCGCCGTGCAGGGGCAGGAGTACGCTGTCAACCAGAAGCAGAGCCTGTGGACTAAATTGGCGGCCTTGAACGACTTCCTAATCCACATCGCCCAGCTGGGAAGGGACGAATTGGAGCTTTTCGTCGTGTGCAAGGGGAACCACATGTACTTCAGGCGTAGCGTTCTGGAGGAGCTGGGCTTCTGGGACCCCCAGGCCTTGGCAGAAGACGCCGAGGTCTCTGTGAGGCTCATGAAGAGGGGTTACAGGGTAAAGTACGTGACCGTGAGGGTCGGGATCGAGGCCCCTCCAAAGCTAAGGAGCTTAATTAGGCAGCGCTTGAGGTGGTTTAGGGGCTATCTTCAGGTCCTCGGCAAGCACAAAGACCTCTTGTCGCCCTCGAGCGTCAGGAGGCTCGATGCCCTGATGGCGCTTCTCACCCCTGTCTTCCTAGCCCTCAGCCTGCCCGGGTTCGTGATAGGCCTCTGGTTCATCGCGTCCTTCACGGGGCAGGTTTTGGGATTCGCTTTACTCTTCGTCGGCGTGCTGGGGCCTAACGCCCTCGCCCTAGCCCTGACAAAGCCGAGGAACTTCGTCTACATCCCGCTTCTGTACTTGAACTGGGTGGTCATGGCCTCCATAGCCGCCTACGCCTGTTTCCACGCCCTCTTGAGGAAGAGGATGGAGTGGACGAAGACCGAGAAGCACGGCGTAGTGACAGAGGTTGACTTCTCAATAGTCAGCCGCGAGAAAGCGCCTTGACCCGCTGCTCTCGGCTTGGGCGGCTTGCGAGCCGAGGTGATGGCTTCAAAGCGCCTCGGCCCCTTTTTAAACATGCTTCGCCCTAGTGAGCTCAGTACTTCTTGGGCGCGAGTGAGCTTGACGGGCTTCGAGTTCATGGCGACAACGGTCGAAGGGTTCGAGGACGTAGTGGCGAGAGAGTTAGAGAAGCTCGGCGGGCGCGTCGACGAGGTCAAGCGGGCTCGGGTCTTCTTCGAAGGGCAGATGGACTTGATGTACCGGGTTAACATCAGAGCTCGATGCGTCCACAAGTTGATGCTCGTCCTCAGCTATGGAAAGGCGCGAGGCCTAGAAGAGATATACAGGCTCGCCAAGTCGATCGACTACTCCGAGGTCATGAGGCTGGATCAGTCGTTCGCCGTGAGGACTACGAGGGTCGGTGAGCACGAGTACACGAGCATAGACGTCTCGGCGGTCGTCGGCCAAGCGATAATAGACAGCTTCGTAGAGGCCAAGGGCACTAGGCCTCGAGTGGACCTCAAGAACCCGGACGTCGAGATAGGGGTCTACGTAAGGGACGACGAGGTCGTGATCGGCGTCAACACCACCGGCGAGTCGCTCCACAAGAGGAACTACAGAGTCTACGACCACCCAGCGGCCCTGAAGACCACCTTGGCCGCGGGGATGCTAATGCTCTCTGGGTGGCGTGGCGAGGGGCTCTTGGACCCCATGTGCGGCGGAGGGACCATAGTCATAGAGGCCGCGCTGATGGTTAGGGGGTTCCCCCCGGGCTTCTTCAGGAAGGACTTGGCGTTCAGGAGACTGGTTTTCTACGACCCCAAGGTCCATAGAGAAGAGCTTGAGAGGGCGCTAGAGCGCGCCAACAGGGAGATCTACAAGATCTACGGCTTTGACGTGTCCCCGAAGCACGTGATGGGCGCTAGGCTGAACGCCTCGTCAGCTGGGGTCCACGACACTATAAGTTTCGACGTGAGAGACGCAACTAAAGGGGAGACGTACAGGGGCTTGGACGTGAAGCACGTGGTCGTGAACCCGCCGTACGGCCTCAGGCAGAGCAGGCCCAAAGCGGTCAAAGACCTCTACGCGAAGTTCTTGAGGGCCCTCTCCAACGAGCTTAGCGGAGTGACGCTGACAGTCATAGTCGGCTCTCGGAGGGCCTTCGAGGACGCCTTGGAGGGCGTGGACTGCGACGTCCTAGACGTAAGGGACGTGAAGCACGGAGATCTGCCCGCTAGGGTCTACAAGGTAAGAGTGCGCTGAGGCCGCTTTACGCCTCCATTACTTCACGAGCACCGAGACGTTTATCGCCAAGCAGGCCGAGACGGCGTCGACGTCGTGCTCGCTAATCGACCTCAGCGCTCCCGCCTTGTGAAGGCTCTGCACGAGGTCCAAGTAGACCAGGAACGTCTTAGGCTCGAGCTCGCCCCTCTGGAGGCGCCAGTACCTCTTCTGATCCTTCTTTATGGCCGTCACCCTCTCCGATATCAGCTTCTCGAAGTTCGCATCTCTCTGCCACAGCTTCTGCGCCTGCGTCGTGCTCCACTCGTAGAGGTCCAAGACGCTGTAGTCGGCTATCCTGAGGTGTAGCTTCCAGTCCCTCACGCCCATCTCCACCTTCGAGCTCACCTCCCCGACCGCCAAGTCCTTCAGGGACCTCTGCGCGCTGGGGCCCAGAGCGAGGAGCGGGCTCACGTAGCAGGACGCCAGGCACACGGCCTCCGCGACCTCGCGCTCCAACTTCATGGAGTCTGCCGCGAATCCTACGAAAGCCTCGACGTCCCTGCTTGGGTGAGCCAAGGGCACTAAGGGCCTCTTCAACTTAGGGAGCCTCTCCACGAGGGAGGGAGGGACTCCTAAGGTCCTGTACTTAAACCTCTCGACGAGCCACTTTAGGCTCTCCGACACCTCGTCTGTCGGGCTGAAGAGGACTACACCCCTCATGTTCTTGACCAAGGCCGCGTACCGCGAGAACACGTTTAAGTATTCAACTTCCTTGAGCTTAATTTTTTAATCGAGGCCCTCGCCCTTCAAGAGCGGGGCTTCGTCACCTTATTCGAGATTTTGAGTCTATGAAGCGCGGGGCGACGCGCGGACTAAGGCCTCGACGCCGAGGCCCTTAAAGCCGCTTAGCGAGTTTCCGTCGGGGCGCGACGCCCACTAAGAGCCCCTGACCACTACGTAGCCCCCGACGCTAACGCCGAGCTCCTTGGCCACGACCCTGCACTTGGCCCTCAGGAGGAAGAACGTCTTGGACGCTAGGGGCGTCTCTGATAAGTACTCGTAGTGCGCCATCCCCTTAGCTATTACGGTGTTCGAGGTCGTTAACTCCGTCTTAGCCTCACCAGATATTTCATCCATGAAGACGCTCGAGCCATCAGTGCCGCTCTCTACCAACTTGTCTGCCAGTTCTTGTAGCTTGACCTGCCTCGCGTCGAGTATTGTGGCGTCGTTTTGGAATGTGCCCGACTTCGCTATGACGGTGACGCGGCAACCGAGCCTCTTGAGCTCCGAGAGCAGGACGTAGTCGAAGGGCAACTCCTCGACGTTGTCGAGCAGGAAAACGACCTTAGAGGCCTTGACGGCCTCGTACAGCTGGGGCGTCTGGTCCCTCTCCACATGCACAGAGCTCATGAGCTCGCCTATCAGCTCAAGCCTCGGAGGACTGAACTCGGCAACCCCGTAGTCGAAGCTATTGCCCAGCAAAGACAGCTTGACCGCTTCGCGGAACCTCTTGTAGCCCTTGAGGCCCTCGACGACCCTGAGCGCTAGTTCCCTGATCTCAGAGAACTTATCCAGGACCCTCTCGCGGACGTAGAAGTAGGGGTCCTCGAGCGTCAGCTCCTTGAACTTC
>CAZPGS010000049.1:0-6545 GCA_964586135.1 uncultured Nitrososphaerota archaeon
CATCAACCACGAAACAGCCCGACGTCGAGACCTTCGTGACCTTGGCCGCGAGGCGGCGAGACGTAGATCAGCTACTAAGCCTCTACGCCCCCGTGATCGAGGGACGCGAGAATGCGGGGCTTTGCGTGGTGGCTGGGAACAGGTCTTACCTAGAGAGCGACGAGGCTTCGCGAAGCGCTTACAAGTCCGTCAAGAGGGTCTTAGAGCAAGCGCGCGGGAAGGTTACGAAAGTGCTCTTGGGCGTCGAGGGCATAGAGAAGGGCTTACACGAAGTCCTCAGCTCCCATCCCGTTGTAACGCTGTTCTTCCTCTACGACGAGGAGAAGCTCGATTTGATTGAGAGGTGCTCGGCTTTGGGATTCGAGGGAGCAGTTTACGTGCCCTACGCCATCGATAAGCCCAGAGCAGACGTCGTGAGGGCTCTAGCCGACTACGCTTTGAGGAGGAAGTGGTTGAGGAGGAGGTTGCTCGAAATGGGGCTCGAGGTCCCTCAGACCTTCGTGACTTCGGGGGCGTCGCCCAAGCTAATGGAGGTAATCGAAGAAGCAGTCTCGAGGTTAAGCATCTACGGTTCGAGGGACGAGGTCGTGAAGAATATAAGGAAGTTGAGGAGTTACGGCGTTGCGATCGTGGTGGGCTTGCCTATCTTTGAGGAGCCTGAGCAAGTCCTTGCATTCGGGGGATGCATAAAAAGGGCTTAGAACATGTAGGGGAGTCTGCGCTCTTCTTCCTTCCTCTCCACTTTCTCAAAGAGTATCCTCGGCAACTTGCCCCCGTCCATGAGCTTCGAGAACAGGTCGACGAACTCGCTCGTGTGCTTTATGTCGAACTCCATTAACGTGAACATTATCTCGTACAGCTTCCTCTGAACTTCCTTGACCATTTCGAGGGGCATGAGGCCGATTACCACGGGGTTCTGGAGCCAGCTGTCGAATCCCCTTATGGTCTTAGCTATGTGATAGCAAGCGTTCCGCGAGGCCAATATCAGCATCAGTCTATCGGCTCCTTCCAGCTCCTTTAGAGACTCCTTGACCCCTTCGAGCGCCTTCTTCTGGCCCTCAATCCACTCTATTAGGCCCTTAAGGAAGGCTCGATCAGGTTGGTACATCAATTCGCAACCCTCAAAGAGGAGTGAGGGGGGATGCTTTTTAATCTGCCTCTTCTTTCCCGTAACGAATTCGTCCATTTCGACCTCTCTAGCGCTTCGTTGATAGCGTTAAAAGTGAGCAGAAATAAATTTAAGAATAAATTTAAGCAGACCTTTGTCGTATGAGGGACCAGAAATGGTTGACGTGCCCTTCGTCTCCACTCCAGAGCACGTAGCTCGGAAGATGCTCGAGCTAGCTGGCGTAGGTCCCAGTGACGTGGTATACGACTTGGGCGCTGGCGACGGCCGGATAATAATCATGGCGGCTAAGGAGTTCGGAGCGAGAGCTGTGGGGGTAGAGATAAGGAAGGACCTATACGAACAGATATTGAAGAGGATCAAGCTCGACGGCCTTGAAGGGAAGGTCAGGGTCATAAACGGAGACTTCTTCCACGTGAACGTAAGCGAGGCGAGCGTCGTGACCTTGTATCTCTTGACCACCGTCAACGAAAAGCTGAGGCCCAAGCTCGAAAGAGAGCTAGGGGTTGGCGCTAGAGTTGTGTCCCACGACTTCGAAGTCCCTGGCTGGAAGCCCGTCCGCGTCGAGAGCGTGAGAGACTACTGGTGCGACCACAAGATCTACGTTTACGAGATAGGCGTGAGCACGCCTAAGAAAAAAGAATGGTAGAGGGCGGCGAGCTCGTCTCATCATTCATTCCTGGCTATTTTCAATATCTTTGGCACTTCTGCTAAGCTCTTGACCACGAAGTGGGGCCTAAGGGACTCGGGAAGGCGCTCTAAGGTCAGCCCTTTAGCCACGCCGCTCAACACGAGCGCTGTTAGGCAATTGAACCTCCTGCCCATCTTGATGTCCGTCTCAGGCCTATCCCCTACAACCAAGACCTCAGAGGGCCTCAGCTTTAGGCGCGTGAGGGCCTCCCTCATGGCTATCCTCGAGGGCTTGCCCACGACTAGCGGCCTCACGCCAGAGGCCACCTCTATGGCCTTGACTATCGAGCCAGCGCCGGGCATGACCCCGCCCTCCAGCGGTAAGGTCGCGTCGGTGTTGGTCGCCAAGAACTTGGCCCCCCGCCTTATCTCCCTCGAGGCCCTCGCGAGCTTCTGGTAATCGAAGCTGAAGTCCAGCCCGACCACGACTACGTCGGAGTTCGAGGGCACGACCTCGTGACCGTGAGACCTCAAAACCTCTTCTAGGGCTTTGGTGCCCACCACGAAGACCTTCGACGGCCCGCGAACTCTCCTGATGTAGGAGGCCGCTATCACGCTTGAGGTCAGTATCTCCTGGATCGAGGCCTTAATCCCCATACTCTCGAGCACTTCGAGGTACTCCTGAGGCGTCTTCGTTGCATTGTTCGTTAAGAAGAGCACCTTGATGTCCTTGGATCTCAGCTCCTCCAGGGCCTCGAGGGCGCCGCTTATGGGCTTATCACCTATGTACACGCTGCCGTCTAAGTCCACTATCAGCCCCTTGATTGGCAAGAGCTCACACCTTTACGCTCTCGTCAACCCACTTGAGGTAATCGTCGTGGCCGGCTATGATCGGCATGGCTATTATCTCCGGGACGCTATACGAATGCAAGGACCTGACAACCTCTATGAGGCGCTGAAGGGCCTCGAGCCTGCTCTTAACCACTGCCAAGGCCTCGTCACACTCCTCGAACTTGCCTTGAAATATGAAGAAGGAGCGAACCTTGTCCACGACGTTCACGCAGGCGGCTAGTTTCTCTTCGACTAGCTTCCTTGAAACCTTGTACGCTTCCTCCTTTGAGGGGAAAGTGATGAAGACCACTACGTGACAACCCTTCATGTGCCACCGCGATTTAGCATAGTGTGAGCCACCTTAAACATTTCTTGTTTAAGGCTTTGAAGCTTCCTAACTGTTATTTCATTTAGAATTGAGGATTCCCTAAAGGGAAGAAACGCTTATATAAATCGTCTTTTAAGCTTCTTCCTATCTCCACTTAAGAGTAGGGGAACTATGAAAGTAGTGCTGGCCTACTCAGGGGGACTGGACACCTCGGTCGCCATTAAATGGCTCCAGGAGAAGTATAACGCCAATGTCATAACCGTAACCCTAGACGTAGGACAAATTGAAAACTTCAAAGCCATAGAGGAGAAGGCCAAGGCCCTAGGAGTCTACAAGCACTACTCCATAAATGCTGTGGACGAATTCGTGGAGAGGTTCGTCGCGCGAGCCATAAAGGCAAATGCCTTGTATCAGGGCAAGTACCCGCTTGCCAGTGCCCTCTCCAGACCACTCATAGCTGAAAAGCTCGTCGAAGTCGCCTTAAAAGAAGGGGCTGAGGCCGTAGCACATGGGTGCACCGGTAAAGGCAATGACCAGGTCAGGATAGAGGTCACGGTCAAGGCCCTAGCCCCCCACTTGAAGATCATAGCCCCGATCCGGGAGTGGGGGCTGACTCGGGACAAGGAGATAGAGTACGCTAAGAAGAAGGGCATCCCCATCCCGATAAAGGACAAGCCTTACAGCATCGATCAGAACCTGTGGGGAAGGTCTATCGAATGCGGCCCCCTCGAAGATCCCTACGCCGAGCCACCCGAAGACGCGTTTGAATGGACCGTCAGCCCGCTCAAGGCGCCCAACGAGCCCGCTTACGTGACCCTGACGTTCGAAGGCGGCTTGCCGACGGTGCTCAACGGCGTTGAGATGAAGCTCAAGGACTTGATAATTGAGCTCAACAGGCTGGCCGGGCGACACGGGGTCGGCAGGATAGACCACATAGAGGACCGAGTCGTGGGGATAAAGAGCAGGGAGGTGTACGAGGCCCCAGCAGCCGTGTGCATAATCGAGGCCCACAAGGACTTGGAGAAGATGACCCTCACGAGGCACGAGCTCGAGTTCAAGTCGATGGTCGACGACAAGTGGAGCAGGTTGGTCTACGAGGGCTTGTGGTGCGATCCCTTGCGCGAGGACCTCGACGCCCTCATCGACAAGACGCAGGAGAGGGTCGAGGGCGAGGTGAGGCTGAAGCTCTACAAGGGCACAGTGATGGCCGTGGGGAGGAAGTCTCCTCGTTCCCTTTACGAGCTCGACCTAGCGACGTACGAGGAGTGGAGCAAGTTCGACCAGAAGCTCGCCAAGGGCTTCATAGAGCTATGGGGGTTGCAGACTTATCTAGCTAGGTCGAGAGGTGGTAGAGCTGAGCCTGATGTGGGGGGCAAGGGCCAAAGCCCCGAGCACTGAGGCGACCCAGTACATTTCATCTATAAGCTTTGATGATAGGATAGCGTTGGACGTAGTAAGGATCAACATCGCGCACTTACTGATGCTGGTCAAGCAGGGGATAATAGGCAAAGATGACGGTAGAGCTATCTACGGAGTTTTGAGGAGGCTCCTGCAGGGATTTGAGCTCAAGCGAGAGCTAGAGGACGTCCACATGTGCATCGAGGAGGAGGTCATTAAAGAAGTTGGAGCGGGAATAGGGGGCAAGCTACATATAGGCAAAAGCAGGAACGATCAGGTCGCGACGGCCCTGCGCATGAGGGCGAAGAGGTTCGTCGTAGAGCTGGCGTCTGAGCTATTGAAGTTTAGAGAGGTGTTGTTGGGCCTCTCCGAGAGACACGTTGACACCGCAATGCCGGGCTACACGCACCTTCAGCACGCGCAACCCGTGACCCTCGCGCACTACTTGCTCGCCTACCACGACAAGTTCGAGAGGGACTTCCACAGGCTCTTGGACGTCTATCACAGGATAGACGAGAGCCCCATGGGCAGCGCGGCTCTCGCTGGCAGTAGCTTCAACTTGGACAGGGAGTATGTGGCGAAGCTCTTGGGCTTCTCGAGGGTGCAGGAGAACACCATAGACGCCGTCTCTGACAGAGATTTCATGATCGAGACCGCCTTCGCCGCGGCGATGGTAATGGCCCACTTGAGCGAGCTGGCCGAGGAGTTGATCCTTTGGAGCTCGTGGGAGTTCGGCTTCGCGGAGCTCCCCGACGCCTACTCCTCGACTAGCAGTATCATGCCTCAGAAGAGGAACCCGGTAGTGGCAGAGGTCGTGAGGGCAAGGGCGTCTCACGTCATGGGGATGCTCTTATCGGCCTTGGACATTTTAAGGAGGCTACCGATGAGCTACAACCTAGACTTGCAAGAGGTCACGCCTCCTGTGTGGCTATCGGTTGAAGAGGCCTTAAGGGCTTTGAAGATCATGAGGGGCGCGGTCGAGGGGCTGGAGTTCGACGTGAAGAGAATGTACGAGGCCGCGGAGCTCGGCTTTTCGACCGCAACTGAGCTCGCAAACGAGCTGGTCAAGCGCTTTAACTTGTCGTTTAGGATCGCCCATAGGATTGTTGGCAGGATGGTAAAGGAGGCAGTTGACAGGGGCTTAAGCCCTCGCGAGGTAACGCCTCAGATGCTTGAGGAGGCCGCGAGACAGGAAGGCGTAGCGATAAAGGTCGATGAGCGACTGCTCAGGGATTGCCTTAGCCCTGAAGTTTGCATCGCGAGGTGCAAAGTCGTCGGAGGGCCGTCGCGGGGGTCGGTCAGTCACATGATCAATAGGCGTAGGCTCGAGCTATCGAGGGACTTAGAGGTACTATTAGGCATGAAGAAGGCCTTGGAGGAGATAGATGTCGTGATGGAGAGCGAGGCTAAGAGGCTCGAGGTGGCGCGAGTTGAAGGTGGCGCTGCTCTACGACAGGCTCAGGTGGGAGGAGAAGGCGATCCTAGACGCCCTTAAGTCGAAGGGCGTCGACGTCGAGACGGTCGACGCCAAGGTCAAGGTGGCCGTCCACGGGAAGCTAAGGGACATAGGAGATATAGTGCTGAACAGGTGCGTGAGCCACTTCAGGGGGCTCTACTGGGCGGCCATTTTAGAGGCCGAGGGCGTAAGGGTCGTCAACTCTTTTCGTACGTTGCTGATAGGCGGCGACAAGCTCCTGACCTCCCTCGAGCTCATGAGGGCCGGAATACCGACGCCCAAGTTCGTGGTCGCGTTCACGGTTGAGGGGGCCATGCAGGCCTTGAGCGAGATAGGGCTTCCAGCCGTCGTAAAGCCCGCCGTCGGTAGCTGGGGAAGGTTGCTGGCTCTCTTAAAGGACTACGAGCACGCGAGGGCGATATTCGAGCACCGGGAGCACTTAGAGCCCTTCCTCCACAACATCTTCTATATACAAGAGTACATAGACAAGCCCTCGAGGGACATAAGGTCGGTGGTGATAGGCGACGACGTCGTCGCGTCGATATATCGCTACGCTCCAGTAGGGGAGTGGAGGACTAACGTAGCCTTGGGGGGAAGGGCCGAGGCCTGCAAGCTCAGCGACGACCAAGAGGAGCTGGTCTTAAAAGCCGCTAAGGTGATAAAGGGCGAGGTCGTCGGCGTCGACTGCCTAGAGAGCAATAGAGGATTGCTCGTCAACGAGATAAACACAACCGTTGAGTTTAAAGGCGCATACTCCGCCACACGTGTGGATATAG
>CAZPGS010000050.1:0-6509 GCA_964586135.1 uncultured Nitrososphaerota archaeon
CTCGTCAGGGGGTGGACGGCATTAGGCCTCAAGGGAACTTCCTTCGTCGCCCTTACAGTGGCACGCCTCAGGGCCTCTTCGAGGCCCTTGTAGTCTAGGCTCTTACCTTTGATGAAGAACGAGACTATCCCGGTGTCTTGGCAAACCGGCCTGCCCATCTGCTCGGCGACGACCACGTTGTCTAAAATAGCTTTGAGCTGGATCTTCCCCAGCTCCGAGTTCTCTTCCTCGTAGGCCCTTTGGAGGGAGGATTTGACGTCTGCGGGGAGGACTATGGAGGCTTTCTTTATCAACAGGAACGCCGCCTCCTCAACGATGCTCAACTTCATGGGCTCCACCTCTGAGAATAGCCTCCAGAGAAAAACCTGCCAAGTCTAGATTAATACGATTTGGTTCGCGATGGTTGCTCTGCTCCACGAGATCTCAAGGACGGAGCGGGGCTCACGAGATGTTAATGGATTGCTTCCTTCACGCATGGAAGCCTTCGAATTCAAGTTTGTCGAGCACTTCCGAGAGAGAGCTTACGTTTATGGTCCTTCCAAGAGCTTGGAGGACCTTGTGCGGCGTCGCTATCATGCACCCGACTTGGGCACCGGCTATGGCATCGCTTCGACTGAAGCCAGCGTAGAGTACTTCGTCGACCTTACAGCCCAAGCCATCGCAAGCCCTCGCTATTTGAGAGGCCTTCTCAGGCTCCTCGTCTCTTGTCAGCACGACGTCGAAGAACCCGTTGAGCCCCATCTTCTCGATGGCCTTCTCGGCGCTCCTCCTGCTCCTCAAGGTGATGAGCCCGAGCTTGACCCCTATGGCCTTTAGGGTGCACAGTGCCTCCAAGTCTTCTTGATCTATCGAGGCCTCCTCGGCTGTTTTGTCCTCGAACTCGCTCAGTATCTTGTCTATCTCCTCGGCTTTTGATTTGTCGGAAGAGCTGAGGATCGCCTCGGCGACGAGGTCTCTCAAGTCGCCCTCGACGCCAAGCAGGCCCCTGAGCCTAGAGACGAGCACGCTGACGTCTACCTTTAAGAGCACGCTGTCTAAATTCATGACCACGGCTTTGATGGGCATCGATATCGAGATAGCAATCGCGCAAGGCCTAAAAGCATTTCCCCCGAAACGTGAAGCGGAAGAGGGAGGGTTAGGTTTCAAAGTTTGTAGAAAGGATGGAAGGGCTCGAATAACTGTTCTTCACGGTGTCAAGACTATGAGAAAGCGCTCACGCAGGCCTCAAGTACTTAACGGCGATGGACATTATCTCAGTGCCCTTGATCGTACCCATAGCCCCTCTCCTACACGACTCCTCGTCGAACTTGTCGACTTCGTCGGGCTCCACGCCTCCGCCAGCCATTAATATTGGCACAGGGTCATCGGAGTGCGCCCTCAAGGTGCAGGGGGTCGCGTGGTCTGACGTGACGACCACCAAGACTTCCTCGAGGTTCAGGTCCTTGACCACTGCCTCGAAGAAGTACTCGTCTATGTCCTCAATGGACTTGGCCTTGCGCAGGGGGTCCCCGTCGTGGCCGGGCTCGTCGGGGCCCTTCAAGTGTGCGTAGACCCCGTCGTACTTGTACAGGGCTTCGAGGGAGCTCTCGGCCCTTAGCCTGTAATCGACCTCTGCCTTGCCGAGCATGGGCGGTATGGAGATAACTTCCATCCCCGCGGCCATGGCTATCCCCCTCTCGACGGGCATTTCGGCTAAGCAGGCCATCTTCAGCCCATAGAGCTCATTTATGGACTTGAGCCTCGGCCTTTCGTGACCGGCGTCTCTGCAGAGGATCGCGTTGGCTGGCAAGAGCCCTCTGCGCCTTCTCTCGGAGTTCATTGGGTGCCTATCCAAGACCTCTATGGCCTTTACCGTGAACTCGTTGACTAACCTAGCCGCCATGGCAGCCTCGGGGCTTTCGTCGAGCGGCCTGCACTTGGCCACCTTGGCCTCGCCCTTGTCCTTGGCGACGCCTAGGCCCCCAAGCCTCTCGTAGGCAGGGTCCGTGTTCGTTATGTTGCTTGAAAGAGGTCCATCGAGCCTCCTAATCACCAGAACCCCTCGATGACCTATCGTGCTCTTGAAGGTGAAGGTAGCCCCCTCAAGCTCCACCTCTTCGTTTATCGCCTCGGCGAGCTCGGCTGCCTCCGACGTCGTCAGGGTCCTGCCGCACCTCCTGTCCACGATGGTAAGGTCCCTGTCCACGGTGGCGAAGTTGCACCTTAGCGCGAGCCACCCGTCTTCGAAGTCGAAGCCAGCCCCCAAGGCCTCGAGCACGCCCCTCCCAACATGATGGGCGAACGGGTCGTAGCCCAAAATGCTCAGGACGGCTACGTCGGACTCTGGTGCTATGCCCTCGCCCACCGTGTAGACCAGCCCCGTGACCCCCTCCTCAGCCAGCCTATCAATGTTCGGCTTGTGGGCGTACTGCAGAGGGGTCTTGCCCCCTAGTAGCGGATGGGGCCTATCGCCGACACCGTCGAGGACTACGTAGAGCAACTTCTTCAAGCTCACCACCGGTACTTGAAGCGATCGATGCCCATATAATTTTTAACTTCGCATGTCAAGGTGAAGATAAGAGTTAAAAGCCCTACCTTGGAACAGTACTTGAGCCTTAGGGGGTTTAATACTTGGCAAAGGCCTCGAAGAGCGCCAGGACCGGCGTTTGGGTGGCTGTAATCATAATAATAGCAATACTAGCGGCCTATGGCGGCTACTACTCCGGGCTCGAAGAAGGCCTCAAGCGCGCACGACAAGGTCCCCAAGAAGGTCAGGGCGCTGGCCCGACCCTGCCCTCAAGCATAAAGGTGGGTGTGATAGCTTCCGGTGTCCTCCATGCCCCTGACGTCCTATACGGCGTTCAGCTGGCGAGGGACTTATTGAACAACAAGAGTGACGTGGTCTCAAGAAACGTGGCCCTCTCGATCAAGCGTCTAGACAGGGAGGACCCCCGAGAAGTCGAAGATTTCGCGACGTCGCTAATGAACGAAGGCGTCAGAGTGATCATCGGGGTCCTTTCGAATTCTGAGGCCAAGGCAGTGCTGCGAACGCTACGCCAAAGCGACGCGATACTGGTGCTCGTTTCGAGCGAAGTCTACGACGACGAAGTCTACGATGAGCCCAGGCTCGTGAAGTTGCTTGGAGGACCGGACGTGGAGGCCCGTGCTATGGTCGATCTAGCGCTAGAGGTGGGAGGAGAGGGCCTCAGGGCTGCTGTTATAGCAGTTAACGACTCGTACTGCAGAAGGCTGTCCAAGGCCATCGTCGAGGGTCTCCGCTCGAGAGGTGTGCAAGTCGTATCCGAAGTGGTGTACGACCCGAGGGAGATCAACACGACTGAGGACCTCATCGACCTCAATCGCTCGAGCCCCGCGATCGTCTTCTTGGCCGGGCGTGGGGGCGACGCCTACAAGACGTTGGAGGCCGCCCGCGACGTGGGCCTCAGGACTACTTGGATCTTATCGAGCGCCTTAGTCGACGGCTTGCTCAACCGTTCGGATTTAGTGCCCTACTTGGCCGGCTCTTACCTCGTTGCGAGGCGGAGCGCCACTCTATCGCCTCACTTCAAGAGCTTTGCAGAGCTGTATAGAATGGTGTACCACGGCGAGCCACATGAAATGGCCGTCTACGGCTTTGACGCGCTCGTGCTCGCGGCTTTAGGCACGGCGTATGCTGGCAAGTACAACGGCTCAGCCATAAGGGGGTCCACGGACCTGTTGTGTAGCTTTATGGGCGTCACTTGGCCGAAGTTCTTGGATTCGAAGGGCAATGCCGTTCAAGAACACGCCATCCTTAAGGTGGTCAAGGCCGAGGAAGGCTACGGGCTCGAAGTCGTCGGTTATTGGGTCCCGACGGGCGTTGAGAGGGCCTTCATAGAGTGGCTCGAGAAGTTAAGGTGATGACCCTCACCTAACCCCCTTCTGATGTCGTTCTGAGAGTTGAGGGGTCTTGAGATTTCGCTTGTGCGCTAACATGCCCGAGAGATGGTGCTCGTGAGCTATCATAGGCCGACGGAGCTCTTCGATAGAAGGGCAACGCGCCTAGCGTTTTTAGGCCACATGTTCATGGCTGCCCCTCACCCGATAACTTTGTGCCTCGGATCCTTCCTTGCTGGCGCGGGCTGGCTCTCTTCGAGCGCTAAGCTCAAGCGCTCAATGGGCCTCCTCTTAATAGTCTTTGGCTCATCGCTTTTCGCGAGCATCTTAGGGCTTTGGTTCGTGCCCCCTAGCTGGGCGTTTAAAGCCCACGTTGCTAGCGGCTTCTCGTCACTCGCCGCGCTGAGCATCATGGCCAGTGCCGTGCTCTACGGCCTCTTATCGATAGCGTTGCTCGACCTAGGCAGAAGGCTCGAGGAGGTCCTCTTCAAGCTCTCAGCAGTCCTCCTAGCAATCGCGGCTTTGGCTGTGCTCTCCCTGGGCCTGCTGGTAGCCTTCTCCCTTGCCTTGAGTTACGCACCAGACGTGCCGGGATTGCGCGAGGGACTGGCCTTCTTCGAGGGCTCAATGCTCTTATCCATCGTGAGCAGCTCCCTAGGCAACGCCTTGGTCGGCGTCGGCTTCGCGAGGAGGGCTAAGCTTATGAGGATTATCCCCGAGAGAGATCTGCAGGTGACGCCCGTGGGCGTCAAGGTCAAGTGGCTCGGGCACGCGGCCTTTCAGCTGACGTTTAAGGGGAAGAGGCTCTTAATAGATCCTTGGATATCCAACCCGCTGAGCCCACTCGGGCTCGAGAGCTTAGAAGGAGCGGACTACGTGGTCGTGACCCACGACCACTTCGACCACTTGGGGGAGACCGAGCAAATAGCCAGTAAGTTCAACTCCACGGTCATAGGCGTCCCGGAGCTCGTCATGCCCTTAGGAGGCAAGGGGCTGCGAGTGCTCGGCATGAACATGGGCTCCTTCATCGACGTCGACGGTGCTTTCAAGATAGCCCTCGTCCCAGCCCTCCACACGTGCGGTGCTGGCCAACCAGTGGGCGTGGTGCTAGAGGTCGACGGCTTGAGGCTCTACCACATGGGCGACACCGGATACACGTCGGAGTTTCAAGCAGTCAAAGAGGCCTTCAGCCCCGACGTCGTCTTCGTGCCCATAGGCGGCTACTACACCATGGGGCCTAGAGAGGCGGCTCTGGCCATTAAGGTCTTGAGGCCCAAGATCGCCATACCGATGCACTACGCCACGTTCCCCGTGCTCGTCGAGACGGCTGACGGCTTCGTAAATGCCGTCAAATCCTTGGCCCCCGAGGTCAGGGTGCTAGTCCTCAAGCCCGGAGAGGAAGTCGAGCTCTGAGCTCTCGATTATCTCCAGGCAACTTTCTTTATCACTTTGCACGCGAAGCTGAGCGCGTGGACTAAGGGGCTCGACTCAGAGCCGAAAACCCTCGTCAACCCCTTGGCCAAAGCCTCTCTAACATCCTCTTCGCTCGACCCCTCCATTATCGTCACCGCTCTGCCCACTTCGAAGGCCATGTGGGCGTCGCTCCCGGCGCAGATAGCCTTGCCGAGCCTCGATGCGAGCTCTCTGGCCCTCGAGTTCGCGGATCTGTCGGACCTAGCGTTCAGGACCTCGATCGCTTTGACCCTCTTTGCCAGCTCCTCGACCCTCACGTGCTTCCTGTACGGGTGGGCAAGCACCGTTACGGCGTCCACGCTCTTGGCATAGTCGAGGAGCTCGTCGAAGTCCTTGGTCTTGACTTCCTCGCTTACGAAGAGTAGTATCACGTCTCCCACGTTGGTCTGGACTTCTACCCCCGGTATCGCTATGAGGCCTCGGGAGTTCCTGGCCTCCTCTACTAACTCTAGTCCTCCCTTGATAGTGTTGTGGTCCGTTATCGCGAGGCAGTTGATGCCCCTCGCCAAGGCGACTCTAATAACCGCGCGAGGGTCTAAGAAGGAGTCCTCAGAGTTATGGCTGTGCACGTGGAGGTCCGCCACTATCATCGTTCGACCCTCGGCCTCGCCCATCGCTACGACTGAGGTGGCCGAAACCTCGCCCTCTGCGACAGCTCGTATTAGACCTCGTGAGCTCGAGCAACCTCTCCTCTAGTTCCCTCGCGTCGGCTCCCTTCGCTAAGGCCTCCCTCAAGTCCTTGACCTCTCTCGATATCGAACCCTATCGACCTCACGCACTTCCTCTTACTCTCGACTCGGCCCATCTCCTTCTCCATTCCTTGGACTCTGGGCGCCAATTTAAAGTTTGGGCGTGCCTTGAGCGCGACGTCGAGGGCGCCAAGAGGCTCTCAAGGGGCTTTTGGATTAAAATCTTTGAAGCGGCTGTCCTCCAATTTTTGTGCTGGAGGGTGAAGGATGTCGAGGGCTAGGGTCTACTTCTACGACCTTAAAGGGAGGCCCATGCCCAGCGTCGAAGAGGCCCTAGAGAAGTTGCTTGACAGAGTTGTAGAGGAGAGGCCCCTGAGAGGGATCGTCGGCATAAAGGTCCACATGGGCGAGGAGGGCAATGTCACCCACCTGCGGCCAGAGTTCGTCAGGTGCGTCGTGGACTACGTGAGGGAGAGGGGGTGCGAGCCTGTG
>CAZPGS010000051.1:0-6493 GCA_964586135.1 uncultured Nitrososphaerota archaeon
CTGCTGTCGAAGGTCTTGGTGAGCAGGAGGCCGAGACAGGCGAGGAGGGTCTTGGACAGGACCTCGGCGACGGTGCTCTCGATAGGGACGAGGAGCTACTTGGAAGGCCTCGAGGATCAGCGAATCGTACAGCGAGAGAGGGACAGCTACGTCCTGCTCGAGCCGAGGTGGGGGGCGAGGGAGCCTAGGGACGCGATATGGGATGCCCTGACGGTCAGGGAGCTCAACCCGAGGGAGCCGAGGGTAAGGACGGCCATCGACGTCCTCCACCTGCTGGAGTTCTACGCAACTACGTTGCCAAAAGAGGAGTTTAAGAGGAGGGCCGACGAGCTGAGGGGGAGAAGGCCCGGGTTGTTCGACGAAGCGATGGCACTGGCTAGGGCACTGGCATCCGGCCTGCCGGCAGAGGACCCTGAGAGGGAGCTGGCCAAGAATGTCGTGGAGGCGCTCGAGCCAGCTGGCCTTGGCACTTTGGACTCGTTCATTAGGAGGTGAGTGGCGTGGTCTTGACCGGGAACAACAGGGTCAGGAGCGACGTGTACGATGAGGCCCTCGACGAGAAGATGGCCCCATCGCTCGGCGGGGTCGTGTTGGGAAAGGAGCACGAGATGTACGTGGACCCCGAGAAGTTCTTCGAGAGGACCCTGATAACGGAGCAAATGGCGAGTATCCTCAAGAACATCGTGAACGTGCTGAAAGGCGAGAGCGGCAAGAAGGTCCTAGTCCTCAACGCCCTCTACGGAGGGGGCAAGACCCACACGCTCTTGGCGATATATCACGCGTTGAGGGCCCCTCACTCGCTACTGAGGGCTAGGCCTGAGAGCGGTGAGATCAAGGAGCACATGAGCAAGCTAGTGGAGGAGATGAGTAAGCTGAGAAGGCCGGACTTGGTGGTGATCGACGGCTATTTCTCCGACTTGGCGCCCTCGCCGATGAGTCCGATAGACGTGAAGGCCTACAAGGTCCGCACGCTCTGGGGCTACATAGCTCACTCGCTGGGAAGCTACAGCGCGTTGAGGGAGTACGACGAGAAGCGAGTGGCGCCGGAGGCCGACAAACTCTTGGGGATCTTCGAAGGCCGGAGCGTCGTAATCCTCGTAGACGAAATAGCCCACTACGTCAAGAGGTTCTACGAAGTGCCCGACAGAGAGTTGCAGAAATACTGCTTGGCCGTGGAGACCTTCATGGAGAGCCTCGTGAAGGCCGTGGACTTGGCGAGGAGCGCGGTCTTAATAATATCGCTTCCAGCTGAAAGGAAAGAGGGAGAGATAGTCGTCGAGGTCACCTATCAGGCCATAAAACAGACGATAGAGAGGATATTCAAGTCGCTGGCTAGGGTCTACGCGGAATACGTCGAGCCAATAGCCCCGAGGAACGTGCCAGCCCTGCTGAGGACTAGGCTGTTCGAAGCGGTGGACGAGAGAAGGGCCAAGGACGTCTTCGACATGCTCCGCAAGGCCTACGAGGAGAACAAGGACGTCTTCGGATATCACATGATCCCGATAGAGGAGATGCTGAGGACATATCCGTTCCACTCGCTCTACGTGGACACGATCATAGAGATCTTGGACAAGCACCAGACGTTGCAGAAGACTAGGGATCTGCTGAGGATAAGCAGGAAGGTCCTAAGAGAAGTTCTGCGCGAGAGCAAGCCCTACGACCTGATAATGCCGTGGCACATAGACCTCAGCAAAGACCCCATAAGGAACACGCTCTTGGTCAACGACTACGAGGGCTTCAAGTCGGTCGTGGAGGAGGACGTCAGGGAGAGGGTTAGGTACTTCGAGAAGCCCCTCTTGGCGAAGACAGTGGCGCTCGCCCTCTTGGCGAGAACCTTCATCTACGGCGGAGGGCTGGCGCTACCACCAAAGCCAGAGGCCTTCCCGTCGGAGAAGGACTTGGCCCAGATGGTCTACGAGCCAGCCATCTTTCACTCAGAGGGATGGGCGCCTAAGGACATAGTGGACGCGGTGAGGTGGATAAGCGGGAACTTACTCTATGTCGTCAAGGACGAGAGGACGGGCAGGCTCTGGTTCACTAAATATGTGACCCCGATTAAGTACGTCGAAGAGCGGGCGAAGAGGGTAGATGGCCCATCGGCTATCGAGAGGGTCCGGGGGTACGCTGAGAGGCTCCTCAGGGAGACGCCTTCAGACGTAGCGAGTAAGAGGAGAGGGGCGAGGGTACAGCCGAAGGCCTTCGACCCAGAGCTGTCGCAAGCTCTCAGGACGTGCGAGCCCATCGACGCGGACTCTAGGAAGTACGTGTTACTGGCTTGCCTCGACGTCCCGGAAAGGGAGGAAGAGAGGAGAGGGAAGCTGGAAGAAGTGCTTTACAAGACCAGGAGCGGGGGCATGAGGAGGTACGCGAACACCATCTACGTCGCCTTTCCTAGCGCCCGAGAGCGCGTCAAGTGGGCCCTAGACTACGCTAAGAGGTTGATAGCCTGCGACGAGGTGGAGAGGGAGGGCATAGTGGAGAAGCTGACGGAGTTCTTGAGAGGCAAGGAGGCAGAGATAGCCAGGGAGGTGTTGAAGAGGAAGCTCGAAGACTATAGGACGGGAGTCATTGAGGGGCTTTTAAGTGCCACGCTAGGCATCTTCGATAGGATCGCCTATCCGCACTATGATGAGCACAAGTTGGCGAATACCGTTAAGGAAGTGGACTTCGCCGTGCGCGCAGACAGCATAATAACCGCTGCCGAGAGGAGCTTGTCCTCGACCGGCGTTGGCAAGCTAAAGACGGAGATGGACTTCGAGACTTTGGACTTCTTCCTGAGGGGGATAGGCGTGGACATATCCGAAGGAGAAGAGCCGAGGACGGTCGGGGCCATAGTCGACTACTTCTACTCGAACCCAAGGTTGCCCGCGGCACCTAGGGGCGTGATCGTAGAAGCGATAGAGGATGGCGTTAAGAGGCTTAAGATCGGGGTCAGGGCCAAGGGGAGGGTCTACTTCAAGAAGGTCTACTCCACAGAGCCCCCTCAAGCGTCTGAGGGTGAGTCGGTCGTCGCGCTGGACGACGGCGACGAGGTCTTGCCGTGGAAGATCGCTTTGGTAGAGCAGATGAAGGCTCTAAAGAGGAGGGAGTTCATCGAAGAAGGGGTGCGCAAGGTAGAGGAATACGTGGTCAGGGTCGACGGAAGGGATTTGACCGTTGAAGAGGTCCTCAACAACTTAGAGAAATTCGACTTGGAGCAGCTCAGGGTCGCTCCTATAGTCAAAGCTGTCAAGACGATGACCGTCAAGCTCGAGGTGGCCCGGCAGGTGATCGAGGCGAAGCCCGGCGAGCTCGTCTCCACAGACATTTACGTCGCTCGCATAGGCCCTTACGTGGGAGAAGTGCTCTTGAGGCCTTCGACTGGAAAAGTGGACAAGGAGAAGCTCAAGATAGACGAGGCATTTACCAAGGAAAGGGTCACTTGGACGATAGACGCTCCTCAGCAAACCGGAGATTACCCGTTCACGCTGGAGGTGGTGGACCTTCAAGGAGCGTCGCTAGATGTGGCGAAGGTGCTCGTCAGGGTCTTGAAGGAGCCGGGTTGGATAAGGGGCGTGCCGCCGAAGGGCGCTAAAGTCGGAGAGCTAGAGGTGGAAGTTGAGGAGAAGCTCTCGCTCAAGCCCTTGGATTTGTTGAAGAGGAAGTTGGAGGGGGTCGCGGTAGTCTCTAGTGCCGGATTTAGAGTAACGATGGAGGCCGAGGAAGGGAGGGAATCGTCGATCGAGCTGAGCATGAACAACATCAAAATCGACGATGCGATAGCGATGGTGTTGGCGGTTCTCAATAGGTTCCAGCTATTCGTGCGCGGGTCCTCCCTAAGCCTAAGGCTGAGGCCAGTGAAAGGGGACTTCTTCACCATGCCGGAGATGACTGAAGACGAGAGGAAGTCGCTCGAGGAGCACAAAGTGAGCTACTTCGCGCGAGGGTGATTAGGTGGCTTAGGCGATGAGCGAGATACAGCGAGTAATAGTCTTTGGCAAGAAGAGGATAGGGAAGGTGCGCAAGCGCTACGTCGACGTCATGAGGATCTACCTCGGCCGGCCAGTCAAGGAAGTGAAGCCGCTCTTCGAGGCCAGGGTCGGCAAGGAGGTCGCTAAGCTAGCCCTACAGCGCTTCAAGGCCAGCTTCGAGGATAAAGGAGGGTTCTTGATGATGGGCGGCGAGGACGTGGACGAGAAGGTCAGGAGGCTCGTCGTGTTCAGTGGGGCGAGGCAAACGGTCAACGAGCTCTTGGGAAGGCCCCTCTTAGAGGTGGTGGCGTCGATGGGCGAGGTGGAGGTGCTCTTCTGGTACTCTAGGTTTGTTGACGCGTACGAGAGGGGTAGCTATTGGGATGTCTACAGGGTCGCCAAGTCTCTCAGGACCTTATACAGGATATAGGCCGAGCGACGCGGCCAAGTCTCTCCTCAAGTCGGTCATCGACGGCTTCAAGTACCACCCCCTCTTCTTCATGCTGAGGGCGAGCGCGACCTCAGAGGACCCGGTGCACCCCTTCGCTCACCAACTGGAGTTGCTCGGCAAGCTGTTTGCCAGAAGACCGATGAGAGTGCTCATAGGCGACGAGATAGGCCTAGGAAAGACCGTCAGCGCGATAATGCTCATCAAGTACCTCCTCGAGACTGAAGGCGTTAAGAGGACCTTGATCTTAGTGCCTAGGGTCTTGGTGCAGCAGTGGTTGGCCGAGCTGAAGAGGTTCGACCTAGCGAACGTCGTTCTGCTGGAGAGGGACGCCATTTCGAGGTACCACGACTTGGGCTTTCCGCAGGGGATCTACATAGCATCGATAGACCTAGTCAAGAGGGAGGGGCACAAGAAGAGGGTCTTGAGCACGACGTGGGACTTGGTGGTCGTAGACGAGGCCCACAGGGTCGGCAAGCTTGGCAATCGCGAGACCCAGAGATTTGCGCTGGTAAGCGAGCTGGTGGGGAGGCCGAGCACGAACGTCATAATGTTGACGGCTACGCCGCACAGGGGCAAGCCAGAGGATTACATCGAGAGGCTCAAGCTCGTAGATCCTTGCCTGAGGGCCAGCCCGAAGGAGCTTGACGACGAGAGGTTCTACAGGCTGTGCATGGGCTCGATAATCTTTAGGCGGACAAAGCCCGACGTGAACGACGTTTACGAGAAGACGAGGATATTCACAGACTGCAAGTTCAAGGCTAAGGTGGTGAGGGCCTCGGAAGAGGAGGAGGCGTTTCACAAGGAGCTCATAGAGTTCCTGCGCGCGAAGCTCCTGCAGTACTACAACATGGTCGGCGAGGAGCCCAAGGCCCTGCCCCTCCTCATGACCTTGATAGCTAAGAGGGCCTCGTCGAGCCCGAGGGCGGCTATGATAACTCTAGACAGGATCATCAAGAAGAGGGCGGAGCGCATAAAGCTCCTAACGGCTAAAGACAGAGCGGCCATAGAGGAGGAGCTGGATAAGGACGCGGACCTGATAGTCGACGCGGTGCTGGGGTACTCCTTCGAGGACGCCGGCTTGTACGAGGATGAGGCTGAAGAGGCCATCGACGCAGACGAGGCGTTGGAAAGGTTTGCTGAGAAGTGTAGCGTACTTCTAAGCGACGAGGACGTCAAGGCGCTCAAGAGATTGCACGAGCTGGCTAGGAACATCAAGGGCGATAAGGACTCGAGGCTAAACTCCTTGGTGAACATCATCCGCAACCACGTAAAGAGCGGCGAGAAGGTAGTGGTCTTCACCGAGTTCAGGGACACGGCCGAGTACGTCTTCGAAGAGCTCAAAAGAAGGCTTCCTGAGGTCGCCGACGAGATGGCGCTGATAACGTCGAAGGAGGTCGTGCCGCCATCGCCGTACGACAAGCGTGCGAAGAGGTATGACGTGGAGGACGTGAAGAAGTGGCTCAGGAGGGGGAACGTGCAAGTCCTCGTATCGACCGACGTCGCTTCGGAGGGGCTCAACCTGCAAGTGGCTAACGTAGTAGTCCACTACGAGCCCACGTGGAGCCCGGTCAAGATAGTCCAGAGGATAGGGCGCGTCTGGAGGCTTGGCCAAGAGAGGGACGTCTACAGCTACAGCCTGCTCTTGACGGTCGAGAGCGACAGGGCGGCGCTCGAGATACTCTACGCGAAGCTCCTCTCGTGGATAGTGTCGGGGATAGAGAGGAACGTGCCCATAGGGGAAGAGGTTGAGCTCGAGTTGGACATGTTGCCAAAGGACAAGTCAGCCTCCGACATGCTACAGATACCGCTTACGACCGAGAGGGGGAGGCCGCGCTACAGCGAGTTTAAGGCTTGGATAGAGTTCATAGCTGGTGGCAAGGAGAGGCTGAAGAGATACGTCGAGGGGATAATAGCGGCGCTCGTGAGGCTGAAAGAGCAAGCGGAGCGCTTGGGCCTGACTAGGATAAGCATGATAAAGGTGGAGAAGCTACTCGAAGAGGGCCTCGGAGCCCTGTACGGAAAGAGAGCCGAGCAGGCCCTCAAAGACTTGCTGATAACGTCTGCCAAGCTCAGCAACTGCGACGTCGAGGAG
>CAZPGS010000052.1:0-6104 GCA_964586135.1 uncultured Nitrososphaerota archaeon
ACTTGACCTGGCTCTACGGCCCCACGCAGGCCTCTATACGACCGGGCCTTGTCTACGACTTTAGCACGCGCTCTTAAATGTTAGTTTTGGGTTTAAATTAGCTTTATTTCGTTGAGCCCGCAGTGTATCCTCGGTGTTTAGCTTGGAAGTGAAGGTGGTCGGTAGGGGGTTTAGAGACAGCTGGCTCGTCGTCGGCCTCCCCGACGCGGGGCTCGTGGGCGTTATCTCGACGGCCCACGTGGTTAGAGCTCTAGGTTTAGAGGCCGTTGCCTACATAGAGAGCGAGCTCCTGCCGCCAGTGATAGTCGTCCACCAGTCCAAGGTCTACGACCCGATGAGGGTCTTTGGCAGGCAGGGCCTAATGGTCTTGACGAGCGAGGTCCCGGTCCACCCCTCGCTCGTCTACCCCCTGGGCAGGAGTGTCGTCGAGTGGGCCTTGAGGGAGGGGGCTAAGGGGATGATCGCGATCACGGGCATAGCCGTGCCGAATAGGCTTGAGGTAGAGACGCCCGAGGTATACGGCATAGCGGGTAGCTCCGAGCTCTACGACGTACTGGCCAAGGCAAACGTCAAGAGCTTCGAGGAGGGCTTCGTAGTCGGGCCCGCAGCGGTAATGATGAAGGAGGGCATAAGGAGGGGGCTCCCGACAATGATGCTCTTAGCCCAGTGCTTCTTGGAGTACCCCGACCCCGGCGCCGCGGCCCAAGCGCTCATGGCGTTGAACAGGGTACTCGAGATAAACGTAGACGTCAAGCCGTTGCTCGAGGAGGCCGAGGTGATAAGGGTGAGGGCGCGCGAGCTAATGAGGAGGACTGCGGAGTTCATGAAGCAGATGAAGAAGGGCCACGAGTACGAGGTCCCGTTGATGTACACGTAGAGGTGGTCTGGATGTTCAGAAGGAGGAGGACGATATTCGAGTCCGTATCAGACCTCATAGACGAGATAAGGAGCGAGGTCGAGAGGTTATCCTCGCTCTTCGAGGACTTAGAGGAGCCCATGTGGAACGTCAGCGAGTGTTGCTTAACCCCCCTCTCCACGATAAGGGACTTGGGGGACGAGTACGAGGTCGTCGTCGACCTACCCCTAGTCGATAGCGGCAAGGTGAACGTCTACGTGGAGGGCGACGACACCCTGAAGGTCGAGGCGGAGATGAGGGAGGGGGTCAGGTTCGAGCGATGGGGGACGGTTCAGAAGAGCGTCGAGTTCAAGAGGTACAGCAAGGTCGTAAGGTTCCCGGAGCCCGTCGACACCACGTCTTTAAGGATAGCCTCGTTCAAGCAGGGGTTCTTGGTCGTCAGAGTCAGAAAGGCTTGAGGTCGAGCTCCACATCCCCTCCCTTTATAAGCGAGTCCTTGACCTTCTCGGCCATCTCCGCTACGGCGTTGTAGAGCTTGGTCGTCATCGCGCCTCTCTCCACCAGCTCCTTGGCCTTGTCTAAGTCTAGGACTTGAACCTCTCCGCTCGGCTTGGCCACCACGTCGACTTCGAGGTCCACGTACCTGACCCTCTTAGGCGCTATCTCCACGGGAGTGGACAAGTTGACGTAGACCCCCTTCAGGCCTCCTTTCTCGTCGTAGTAAGCGGTCTTCGATATCGGCGATCCGAGCCTGTACGTCGAGAGGCCGTAGTCCCCTCGCTCCTTCGGCACTCCGAGGCCGTCGTAGACCCCGCCGCCCTTGAACCTCCTGCGCAACGTCACGGTCACGGTCTCGGCGTCGAACTCCTCCACGACTCCCGGCGTCAGCTCATACACCCTGCCGTCGGGCTTCACGTGCTCTATCGCCATCTTGGCGCCCCTCTTGATAGCGCCCCTCACCATCGCATCGAATGCTGCAACACCCACTTCTGCGCCCAAAGCGACCATGAGCTTCTCCACGACGTCGACCGCGTATGCGTACCTCCTCCCCCAGCTCTTTATCAAGTGGTGGTTGGGCATGGTCGCGACCACGAGGCCTCGGAGCTCGTCGAGGCGCTTCTTGCTCCCATAGGACAACATGACCACGTAGCGCGTCGGCGGCTCGTAAACGAGGCAAGGGGCCTTGGCCTCCTGAGCCCTCTGCGTCAACTTCAAGGCCTCCTCCCTCAGTCTCTGGAGCTCTTCGAGTAGCTCGCTAATGCCTGCCGTCAACGCCTCCCTCTTCCACCGCACTCCCCAGTCCGGCAGCTTCATCAGATCGCCCAAGTTCATTAGCTTGTTGGCCATCGCTGAGGGCGCGCCCTTGGGCGTCGAGATCCAGCCCTCCTTAACCAAGTCCGCGTAGTGGCCTACTATCCTCACCCTCTTCGTTAAGGCAATGTAGTTGTCCTTGAGGGCTAGGTCCCTGATAGGCGAGACTATCACTTCCTGCCCCTCGACGAGCCTTTCAGGCAAGAAGCCAACTCCATCGCCGTAATTGACGTAGCATCCCTTTTCGTCCGCTCTCTCGACGACTCCCTTGTAGATCTCGTAACCAGCCTTCTTGCTCGCGACGATGATGTCGGGTAGGCTGTCCATCAAAAACCTCACAACCTCGCGCGACTTTGGGCCCTCGACGGCTATGGAGCCCTTGGGGGGCTTATAGTCTCTAATCACCGCATTCCAGTCCCTAGGCGAGTCTCTGAGGCCGAACCTTTCAGCTATGGTAGCCGACGGCTTAGCTATCTCGAAGCCATGGTCGAGCAGTAGCTTGACCAAGGCCGTCGTGTATATCCCCCTGACCATCACGGAGACTTCGCTCACGGTCAAGGCGCTCACGTTCTCTGGCTTTATAGCATTTAACCTTATTATGAAAGATTTTTAAGAAGGGGCTTAAGCCTTTTCTTACTAGGCCTTGTACCCCCCTCTCTTAGCTCGCCTTGCGAGGGTGTTGTCCGTGTCTGCGGAGAATGACGTTGAGCGCAAGATCCAGCAGGCCATCATGGTTTTACAGAGGATAGCCGACGACTTTGGGGTTCCCAGGAACATCAGGAGGGCCTGTAGTGAGTCTATAAAGGTCTTGAAGGACAAGAAGTACACGCCAGGGGTCAGGGCGTCGAACGCCATAAGCATACTCGACGAGTGTAGCCAAGACCCCAACATGCCGCTCTTCGCCAGGACGGCCATCTGGCAAGCCGTTAGCATACTAGAGCAGGTAAAGGATTAAGCGCGTGAGGTCGGAGGTCTCCCCGTGAGCAAGGACAAGAACGACGTCGCCAGAATGAAGCGCATGGTCGACCTCCTGAGAAGCGGGGCAACCATGTTGGCTGATATTTGTCCAATATGTAACTCCCCTCTTTTTAAATTGAAGAGCGGGGACGTGTACTGCCCGGGCTGCGAGAAGAGGGTCGTATTCGTAAAAGAGGGAGAGGACGTCGCCAAGGCGACCCAAATTCAAGTCATAAGCGAGCTCACGTCGACTGCAAGCCAGAAGCTCATGGAGCTCACCAACATGGCCAAGTACGAGAGCGACGTGGACAGGCTCTACGAGCTAGGCCGCTGCATGCTCACTTGGCTCGAGATATTCGAGAGGGTCAGGAAGCTACAAGCCTAGCTCGAGGCCCTCTTCAACTCTAACGCCTTGACGGCCTCGCGCAAGAGTGCTCGAGCCAAGGCTCTCTTGGTCAACCTGCCAGTTGCGAATGTCTTGTCCCTAGTTATGATGACGCCTTCGTTGAAGTCCGAGCCGAAGCCTATCTCGCGCCTCGAGACGTCGTTGGCAACCATCACGTCGAAGCCGTGCTCCTCCATCCTCGCCCTCGCCCTCCTCACGTGCTCCTCGAAGGGAATGCCGTACTCGGCCTTGAAGCCCACGAGGACGGCTCTTGGCGCTCTTTCCCTCAGGGCCTTCGATATCTTGGGATTGGGCTTTAAGGTGACCTTCAGTGTAGCCTCTGAACCCACCTTGTCGCCGTAGCTCTCCTCGAAGTAGAAGTCCGAGGGAGCTGCCGCCAACACTATTATTTGGGGGTCCTCCTTCTCGACGACCTCAAGGCAAGCGTCCAACATCTCCCTCGTGGAGGTGACGCTCTTAAAGCGCACGCCCTTGGGCGGCTTGAGGCTCGTGGGGCCTGATACCAAGAACGTCTCGGCGCCGTTGTTGGCGCACGCAGAGGCTATGGCGTAGCCCATCTTGCCCGAGCTGGCGTTGCTGAGGAACCTCACGGGGTCCAAGTGCTCGCGCGTCGGCCCCGCCGTCACGAGGACCTTTAAGCCCCTCAGCCCGGCCACGGGGTTTAGGGAGTCCTCCACCACGTCAGCTATCTCCTCCACAGAGGCCATCCTCAGCCTCCCCTCTTCAAAGTCGGGATCGACTATCGTGACCCCCATCCCCCTTAGCTTCTCGAGCCCCTCCCTGACCACGGACGAGAAGTACATGTCTGCGTGCATGGCGGGTGCCATTACTATCGGCTTTCGAGAGCCCAAGGCCGTCACCAACAAGTCCATTACCACGTTGTCGCAGATCCCGCTGGCGAGCTTGCATATGGTGTTGGCGGTCGCGGGGGCCACTACTACTGCATGGGCCCACCCGCTCTTACCGGCGATGGCTATGTGCTCGGTCCTCCCGGTGCCCTTCACTATCGGCTTCTGGCCTGTGGCCCAGTACATCATCATCGGAGTCACGAACTTCAGGGAGTTGGGGGTGGCCACGAACTTGACGCTCGCCCCCCTCCTTATCAGCTCTCGGGCCAAGTCCAGGGCCCTGTAAGAGGCGACGCTCCCCGTGACGCAGAGCGCCACGTTGAAGCCCTTCAGGTCCTCACTCTTCAAGCACCTTATTTCGTCGACTGGATGTGGGAGCAAGAGGCAACCTCCGGGTTAAGATCTACTCAAGCCCTTCCAAATAACCTTTTTAAGCGGCCCAAGGCTCGGCATTGATATGAAAAAGCTCGAACTCCCGCTTATTATAGTGAACTTCAAGACATACTTAGAGGCTACTGGCCGGAGGGCCTTAGAGCTCGCAAAGAAGTGCGAGAGAGTGGCCGACGAGCTTGGGATTAACGTCGCCGTGGCCCCCCAAGCCGTCGACATAGCTGCAATAGCCTCCTCAGTCTCGATACCAGTCCTAGCGCAGCACGTAGATCCCTACCCCCCCGGGGCCTACACCGGAAGCGTGACCATCGAGGCGGTTAAGGAGGCAGGGGCCGTGGGGACCTTAGTCAACCACTCAGAAAGGAGGTTGCGGATAGACGAGGTAGACGAGATAGTCAAGAGGGCCAAGAGCGCTGGCCTAGAGGTCGTCGTGTGCGCGAGCACTCCCGAGGTGGCCGCTTCCCTCTCGGCCCTAAAGCCAAGGCTCATAGCCATAGAGCCCCCCGAGCTCATAGGTACTGGCAGGGCAGTGTCCAAGGTTAGGCCAGAGGTCATAACTGATACGATAAAGCTCATCAAGCAGGTGAACCCTGAGGTCGTCATCATATGTGGCGCTGGGATAACAAGCGGCGAAGACGTGGAGGCCGCGCTCAGGCTGGGGGCTCAAGGAGTTTTGGTGGCGTCGGGCGTCGTCAAGGCCAAGGACCAAGAGGGGGCTTTGAGGTATCTGGCCAACGGGCTCCTAAGAGGGGCTAAGTCTAGGCCTTAGGGCGTCTGAGAGACGTCTTCCTAATCCTCTCTATGACGTCGTAGAGGGGCTCCTCAGGTCTCAAGACCCTGTAGCTCCTTGGAGGCCTGAAGCCCGGGAGCTCGCTTCTCAGGGCACGCAAGGTCACCTTGACCTCATACTCCAAAGGGTCCAGGACCTCTATTGCCATCGGCTTCCTCCTGCCGGTTAGGTAGCCCCAGTCCTCTCTATCGACCCCTGGGTCCTCGAGCCCCTCTACGAACCTCTTGATTTCATCGATCCCAAAGACCACTCTCCCAGCCCTGAACTCCCCGCCTATGGCTTGTATCGGAGAGCTCAAGTAGAGGACGACGACGTCACCCGAGGTTATCGTGCCCACAGAGCCCCTGAGCTCGACCTTCTTGCGGCCTCTCAATATCTCTAGGCCGTACTTGGGCTTAATGCTCATTAACACGAGCCCTTTCACGACAGCTCAAGAAAAGAGGCTTAAGGGAGAGGCTAGTTAAAATTACGGGGCCCGTAGCTCAGCCAGGATAGAGCAACGGCCTTCGGAGCCGGAGGTCGGGGGTTCGAATCCCCCCGGGCCCG
>CAZPGS010000053.1:0-6005 GCA_964586135.1 uncultured Nitrososphaerota archaeon
CATCCACAACCATTAGGACAACGCTTCCTCCCCACCTCTCTGTTCTAAGGCATCTGTCGCAATGTTCCTTTAGCCCAGAAACCTTGTGCATGTAACTGTCAGCAATGCTCTTTAACAGGGACATTCGGTTCACCCCTTCTCTAAAATTTATTCTTCCTTATAATACTCCGCAGGTCACTAGCCATCCATGTTTTGGATGCATCTATTAAACCTTCGAGTATTCCAATACTCATATCAATCTTGTAAAGGGCATCCTTTAAACCTCTAGCTATCGAAAAGACATCCTGCGTCGGTAGATTCACTAGTTCTATAGGATGGAGATATATGCCTTCTTTTCGAAGCTCATTGATTATTTGATTTATTACCGAGTTCAAGAAGTTGTTTACGTTTTCTATGTGTTTTATCATTTCTGGCAACGGTCGAACAAGCGATGCTTGCACGCTGGTCGCTAAAGAAGTTATAAGCCAGTTGGCAATAATCCCCCTACATCTTCACCTCTTTTAAATTTTTCAAAGCTTTCTTTCAAAACATCTTCTAAGGGCCTGGAGAGCAATTCATAATCCTCTTGAATGAGCTTTCTCAGCGATTCCACGTACTTAAGATTGATTTTTCTGTGGTTAAGGCCTGCCGCTTTATCATCTCCATCCTTATCATTCTCCTGTAGCACTCTTCAACCTCTCCAGGAGCTTTATCCATGTAGTTACGCCCTTATCTTCATCAACGTTTCCTTATCAATATCCTCTGTGAAGGTAGCACGCTTATAAACTGCCAACCCTCAACTAAATATTTTTCAAGCTCATCTCCCATTACTATCCTTTGAGGGTTATGTTTACCTTCCCTAAGTTTTTAAGCTCATTCTCGAAGAGCTCAAGCTCTTCATCCTTGTTCACTTCTCTTCCAATTTCCTTTTCTTTGGCAACCTTAACCTCAAGCAAATCTATCCCAAGCAAGCTCTTAGCCATGCTCTTTAAAGCCTCTATTTTTCGCTTCTTTTACAATACTCGCCTGCTCTATCGGCTGAGCTACTGTGATCAGAAAAGGCTCGCAATCCTTGTAGCATTTCCTCATATCCTCAATCATGTCTGGTGGTAGAACTCCTTTGTTCGTTGAATATCTTGCTTTTATGTCTCCTTTATGTCCCATCAAGAACTGTAAGTAAGGATGAGATATTTTTCCTTTAGATTCAGCGATAATCATGTTTGTATCGCAGTAAGCCCTGAGCACATAGGGCCTCCAGCTAAAGCCAGCTTTCAGAATCGCTTCCCTAATATCTCTTGTAATTAGTGTTGTTCTTAGGAATCTGTTCTTTCTCGGTCCACGGGGATCAAAGCCAAAAAGCGGTGAACCCTTGCCAAGCTCCTCGCCTTGCTTCAACCTTTCATCCAAGTACTCTTTTGTGTATGTTATCGTTTGCTTTGGAACAAAGGTAAAGTACTGATGCCCACCTTTGCTCAAACCCTTCCTAACAACAAGCATGGCCGGGACTTTGACAAATTCTATCCCATTATCCCTTATCTCTGCTTCAACAAAGTCTCCAAGCCTTAACCCATCGCTTCCATCATAATTTCCTAAGCTATGAGGTCTTAACCCGCTAAACGCCATCAATGCAAATGAAACTCTTGCCCTTGGTGTTGCCATCCTGATTATCCTATCAAGTTCCTCCTTGCTTGGAACTCTTTCATCAGCTATGGTTGGAGTATCCGATTCACCCTTTATGTTTACTTTTAGCTTAACGTTCAAGTTGTTATAAGCAAGCCACGAGTTAAGAACCTTATAAACCTCACTAAGTATGAGCCTGCCTTACCTTCGCTCTCCATCTTTCGAATGAGATCGATAAAGCTGTCTCTGAAAGCCTTTGTTTTGGCAACCTTAAGCATAGCCTTGGGATCTGTTTTGTTAATTTTGCAGTAAAAGCCCAAGGTCCTTAAGTAAACGCTTGCCGTAACCATCGACTTAGCCGCTAAGTTATCAAACTAACGCTTTACATCCTCATCCTCAAGCAAGTAGGTATATTTGCCTTCAACCTTCCTCCAATAAGATAAAGGGAAGCCTCTAATTAGAGGATTCGATTAAAAATTTAGTGGGCCGGCCCGGATTTGAACCGGGGACCACTACCTCGTAAGGGTAGCGTTCTGGCCAGGCTAAACTACCGGCCCTCACTTCATCTACGAGGACATGAGGGGCTTTTATGCTTTTAGTGCGTGACCTGTTCAAGGGCCTCGGTCGTGGGCAAAGCCGTTCAAGAGCCTTAGCTTTCAGCCAGCGACGTATCTAAACGTTAGCGCTTGAAGAGAACGATGAGATGCTCGCCCGCCAATTAACTAGCCTCGCGTCTTCAGCTTCGGCACTTTGCTGCCAGAAATTTTTATAAAGTGTAAAAAGAATGAACGATAAAGGTGTCTCGGTCGACACTGGAGGAGCTTGAAGCCTTAAGAGAGTCATGGAAGGCCAAGAGCATAGAGGATGTGATAAGGAGGTCCCTGAAGGAGAGGAGGCAGGGACTTCTCGAAGAGGTCTTCGGGGTGGACAGAGATAGAGTGAAGCCGTTCACAGAGGAAGATCGCGGTGAAGATCGCAGTTGACACGTACGCTTGGGTCGAGCTTTTCATAGGAAGCGAGAAGGGCTGAATGGTCAAAGAGAGGCTGGGCTCGACCGAGGAGGTATGCACTCCAGACACAGTCTTGGCGGAGCTCTCTAAGAAGTACGTTAGGGAAGGCGTCGAGCTGGGCGCGGTGAAGGAGAGGCTCTCTAAGATCTCTGAGATATCGAGGATAATCCCCATAGACAAGAATATAGCGATAAAGGCCGCTGAGGTAGACCGTGAGTTGAGGGATAAGGCTAAAAGAGCAGGTCTGAGGGAGCCCAGTCTCGTCGATGTCACAATACCAGCTACGGCGAGGGCCCTCAATGCTAGCCTCATCACCGGCGACCAACACTTCGAGGGAGAGCCAGAGACCACACGGATAGGAGGCGGTTGATTACTTGCCATGCCGTACCTTGAGCAGCGGTTGCCTCCGCTCTTTAGTGGAGGCTGGAAAGGCCGGAAAGGGTCGTTAAAGGTAGTGGGAGACCCTCTCGACGTCCTTCTTGAGCACGTGCCTCACGACATATATCATGGCGTTCAAGTAGAGGATTGCCCATTCGCTCGCGTCCTCGGCTGGCATCCCGAGCTCTATGGCCTTTCGAGAGAAGAGGACTTCTATCGTGTCCTCGAACTCGGGCGAGTACTTCTGCATACAGAAGACTATGTGGAAGCCAGGGAGAGGGGTCACGGCTATGGCCCACGCAGTCGCGTCGTCTATCTTGAAGTCCACTAGCCTGCCGCCTACCGCCATGGCGACCATCTTGGCCTCCTCGGGGGTTAAGTCCTTTAAGGCCTTGACCCTAAGCTGAACAGCGTTCTTAAGGAACCTGTCGTGGGCTAAGCCGCCTTCGAGCTCCCTTATGCTCACTAGCTCCCATCTCTCAAACATGGCAAGCTCAAGCGAGTTAAGGGGCGACCATCTTAATATGCGCTTCGATGCGCTGATAGGAGAGCGCGAATAAAGCCAGCGTCATCGAAGAGGCATGGGGCAAATCTCTGCTCCAGCACGAGAACCCCCTCGACTTGAGAAGGCCGAAATCCTAAAGTTTTAAAGTTTAAATCAAGGGCGACCGAGGTAAGTGGGCTGGTGCTCAAAGTGCTGCTCGAGAGGTTGAAGGAGAAGTGGTGGGAGAAGGTAAGACGAAGCGGCCTTAGCGAATGCGAGGTCGTCGTGAGCGTTCGAGGCCTAAAGCCGGAAGAGGCCATCGGCAGGCCACGGCAGAGCGACTACCCGATAGTGAGGGGGCGCGAGGTCTTGATACAAGCCGAGCTTAAGGGGGCCATCGGGCAGGCGTTCACGGACGAGCCGCAACGGTATGAGGGCAGCTTAGAGGGCGTCTATGGGATGAGCCTCTCGACCAGCGGTGAGAGGGCGATATTCGTGGCCGTCGCGAACGCCACGTATAGGTACCTCGGACTCATCGACAACACGGTCCACTGCAAGGACGAAGGGCCGGAGATCTGCGGCGAGAGGATCGCTGACTACTTAGCCTCGATGGCTACGCCCGAGACGAAGTTGCTAATGATAGGCTTCCAGCCATCCATAGCTCAGAACCTATCGAAGAGGTTCAGGAACTTTCGCGTCACGGACATGGACCCCGAGAACGTGGGGCGAGTTAAGAGGGGCGTGAAGATTGAGTCCCACGAGGTGAATCGCGAGGCCATAGCTTGGAGCGACGTGGTCATAGCCACTGGCTCGACGATAGTCAACAACACGATAGACGAGATAATCGAGCTCTTCAAGGGCAAGCAACTGGTATTTTACGGAGTCACCATAGCGTCCGCCGCTTACGAGTTTGGGCTCAAGAGGCTCTGCTTCTCTGAGAGATGGTGAGCGCATCGAGGGTGTGAGAGCTCTTATCAATTGAGAGAAGTTAATTGTTACAGCCCGGCGGTTTTATAAGCTATATCCCGGAGACCGTCGTGCCGTGAGCCCGCCAAGGGTTTTGAGCACCATAATTGGCCATAATTGGCGTGGCATTGGCAAGCGTCTTGGCCTTCTCCGCCCTAGCATTGCTACCCGGTTTCAGCGCTATAGTGAGCCAGATAGCCATGGCCGTCGAGTTCAATGACCACTCTGCCGCCGTGTGGATGGCGCTTGACAAAGAGCGGTTCGAGGAGGCTCAGGATGGAGCTCAAAGCCCTCCAGAAGAGGCTGGGACTGACAACGGTCTTCGCAACGCACGAGGTGATCGAGGCCGAGGAGCTGGCCGACAGAGCAGCGGTGCTGGTAAGGGGTGAACTGAGATGTGCAGGACCCTTTAACTGCGTCTTCTTCGAGCAAGAAGACCTTAGAGTGAGGGAGGTGCTCGGAGGTCCTAACATCTTAGAGTGCGCAGGCCTCAAGCTAGTGCATGAAGGGCTACTAAGGTCAAGTGCAAAGGGATAAGATTGCTAGCTCCCTACGACGGGGGGTGAAAGGAAGATAGCCATGCCCCCTGAGGGGGTCATATTAATGAAGACCTCAAACCCTAAATCCAAGTTCAACACGTTTAAGGGCGTAGTCGAGGAGATCCTGAAAGAAGGGTCCTACTATAGGATAAAGGGTCTTAATCGGGGGGCCGAGCCTGCTCTGCATAAAGCCGGAGGACGAGTACGACTTAGCACTGAGCGTGGGAGATGAAGTCTACGTCAAGATCCCAATAAGGCGCATAAAGACCTTCTGCTGCCCTAACCATCATGACCGGTCGAAGCAGACCTCAGGCTCGATCGAGGGCAGGTGCTCGACCCGGCCTCAGTTACGAGCTCCCTAAGAGTCCGGCTTTCCTCAATATCGCCTCCACGTCGCGAGTAGCGGTATTTGCGCGCAGAGGTCCGCCCTCAAGGCACGACTCGAAGACTTCTTCGTCGAAGCTTATCACGCCGTCGACCTCGAGCCCCACTTCACTTGCCTTCCTCTCGACGCGCCCCACGACTCTAGAAGTGGCCTTATTCAGAACGAGCCAGAACCTCTTGCCATGGCTCTGAGAGAAGTCCTTGAGGTCCCTCGCCAGCACCAAGGCATCTGCCGTGGGGTCTGCGACGACCACTATCGCGTCGCACCCCTCTTCCACTCCTCTCCCCAAGTGCTCTATGCCGGCGTCGGTGTCGACAAGGGCCAACTCTCTAGGGCCCAGTACTAAGCTCTTCAACAAGATCTTAGTCAAGGAGTTGAACGGACAAGCACAGCCCTCTCCGAAGCTCCTCACCTTGCCTATGGTCACCAGCTTGATTCCTTCGGGCGAAGTGGAGACGCGCTCAGGGGCAGGTTACTTAGCTTAACCCTCTTTTCAGTGCCCCCTAATGCCCTCGCTATGTCCGCCTCGCCTCTATGGAATATTCTCCTCTTGCCACCTAAGTACTCGGCTAGGGGCTTTGGGGCTCAACCCCTAAGAGCTTGGGCAGCAAGATGTTGGACTCGTCAGAGTCCACTAAGAGCAC
>CAZPGS010000054.1:0-5978 GCA_964586135.1 uncultured Nitrososphaerota archaeon
TTGTCCATCCCACCTCCATACCCTCTATGATGAGCGTCCCGATCGTCACCACATGTTCTATGGCTACTCGTGGAGATCAAGCCCTTTGCGGAACGCTAAACCTGACCTCCTCCCCGCCCTGAAGGGCGAGGCTTTTAGTTGTTAAGGCTTACCACGAGGGAAGAAGGGCGAGGACGGCCATGCTAATAGGGCACCTCGCGGGCTTTGGCGGCAAGCGATGGATCGTTGAGAGGGCAACGAAATTAAAGTAGAGGCCTCACTAGGAGGCGCTGAGTTAAGGACGTCATTGAAGTAGAGGGCTACACGCGCTTCTGCTTTTCGTGGGACTCGCTCGATCTCCCCCGACCAAAAAAAGTCCCGCTCAAGAGCTGAAGACTTTAGCCCTCCTCTTAGCGCAAGCCGCTCTTGCACATCGTACTCTCACGCCAAACCTTAAATGAGCCCTAACCTTATAACTACAGCTATTAACAGTGGAAGGTCTCCACACTGCACCAAATGTCCGTTAAAGCCATGTTGTCGCGACCCAAAGGCCAAGCAGACGTAGCGCGGACTCGAGGTCATGCAGGAGCCGTGGGCTAGACCTCGATGCCCAGCCTCTCCAAGTCCTCGGCGACCCTTCTGAGCCCCAGCTCCAGTAGCTTCTCTCTCGTGGGAACTCCGTTCCTGCTCCATCCTCTCTCTTCGTAGTACTCGTCCAAGAGCATGTCAACGATCTCCTTCGTTATCCTGACCACCCCCTTGCTGTAGTCCACGAAGGTTGGCTCAGAGAACCAGCTCTCGGGGGGTTCGTCGTCCTTACGGCTGAACCCCTCCCTGGCGTTGGCGGCTCTCAGCAGGTTCCAGGCCCTTTCACCGCACCTCATGAGCTCCCTCTCGTCCATTTCTATCCCGGTTAGGGCTGAGAAGAGTTCGGCGGCCAGCTTGGCGCTGTAGAACCTGTTGATCTGCGCCCTCGCGCACACGCCCAGAGAGGCCAAGACCATGAACCAGTCCTCTGAGTACCTCGTGAGGCGCCCAACGTTGAGTCCCACCTCCTCGTCTGGGGGGACGAGCCCGCTCTGCAAACCCCGCGACCAGTCACGGGGCCTCGGCAAGATTCTCTTCACCGCATCGTCTGGAACCCCCATTCTCTTCAAGTGCGTTGCAAAGTCTTGAAGGGGCCGCACCGCGAAGTAGGTGGGCGACCCGCTTGAAGCGACGTGGGGGCCCCTAGGGCTCACGAGCTGTCCAAACTCCATCGTGCCGAACCTGTTCCACAGCACCGGGCCCTTCGGGCCCACGTAAGCCGCCAACCCCTTCACCGCGGGCGTGGCGCGGGCTATCGCCCTCTCCCCGAACCTCTTGACGAGCCCCGTCAGCCCCTCTGCCAGGACGTCCCCGAGGCCCCTCCTATACGCTATCCTCTCGGCCCACTCGACGAGGGACTCGTAGCTGTACTCGATCTTCGACTCGAGGACTTCTCGGGCTATCGCCCCCTCGTCGTACAACCTATTGACGGCCTCGATGACGGCGAAGAACTCGAACATGTCCATCCCGTAGTCGTCGAGGATGGCGACGCACTTTATCGCTTCGTCGTAGGAAAGGCCGTAGAGCGTTGGCATCGCGGTGTTGACCGCGGAGCTCGTGAACTTCGTCAAGCCCTTGAACCTGCCCTCCCTTATCTCTATCACGTCCTTATCGCCTATCGGGCAGGACACGCAACTAATCCTAGCCTTCTTCAGCTTCTCCAAGTACAGCTCTCTCGGCAAGACGGGGAGGCTCACCAAGAGCCCGAGCTCCTGCCACTCCCTCAGGCGCGGATACCTCTTTATCCGCTCGAACAGCTCGTTGCACAACCTCACGAACTTGGCGTCCGAGAAGCCCACGCCCTTCGTCCCCTTAGCGACTATCGCTTTGAGGTTCTTGGACCCCATGACCGCTCCGAGCCCGCCCCTCCCGAGGGTCGACGTCTTGTCAACGAAGGCCATGGAGAAGTTGACGAGGTTCTCCCCGGCTTGGCCGATGGCTATTACGCCTGTCGGCCTCCCGTACCTCCTCCAGAGCTCCTCGGTAGTCCGCTCCACTCCCTTCCCCCAAAGCCCCTCTGCATAGCATATCTCGACGTCGTCGTCAAATATCTTCAAGTAGACGGGCTTGGGTGAGCGGCCCCTTATCACCACATGGTCGTAACCCGCATTCTTGAGCATGCATCCGAAGCTACAGCCGCCAGCGCCAGCCCACCCGATCGCGCGGTTCGCAGGGAGCTTGGTCACGGCGTAAACCCTCGAGGACCCAGGGGCTATGGTCCCGACGAGTGGGCCTACGCCTATCACTATCACGTTCTCCGGGGACAGGGGGTCTATCCCAGGCTTTATCAGGTCGTAGCCCAGCTTTACGCTAGCTCCGAGGCCTCCTATGTAGTTCTTGGCCAGCTCCAAGTCGAGAGGGAGCCCCTCGACTTCTCCCTTGCTCAAGTCGACGTAGAGTATGTTGCCCGCGTAGCCGCCCAACTTGCCCATCTCAGCAACGCACCTCCTTGACCTCTAGCGCGCCGTAGACGCAGAATCGAGCGCACGTGCCGCACTCATCGCAATCATCGGTGAAGCCTATTTCTGGCTCGCCTGCCAATCTGACGAGTATCCTGGCCGTAGAGGGGTTGAACGTCTTGTAGTGGACGAGCGAGCAACACAGCTGGCAGATCAAGCAACCTGTGCACCTCTCCGGGTGCACCTCGATTGCGACCCTTTTGCGCATAGCAAATGGCACTCCCGGTCACTTTAACTGAGAAATGCGTTATAAAGTTCTGGGCGTGCTTGCCAGAGGGGCAGGCTCCGCCTCGACGGAACGGAGGTCCGGGCCCCTGAAAGCGAGGCTCCGTGAGGTCTAGTCGGCTAAAAAAGTTGTGGTTCTGAGAAAAGTGCAAAGACGAAACACAGACCTGGTCCTAGCTCGCAACGGCCTATGCCATTTTATCGCTAAAAACGAGGAGGATAGCTCCATCGGCACAGCGAGTGTCATACCTTTATTCATCTTAAGGTCGAATTGCCTCTCAAGGATCATAGACCCTCAAGGCAATGCCACAGGGTATAATTGCATGGTCGAGCTACGAGAAAATCAAATACTGACGGCCGTTTACTCAGGCCCGTTCAAAGAGCCGCAGTACGTGGTCATAGCAAATCCGCAAGCTGGCACGTATCGTCTAGAGCTTGTAGGTATTTCCGAGGGCCCGTACGAGTTAGTGATACGAGGGAACTATGGAGAAGAAGCAATTGACAGGTTCTGGTCGACTGCGGTGGAATAGACTTCGACGAGTTTACGGATGCGGACTGAGGGGCCCTTGCATGGCATGTTGGCAAGGCCGTGGGCAACCAAATCTTCGTCTTCTCAGGATTGCCGAAGAAGATGACCTTGGAGCAACTCGAGCTACTGGCCTCTCCACTTCACGTTAGCGGAGCGGTCCCCATGTTCCACATGCCCGGCATCACTCCAGAGGCCCCCAGCTTAGAGGCCTTTACTGGCGGAGAGAGATTAGAAAAAATACGGGTCGGCGTGAGGGACGCCTAGAGAGGGAAAAGAGTTTGTCCTTCTCCTGCTGAAACATCGCCGAGCCGTAGTGGTGTTTGACGAGTACGAGAGGGGATAGGATCTCAACGCCAAGAAATTGATAAAGGATATGCTGAAGGAGCTCGTAACCCTCTCGAGGCTTCACAGACTCGTGGTCGTCAACGTAAGCCCGCAAGTCCCTCGAGACTCTATAAAGCTGATGCTGGTATTGAAGTGCCACGTCTACGGGGCAGACGCCCTTCAGATAGCTTCAGCCAAAAAGGCCAACAGCAAGGTGGTAGTCACGGGAGACAGGGGGCTGACCGACATGGCGCATGCCGAAGGCTTAATGGTGCTGTACATAGGCCAAGGCGCTGAAAGTTTGACGACTGATAGGCCTCCTTTCACTTCTTATTTATTATTTTATCATTACACAGATCTGCGATTTTAAGCCTCGACCCTTCTCCCTAACGCCCTCCAAAGCAATTTTTCACGCAATTCGTGTTGAGTTGTTATACTTCAAGCCACCCGCGAGTGCTGCGGTTAAGTTTCATCGAGTTACGAACATCACCCGCAGATGGGCGATTAACTCTTTGGATTCGATCGCAAAGTGCTCATAGAAGGGATCTAGACAGTTCATAACTTTATGTTGTCTCAGGTGACGACAATTTCGTGGAGCCGAGGGTTTCTACCTTCGTGGGTTTGTTCACACCAGGCGTTCTTCGACTATATGCCCTCGCCGCGATAGATAACGCGACCGTCGCTACCCCCAAGAAGAAGGAAAGTGTGAAGGTCGTCATCACGGTGACTGAGACTTGGGCGGGGATGTTGAAGATGTTGTTTGACAGATGTATCGTTGAGGACCCCATCAAAGGGACTATAGGGGTCGGGACCTCGAAGTCGTGGGCTATCGCGTTAACGGCTAGTGGTGTGACGTAAAGCGACAACGCCAGCGTGACGAAGAACCCTGCAGTCACGTGGAGCGGGCGCTTCCACCCGAACGATAAGAGGTGCTTCGAGTAGCCCTTGCCCGGCTTAATGGTGTAAATGATGAGGGCTATACCACTGGCTACGAAGAGGGCTATCAACCCGACGTTGAGGGCGAAGATTATGGGGACTACGTGGGTGACCCCGAGGACTTTGAAGCTTGTGAAGAAGGGGTCCACGTTGACCGTTATGAGGCCGGATCCTATCTCCGCTCTCCACCAAGGGGAGGACATAGAAGAGGCAACCGTTGAGAACATCAACACGCCAGCGGCGAGGGCGAACCAGTTCCTCTTCACGTGCACGGCCTCCCTATGGGCCCTTGCTACCGAGTAGCTCGCTGAGCTTGCCGAGGTCCGGAGCTACTATCAATATGCCGTTGACGTCGATGTAGAGGTCGGAGAGCTGTAGGTCCTCGACGTAGGCAGGTAGCTCGACGCCCTTAATTATGTTGACAAGGCATCGCAGCGCATCAGGATCGCTTGACGAGAACGACAGGCTCACCACGCCAGTGTAATTTGCCTCGACAATCACTTTGCCCTTCAGCTCGACCGTAAATGAGCGCGTGCCGTTCTTCACGGTAAAGCTGAGCCTGTTGAGCATTATGCTCTGGCGCGTTAGTGGGTTGGTGATCTTCAACCTCAAGATGGCAGTGCCTGTAGAATCGTCAAAAGCTAAGTCCTCGAATTGTGGCATCTCAAAGTCGCTGGGGTTTATGCCCAGCGCAGCGAGGGTCGAGCTCAGATCGCCGCCTCGATCCAAGGCTGAAGGGCTCATCAGCACTCGCAACTGCGGGGGTATGAGCAAGCCCAAAGGGTCGCCAGCCGACAGGTACTGCGCCATAACACACAAGAGCGGAGCTAATGCACAGGCGAGGGCGACGGCCCTCAAGCACCACTTGACTTTGTTCAACAAAAGCACCTCCGTACATCTAATGCATTAGAACACGACGACGTGAGATGACGCCCCAAAGCCTCTGGAGTTCCTGTGGAGAAGACCCCCTGACAACCATCTTAAACACCACGAGGTACGACAGGATACGTCCTAGGGGTCTATTTAAATATTGTCAAGTCCAAAAGGGCCGAGGATCACAAGGACCTTAGAGGCCTAGCGAAAATTTCGAACTAGACTCTACACGGACTTGAAGTGGCTGAAATAGCTATAAAGCGTCACACGACCGACGACTGCTGCGGGGCCTATTTGCTGAAGAGTTACGCGCTGAGGGCGACGTTGTGGGATCTCTATAGGACCGGCGCCAATTTGGTGAGACGAGAGGACAGGGCAAGCGCATACACCGACGCGTGCAAGAAGCTCTCTCGGGTTTGGGGCGAGGAGTTGAGGTTCTACCCCAAGGCGATATCTGAGCCCATGAGGTACCATGAGGAGAAGACGTTGAAGTGCTTGGAGAATCGAGAGTTGCTCGAGCACGTCGCACCTGATTTCCTAATTTGCCTAACGGGCTTGGGCAACCG
>CAZPGS010000055.1:0-5898 GCA_964586135.1 uncultured Nitrososphaerota archaeon
CGGCCGAGCTTATGGTGAAGCCTCCTCGCTTAATTATGTCCTTCTTCCTGTCGAAAAAGGCTATTGAGCGCCACTGCTCGAGCTTTTGGGTAGAAGGCCATTTCTAGGCTACGTTCCCCGAAGAACTTTTATACTCTTAGTGATGCCCTAGATTATGTTAAGGGATAGCCCATGGACTTCTCGTTTTCTAAGGAACAAGAATTGTTGAGGACCTCTATCGAGGACTTTTGTAAGAAGGAGATAGACCCGTACATCAGCGATTGGATCAAGGAGAGGGCCTTTCCTAGAGGTCTGCTGAAGAAGCTGAGCCAAATAGGCCTGACCGGCATGAACATACCAGAGGAGTTCGGAGGCTCTCCGCTCGACAACGTGAGCCAAGGGGTTGCCGTCGAGGTCCTAGGCAGGCACGAGCTCCCGACCCCCATATTCCTGACGATATTCGGCTTCGCGAGGTTGTTGCCCTTCGTAGCCGACGAGGGGGTGAGGAGGAGGACCATAGAGAAGTTGCTGAGGGGCGAGCTCGTCATAGCTGGTGCCTTCACGGAGCCGGGTTGCGGCTCAGACGTTGCGGCCATAACTACGAGGGCCCAGAAGCGGGGCGACGTCTACGTCGTCAAGGGCGAGAAGACGTTCATAACCGGCGCCCCAGTGGCCGACGCCTTCATAGTTTCGGCGAGGACCGGGACCTCAGGCCCGCCCCACAAGAGCATCAGCTTGCTGCTGATAGAGGCGGATAGGAAGGGGGTCGAGCCCTACGAGCTCGAGTCCATGGCTAGTGACATAAGGGGCGAGTTCGGCGGTGTGGTGTTCGACGATGTGGAAGTGCCAGCTGGAAACCTCATAGGGATGGAGAACTTGGGGTTCTACATATTGATGGAGGAGTTCAATATATTAAGAGTGTTCGTGGCGCTGGCTTCTCTCGGGCTGGCCGAGAAGTGCCTAGAGGAGGCCATAAACTACGCCAAGCAGAGGAAGGCCTTTGGGCAGCCCATCTCGAAGTTCGAGGCAGTCAGCTTCAGGCTGGCCGAGCACTGGACCAAGATTAGGGCAGCCAAGCTCTTGGCGTACCACGCGCTGTGGCTCGCCGACAACAAGAGGCCCTACTGGGCCGAGGCTGCAGCGGCCAAGTGGTATGGGTGCGAGGTGGCCTTCAACGCCATCAACGACGCCATCCAGACCTATGGGGCCGCTGGGTACACCAAGGACTACCACTTAGAAAGGATCTTTAGGGGCGTCAGGGGGATGTTGATAGGCGATGGCACGGGAGACATAATGAAGCTGATAATATCGAGGTTCCTATTCGGCAAGGAGTACGCCCCGTGAATTCAGATGGCCAACGCACTATTCACTGCCTATGCTCATGCCTAGAATTCCTATCTAAAAGGGAAAAGAGGGGCTAGATGTAATAAAAAGCGGGCGTTTCGAGGCCCTTTTTCTTTATTCTTAAACCGTAGCTTAGGCCGTCGCGACGGCCGCTACCTCCCCTTCCAAGTTGGGGGCCGCTTTTCCACGAAGGCCTTCGCTCCCTCGCTGAAGTCTTGAGAGGATGAGAGTATTACTAGGTCTTGCGTCGCAGCCCTCAAGAGCTCTTCGTACATCCTCCTATACGCCCTCACCGATGACTTCACGGCCTCTACTCCTAGAGGCGCGGCTCTCACTATCTTCATGACGATCTCAGCCCCTGTTGCTTCGAGCTGATCAGGCGGGACGACTATGTCGACGAGGCCCAGCTCCTTGCACTGCTCGGCCGATAGCCACTCCCCCGTTAAAGCGTACCTTATCACCTTCTTGCTTACGAAGGGCATGCCACACGACGAGGCCAGGGGCGGAAAGGCCCCTATGAGGGCCTCTGGTATCGCGAACACGGCCTCCTTGCTTGCTATCACTATGTCCGCCAACATGTTCAGCTCCATTCCTCCCCCGAACGCGAGGCCGTTTACCAAGGTTATTAAGGGCTTCTTGAACTCGATCATCTTTTCAATGAGCGGGGCGGCGTACCTCTCGGCCCAGGCCTTCGCATCCATAGAGTTTCTCCACTTGCTCATCATGGCTATGTCGTCGCCAGCACAGAAGGCCCTCCCCGAGCCGGTCATTATCGCGACCCTCACGTCAGGGTCCTCTTCGGCCCTCTCGAGCGCCACCCTCAGGCCCTCCCACACCGCTTCGTTCAGGGCGTTGAGCTTGTCGGGCCTGTTGATCGTTATTACCGCGTGGTCGTGCCTCTTCTCGTATATGACGGCGCCCAAGTCCCTCCGCTCGTAAGTCCACTTGAAGAATCCCTCCCCGGTCTTGAGGCCCAGCTTGCCTTCCCTGACCATGTCTTCGAGCAAGGGATCCGGCTTGTACTCTTCGAGACCCGTCTCCTCGAACCTATTGTTCAGTATTGAGATCACGTTGTCCAAGCCCATCCTGTCAGCCCACGTCAATGGGCCGACGGGCCACTGCATCGCCTCCCTCATGGCGAGCTCCACCTCGTCCTTCGTGACTATCTGGTTCCTCACGAGCCAGGCAGCCTCGTTTACGACGGCGGCCACCATCCTATACGGGTTCATGTCGTACATCTTGTCCGATGGCAAGATAGTAGGCCTGATGTAGGCGCCGGGCATCGGGTACTTGTAGAAGCCTTGGCCGGTTTTCATCCCCCACCTCTTCTCCTCGTACATCTTCTTCAGGGCCTCTGGGATCCGAGCGCTAAAGCCCCTCTTGACCATTTCATTGAAGGCGGAGAAGACCACGTCTATCCCCACGAAGTCGAGGAGCTCAAAGGGTCCCATCGGGAGGCCTAGCCTGAACCTCTGAACCGCGTCCACGTCTCTCACGTCAAAGCCCTCTTCGAGCATTCTCGAGGCCTCTATGTAATGCCTGGCGTTTAGCCTATTTATTAGAAAGCCCGGTATGTCCTTCTTCAAAATCACGTGCTTGAAGTTTATGCTCTTGGCGAAGTCGACTATTGTCGCTACGCACTCGTCGCTCGTCTTATCCCCCCTGATTATTTCGACGAAGTGTATGAGGACTGGCGGGTTTATGAAGTGAAGACCCGCAAACTTTTCAGGCCTATTGGTGGCGCTCGCGAGCTCGGATATCGGTATCGTGGACGTGTTGGTCGTGAAGACCGCATCCGCCTTTACTATCCCGTCCAACCTCTTGAACACATCCTTCTTGATGGCTACGTTCTCGACGACTGCTTCGATGACTAAATCGACGTCCCTAGCTTGCTCATAAGACGTCGTGGGCTTTATGCGATTCAGAATCGCGTCTACGGGCTCCTTCACTAGGCCCCTTCTGCTAAGCCCCTCGAGGCTCCACTTGATCTTCTCGATGGCGTTCTTCAATATGTCGTCGCTCACGTCTATCAGCACCACTTCGCGGCCGTGAATCGCGCACACCTCAGCTATTCCGTGGCCCATCGTGCCAGCTCCTACGACCGCTACCCTCTTAATCGCCTTAATCATAGGCATCAAATATTACCCCCTTGGCTAGGCTTTTTATCTGTTGCCCTTCGACGGTCTCCCAGCTACAACGCTTTCTAGGCGAGCCGCACGTCCGAGATTTAGCTTGCAATAGCCCCTCGTATGCGCATGCGACCGAGACTATTGCCGCTTAGGAGGACTTTATCAGGACTTAAGCCCTCAGTACGCCGCGTCGCAAGGTCGTCTCGCGTGGAGAAGTCGTTGCAGAAAACCAAGAGCGGGTGTCCTCTTCAAGCGTTAGAGCTTGCGAAGCCTACTGCCTATTAACCATCATAGGATATTGCGCACAAGCGATTAAAGCGTCCCCTCCATGGATTGATCGAGCCTTACCGATGGCCTCTTCTACGGTCCTTGTCCAGGTGAAGCCCAGATGCTTGACGAGCTCAGGATCTCGCGCCCCAGCTACAAAGACTTGTCCGGCGTGTCGTAGGCGTTTGAGCGGGTGCAAAGCGAGTATGCCGTGAACGGGGTGGAAGGCGTATTCGAAGCGATACTTGTGGATGAGGTCCGCCCTAGTTGCGAATTGCTCCGCATACTCGCGCATGATCTCGCTAGGGTCTAGCGACCTCGTGAGGACTCGCTCCCATATCTCTCGGTGAGCTGGATGGTGGACGTCGTCCCACTCATTCTTGCAGGGGGTGGCCATGATCACGCTGCATCCGGGCTTGCCGAGGGCTTCGATCACGCCGCCCAGATACCCCAAGCCCGTGGATATGAGGGTTAAGATCGGGGTCATGGATCCAAAAGTGGCGTAAGGGCTCCAATTGGGGACGCCGTAGCAGATGATGTCCGCCTTCTCTTCCAATAGGCTTCTTCTCGGAGGCGTATGGGCCTTCAGCACGCTCAGTGCCTCTCTCCTAGTCGCACTTACCGAGCCAGCCCAAACATTAGCGACTTGGAAAGGATTTGCGAGCAAAGTCTCGATCTTAAAGATCTTCTCCGATCCAAGCTTGGACTCAATGAGGGCGCCCATCTCGTTTAGGATTTCGTGGAGGGGGTTTTTGACGATCGACATCGTCATAATTTCTGGCGTATGGTGCCAGCGAATGGACCGCCATGTAGAGAGCCCGACGCAGATCGACTTCCACCCGCCATTGAAAGCAGTGGATAACGCGTTGACGTATATCGTGAGATCAGAGTCCACGACGAGCCTGCTAACTTCGACTTCGTAACCGGAGGGTGTCCTCCCGAGATATACGATGTTACTTCGGTCTTCTGCGTCATGGCATAGGATTCTGTCCCCAAATCCCTCGACGATCTGGCTTCCCAGTACTTTTTCAAGCTCTGAGAGGCGGAACTTGCGATGTAAGCCAGTAGCACATAGCAACGTTATCCGGCTCTTACTCACACCAGCCTTCCTCAGCTCTTCCAGTATTATCGTGATGGCGGTCTCCCACACCGGTGCGAAGCATGGGACGGTGGGGTCGTCGAAGGCTATCGTTATTTTCCAAAACGGCTTAACGAGCTCGTGCAGAGGCTTTGCGTCAAGGGGGTTTCTTAAAGCCTCCCGAATGGCTGAGGCCAGATCTTCAACGGGCTTGAGCGGAATACCGGGAACTGGTTTGACGAGGCGTGCCGTGTCCGGCAAATCCACGTTAATCCATTCATCACCAAAAACGAGTTCGACTTTCACTTACGTCTACCACACGACGTTTTCTCAGGTCCTCTACTGACCTTTTCCACATGGATACAGCTAAAAATGTTTCCTTCGCATTAGTGGGGATTCAGCAACTTTAAGACTTATTAAGTTTACTTGAGTTCCCTATGCTATGCCACGCACGATAACGATGAGGTTGGTGGCCCTTCGTGAATAGCAAGCTCGTCGCCCTGCTACTCGCCTTCGCAGCAATAGCCGTGGTCGCGTCCCGCCTCTACGCGGATGTTGAGCACCAACGCCTGATAATCGTGTCCACCACGGCTTCTCTTTATCAGCTCGGAGTACTAGACGACTTGCTCAGCGACTTCAAGAACGCGACGGGCATAGACGCAAAGTTCAAGGTCTTGGTCAAGGGCTCAGGTGAGGCCCTGAGGGTCTTAGCCGATGGCTCGGCCTGCATAGCCTTCGTCCACGCCCCCTCCCTCGAGCTCCAATACGTGGAGCAGGGCAAGGCGGAGCGACTCGCCATGTTTGCGTACAACGAGTTCGTGATCGTGGGCCCATCTGACGACTCCGCAGACGTCAGAAATGCCGCAAATGCTATCGAGGCCTTCGAGAAGATATACCTCGCGGGCGAGAAGGGGATGGCGAAGTTCGTGAGCAGAGGGGACATGTCGGGCACCAACGTCAGGGAGCTACAACTGTGGAGGCTGGCAGGGCTGAGCCCGGAGAGAAGGCCTTGGTACTTGAAGAGCTGTCAAGGAATGGTCCAGACCCTGTTGATGGCCGAGAACGTCGGCGCCTACAGCCTCACAGACTTGGGGACGTACG
>CAZPGS010000056.1:0-5890 GCA_964586135.1 uncultured Nitrososphaerota archaeon
CACGCAAGCCGTCTTGTTTTCATCGAAGTCTGGGAACTCGTATTTTGAGCCGCCCTTAATTATGTCTTCATAATAGTAACGGGGCTTCAGCTGGGTCTCGACCTCCTCCGTCAGGATCCACCCCTTCACGCTCGGCACGCGAGGCGCGATCTTCTCGGCCAATGGAACGAAGTCCTTTCCCACGATGACGAAGTCATCCTTGACGTAGTTCATCGTGTAAATGATCTCTTCCGGCGCGAGCCTTATGTTGATGTAGTGGAGTATCGAGCCCATCATCGGTATGGCGAACATACCCTCGAGGTATTGGTACGTGTTCCAGTCCAGGAAGCCGATTTTCGCTTCTCGGACCCCTATGGCCTCTAAGCCGCTCGCCAGCCTCTGGAGCCTCTCGTAGAACTCTTTGTAGCTGTATCGTAGCTGGTCTCTATAAACGATCTCCTTTTGAGGATATGCGTGCAACGGGAAGGAGAGCAACTTCTTTATTAACAGTTCATACCGCAACTTGGGTTGCATGTCTAAATGTTTAAGACGTCTCTGATTTAAACCTTTCTTTGACGTTCTTTGCGAAGGGGCCATCACTCAGCTTGAGGGCCACATTACAATGAGGGAAGGGAGGCTGACGGTCTAAAAAATGATGGGCCTTGGTGAAGACAGCCTTAACCCTCATACCTGACTTGTATTGCGGGTTCGACGCCTAGCAGGTCGCCCAAAGTGCCCTTGGGCTTCTCGGCGAAGACCGCCTTAACCCTCATGCCCACGAAGACGTCCTTTGGCTTTACGTTGAGAACTGGCAGTAGAATCTTTGAAGAGGTCCCGTCAAAGTTCACTATCCCTATTATCACTTCTTCGCCCTCTTTCAACCATCCCATTTCCACGGCGTCCATGCCAGCTATGATTACCTTGCCCTTCTGTATAGGCGGCGAGACCAAGAAGCCTAGTAGCGTCCCGAAGTTGCTGACGACAGTCTTCGCGTCTATCTTTCTAAAGCACCTGCTACAAATCTCCCTTGGAGGTAAATAGACCCTTCCGCACTCCGTGCACAGCGATCCGAGGAGCCTCTTCTCTCCGAGGGCTTTTATGAATTCGTCCAGCAACGCTGCGGGGGCCTTCCACCGATATGCACCGACGTTCCACTCTCCCCACACCCTCTTCGTCTCCTTGACCTTCTCCTTAACGTACCCCATCCCCATCACCTCAAGGGATCACACCCTAAGACGGTAACCGTATTGAACTGCACTTGACCGCCCCAAGCGTGCGCGACGGCGACCCTCACGTCCTTCGGGACTTGATGATTCTTCGCCTTCTTCATGATCTGCAGTGCGCACTCCAAGACCCTCTGAAGGCCGGAGCTGCCGATGGCGTTTGTGGCGTTGACACCGCCGGAGGGACAGATCGGGAATTTCCCGTCTATCTCCGTAATGCCCTCCTCTACAGCCTTCCAAGCAGTCCCTTCGTCGAAGAATCCGAGGCACTCGCTGAACATCAACTCCTGGTGCGGGAATGGCTGGTATATCTCCGCCATGTCCACCTCTTTCCTCGGCTCCGTTATCTTTGCCCTCTCGTAGGCCCTCTTAGCCGAGAGGATGCACCCTAGCTGAGCTGAGTAATCTAGGACCCCCGTCCCCTGATAGGACTCGCCTTGATCGGCCTCCTCGTCGGCGTAGGCCGCAACCCCCAAGATCCAAGCAATCGGCCTCTCGGGCTTGAGCCTCTTGACGGCGTCCTCGCTGGCCAAGACGATGGCTGAAGCCCCCTCACTCGCTGGACAAACGTGGCCGAACCTCATCGGCCAGACGAGCACCTCGGTTTTCGCTATGTCCTCGGGCTTGCAATTTGGCCACTTTAGGTGGGCATACTCGTTCTTCGCGGCATTCCTCCTGGCTTTAGCAGCTACCATGTCGAAGTGATCGATCTTGCAGCCCGACTTGGCCATATATTGAGCGGCTTGATAAGCAGATATTCCGGCAGCGGCCCCTGCCATCCCTAACATGGCATAGGTGCGCATGCTCATACCCTTCTTGAGCATGTAGCTGTAGTTCGCGAACATGACGTGCAGGAGCCCCGTTGTGGCTCCGGGCTCTGCGCTGTCTCTGTGCTTCTCCCAGGCGACGGCCACCACGACGTCAAACATCCCCGATGCCACTTGGTAATAAGCTAGCTGCGCGACTGAGCCTCCCACGGTGCCACCCGTCGCGACTCGCTGGACGGGCTTTCCGTAGGCGCCTATGTAATCTGCGAAGAGCATTTCTGCGTGGGCTATGCCCCCGAAGCCCTGCATGTTGCCTACGGCGAAGGCCTCGACGTCCTCTATTCCTATCCCGGCGTCCTCTATCGCTTTCCAGACGGCCTCTGAGACCATCTCAGCCTGGTTTACGTCCGTTCTTATTCCGTGCTTCGTCTGTCCGCAACCTATTATTGCGACCCTCTTCATATCACTCCCTCCCCAAGACGAATACTATGTTCTTTTGAGCCAACAAACCCCACTGAGAATGGACCAATGCCCTCTCCCCAGCCCCGTTCTTTAGCAACTTTACGGCCTCTATCAGCCTGTAGAGGCCAGTGGCGATGATGGCATCGCCGCCAGCCGCTCCTCCGCTCATGTTCACTGGAAAATCGCCGTCTCTCTCCGTGAACCCGCTCCTTATCAAGTACTTCCCCCTGCCCTTTTGGCAGAGTCCAAGGGCCTCGTATATCATAAGCTCTTGGTACGCAAACCTTTCTGTCACCTCGGCGAAGTCGATCTGAGTGAGGGGGTCCGTCACGCCGGCCATGGCGTAGGCCTTCTTAGCCGCTATGCTAAGGGACTCCATCTCTAAGAGGTTTCGGTCCCTGATGTAGCGGTCGGTTGCCGCTCCGACGCCTTCTATCCAAATGGGGTCGTCAATCGACGATTCTCGGATGACGTCCTCCCTCGCCAAGACCACGGCAGCGGCCCCGTCGCAGCAAGGGGCCATGGTGAGCTCCCTAATGGGGCTGGAATACACCTCAGAGCTCATGACCTCCTCCAAGGTTATCCCCGAGAGCCTCCTATAGGCGAGCGGATTCCTCGAAGCGTTCCTCAAGTTTTTGAGCGCCACAAGCGCTACGTCCTCCTCTGAGACTTTGTAGGCGTGCATGTAAGCATTGGCCTGTAGAGCTGCGAGCGTTATGTCGTTCAGCAATTCATTTTGCCTGTCAAAAAGCGGGTCGAGCATGAAGGTGCTGACCTTGTGCGGATTGAAGGTCCAGCTGTGGGTGTGGGCCACGACTAACGCCGTCCTGTGGTACGTCCTGAGCCTTTGAATCGCGTAGAGGACTGCGAAGAGGCCGTCCTCCTCTGCCTTGGTCTCGTCCTTTAGATAAGCCCCCGTGGCCCCGATGAGCATCGAGTTCGAGATCGTCCTGCCATCATAATAATCCGAGGACGCGCTGACGACTGCGTCTATGTCCTCCCTCTCGATCCCCGCCGCCTCGAGAGCTCCTTTCGCCGCCTCGAAAACGGACTCCTCCCTCGTCATTTCAATGTCGTAGGTTAGTGGGAGGGCATGGAAGCCGATAATACCAATCCTCATGCCTTTACACCCCTCACGCCTATTATATCGCCAGGAAGCCCCTCTCTCTCCTCCTTCCAAACGATCTCGACCTCGTCACCGATGTTGACGGGCTCGAGCGACCTCAGAAACAAAGTCGAGTTAGAGCCGTGAAGCTTCACGGCGACTAGAATTTCCTCGGCCTTTTCGTAGTTCCCCGCCGAGTCCATCTTAAACTTAACGTCAGTCCTTGAGATCACGACGCCTCTTTGAGGTAATTCGATGAGGTTGTCGAAGCTCAGCTTCTTCAGGCACTGTGGGCATATGACCCTAGGAGGCACGACGACGTACCCGCAATCGCACTTGGCCCCCATGATCTTTTTATCCTTGAACTTCTCGAGGAATAGTTCGTGCACTTCCCCCGTGGTCCACCTGAACCTCGCTATGAAGGGAACGCCCTCATACCTCTCTACGGGCATGTTCCTTCGCCAGGGAACCTTTTAAGGATAGTAACACATTTAAGCCTTGCGTGGAGCGAGGTGCTTCTCGTTGATGGAGCTGGTGACGTCAGCCTTCGCTCTAGCCTTAAAAGGCTTTAAGCTTCTCGTGCAAATGGGCTTATGTCACATGTTCCTCATCATCATGCAAGGTCCTAATTGTTTGTATAACCCCAATCATTACAAGCTTTACTTAAAAAGAAAGGTTCACCACATTCCTAAAGATTTTAAATAACTTTGCCTTAAGTCGATCGGATCAATCTTTAGACCCTGTAGCTACGCGGCATTCCCAGTATGTGCTCGGCTATGTAATTGAGCACCATCTGCTGCGTCACTGGGGCCAGTCGAAGTAGTTGTACCTCCCTCCACCACCTCTCGACGTCGTACTCCTTGGCATACCCGTAGCCGCCGAAGACCTGCATCGCCCAATAGCCGGCCTTGATAGCGGCCTCGACGGCGACGAGCTTCGCCATGTTCGCGGCATCCCCTATCTCCTTAAATACCGACGCCTTCTCCAACCGCTTCCTGGCATCCTTCACGTCCTCTGCTTTAAACTTGGTGTCATAAAGCCAGGCGGCCTTCCACATCATCAGCTCTGCGCACTTGAGCGTCGCGTAGGCCTCGGCCAAGGGGAACTGGAGGCCTTGGTAGCTCCCGATCGGATCCGCGAAGACCTTCCTCTTCTTGGAGTACTCCACGGCCTTACTTATCGCGCACTCTGCCCCGCCTATAGCCCCAGCCGCAGCGCTCATTCTCTCCGGGTTCAAGACGTCCAACAATATGTACCATCCCAGATCCTTTTCGCCCAAAATTGCTTCATCGCTGATGGCGAGGTCGCTTATGCCCACTTCGCACGTCTTTGAGAAGTTTATGGCGTGCTTTGGGATTGGATTCCAAGTAACAGCAGGATTGGGCAAGTCGACTAAGAAGAGGGTGATGCCTAGAGTCCTCTTCGGTGCTTGCTCTAATGGCGTCGTCCTAGCGACCAGCAACATTAACCCAGCTCTGTCGACACCGCTTATGAAGATCTTATTCCCGTTCACGATCCATTTGTCCCCTTCTTTAACTGCCCTAGTCCTTATCGCGAGAGTGTTCGTTCCTGCATCCGGTTCTGTGAGGGCCATGCAGCACTCAAGCTCCCCCTTCGCTATCTTCGGCAAGTACTTCCTCTTTTGCTCCTCGTTTCCGTACCTCACGATCGGCAGGGCCCCGAAGACCTCTGTCAACACGAGGTACCATACTCCTCCAGCCCCGCACCCGTTCGCCGCTAGCTCCTTCATCGCTATTAGCAGCTCGGTCACGCCATATCCGCTACCGCCATACTCTTCTGGAATCACTAAGCCGAAAAAGCCGGCCTTCGCTATGGCCTTGAAGAACTCCTCCGCGAACTCGCCCTTCTCCTCCTTCTCCCTCCAATACTCGGGAGGGTAGTCCCGGGCTATCTCCCTCGCAGCATTTGCTATCGCCTTCTGTTCTTCCGTGAACTCGAACTCCATGACGTCACCTCTTTTTGACGGCTAACTTAAGATTGCAGACCATGACGACCTCGCCGGTTTGCTTTACGGTTTTGCACTCTATCGTCACAACCCCGTAGCCCCCTTTATCCTCCTTCTCTACGACCTTGCCCACAGCCTTTATGGTATCCCCGATGAAGACCGGTTTCGTGAACCTCAACCTGTCGACCCCGTAAAACGCTAGGACTGTTTTCTCGACAAATCCCAGCCTGACTAATAGCCCGGTGGTTATGGAGAATATTAGTGCTCCGTGAGCGATCCTCTGGCCGAAGATGGTGCTCTTCGCGAACTCGGCGTTTGTGTGTAGCTCGGTCCAATCGCCTGTTATCCCCGCGAAGAGGACGATGTCCGACTCCGTTATGGTCCTCCC
>CAZPGS010000057.1:0-5887 GCA_964586135.1 uncultured Nitrososphaerota archaeon
AGAAGGCCATGGAGATAATGGTCGACGTAGCGAGGAGGCACCCCGACTTCCTGCCAGCGGAGGGGCTCCCCAATGCCGTCGTCATGGAGTTCGGGGAGTCGGGGATTGTCCTGAGGCTCCTGACGAGAGCGAAGGACCAGCCCACTGCCTTCAAGATGGCCAGAGACTTGTTGCGGGAGATAAAGAAGGAGTTCGACAAGCATGGAATAGAGATACCCTACCCCAGGAGGTACATAGTCGTCAGCAAGGGGGTTGAGGAGAAGATCTTAAGGATAGCCGATGCCCTCGAGGAGGTCCTGAAGCTCTACAGAGGTGCCAGTCCTTCGAAGCCCTGACAGCTAAATCTCTCCTTAATCTCTCCTTGACCTCTCTTCACGAATCCCTTAGACCCCAAGCGCCTCTGCTATGCTTAGAACATATTTCGAAGGCGCCCTCGACGCGATCACCTTCTTCCCACGAAGAGCTTCGACTAAAGCCCTCTTACTAAGACCAAGCTCGCAGTTGTCTTAACAAAGTCTTAGGGGCGAGGGCGGGGAGCAAGGCTTATCAGATGGTTCGTAAAGACCTCTTCGTTTCGCTATGCCGAGGGCAGAGAAGAGAGGTGGTCGCTGCTCCACCCGCTCTTAGGCCCCCGCTCCCACATAAACTCCGACAGGCCTCTCCTTAAATACATGTCCGTGTAATTATGCGACGTCGTCGAGCAGCCATCAGATGGTCGAGCCCTCTCCAGGCCATTGCTCGCACAACTTATTTTCGAGCATGTAGGACGTACCTTGGAGGTAGAAATCCGCCCTTTTTCTCGAGGGCCTCTCGGACGCGTTTCACGTGGTGCGCGAGTGCCCTCCTCAACTCTGAGTCATCGATGTGCGAGATGATGTCCATGGAGTTCTTAACAAAGCGCCCAATCCTTTGAGGCGTTAGTGATTCTCCCTTGAATGTCCTCAACTCAATTTCCTTAAACCCCACTAGCCTCATGATAAACTCCAGGTCCTTCGGATCGACTTCGTGGGCGTGCTCTCTCCCTATCAAATGAGAGACCGCCTTAGCCAACCTCCGCATCAAGGAAGGCACTTCGTCTTCCTGGGTCTGTTTGGTGATGGGGCATTCATCGCTTAAAACGACCCTTCCTCCCTCGCCCAAGACCCTGTATAGCTCAGCTAAAACCTTCACTACGCGGCACGGAGGAGAGTTCATGTCAGCTATGGCTCTACTCGATAGTACCAAATCCACGGATTCGTCCCTAAGCGGTAAGTAAGCCGAGTCGGCTGCTATGAGCTCGACCTGAGCTCTATGCGGAAGCTTCGCGACGTTTTCCTTACAGAGCGCGAGTGACCCGCGGACTACGTCAACTGCTACGACTATTCCTCCCGCTTCCTCGGACGACATCTTTTCCAGAACCCTCACGGTCGTAGCCCCCTTGCCAGCCCCTACATCCAGGATGACCTTACACCTTAGGTCGACGACGTCCCAAAAATACTTTTCAAAGGACAGATTGTTCACCAACCTCGTATTCTTCACTCTAAAAACAAAGATGCCTTGGAGAGATATTTGGTTAACTGATGCGGCCCAAGACCTATTGACAACCAAGTCGCTTACCAATCGCCATCCGATCTTAGTTGTGAGGGATTGGTGCAAGGTAATGGCGGAAGTGGACGAAGCGCGTAGTGATCCGCTCTTGCGAGAAGGCCTTCAGGGATGACTTGAAGAGATGGCTCCTAGAGATCATCGACTTCTCTCTAGAGGAGAAGCCAGTAGCTCGAGCTCACAGGCCTTGAGGGCGAGTCAGAGAGGGTTGCTTCAAGGCCCTCCTCACCCGTTAGGCCCTCAACTGCCGCAAAAGGGTGCGAGGAAGGCCCTTCTTTAGCCGTCCTTCAGCGAAAAATGCGCTTACGTACTGAGCTTGGCGTCCTAGGGCTCGCCGCTAAAGCTAACCCTTAGGCCGAGGCTAAATAGCGATAGGTGCCTCCGTTGAGCGTGCGCGTCTTGAGCTCGATGCCTCATAGCAGTTGCGGAGACCTCTTGGCGGCCCTCTCGAGGCTGTACAAGAGCAACTCCATGCCGCCTCACTGCTACTTGGTATACGACCTCCTCTACGAGCCGGAGAGCACTAAGCTTGTGGTCGAGCTCTCGCCCCACGGCGAAGTCGAGTCCTACGCGCTCCTCTGGCGAGGACTCTACGGACTCGCCCTGCACGTGTGGGGTCCTAACGGCTACGAGCTCTTCAAGCGCGTTACGCTGAGGCCCGAGAGGCCCGTCCACGTGGTCCTCTACGATGACGACAAGGGGGTCGAGCGCGTCTCGCAGCAATTGTTAGAGCTGGGCTTCGAGGAGGTGGAGGTCAGGGAGTTCTACGAGATGTCGTGCACTGAGGAGAGCTTCGTTCCAAGTGAGAGCGAGCGCTTGGCCACGAGGCTCACGGGCGACCACGTGGAGCTCTTCGAAGAGTACATGAGGGCTCGGGGCATCGAAGTGACTCCTGAGGAGGCTCGGGACGTCCTCGCGAAGAGGAGGTACTACGGCGTGATCGTGGAGGGCAAGGTGGTCTCGACGGCCGCCACGTGCGTCGAGCTACGGGAGATACACGTAGTCTGCGACGTGTACACTAGGCCCGAGTTCAGGGGCAAGGGATACGCTGAGGCCGTAACGTCGGCTGTGACCAGGAGGGCCGTGGCCTCGGGTGCTGTGGCCTTCTTGAGCGTTGAGGTGGGCAACGAGCCGGCCGTAAAGCTGTACGCGAAGCTGGGCTATAGGGTCGTAGGCGTAAGGCCTTGGGTCGTGGCGCGTCCACGGCGGAGGAGGCCATAAGGTCAAGGCTCGCTAAAGGCAATGATAAGTGCACCCCTTGGATTGAGAGTTTAGACAACACGCCCTTACAAATTAAAATCGGCGATGGGGCTTTAAGAGGATTGGGCGTTGGGGTCTCCTAGTCTTCATAGCAGCCTTATTCGCGCTATCGAACCTCGTAATCCTCGTATATTTTAGCTTCGAGAACATTAAGCTCAGAGAGGCCATTAGGGGCGAGCAATTGCTCTACGAAGAGGCTGTCCAGCTCGTCGCTCAAGAGACGGAGAGGTACTACTCGCTTTTGAGGGAGCTCCAAGAGGCCCTCGACGCGAACAAAGGGTTAGAGGAGTTCTTCGTGGACATCAGCAGTAAAGTCACCGTCCCACAGAACTACACATACACCTTGGAACGTGGGTGACGATGAGGAGCAAGGCGTTCGCGAAGAGGGCCCTTCTCTGCCAGCCGTACCTCGACACGACTTCGATGGCCTGGAGGGCAACGTAGTCCTTTTCGCTCAAGGCTTAGAGTCCTTCCTCGTTCACCGAGAAATCCGTCGAGCTTCTTTAGGTGGAAGTCCAGAAGGCCACCGCTCTCGATCTTCAGCTCCCTCTAGGTGTCAGTAAAGCGCTTGGGCCCCTTGGCCAGTAGCTCTACGATCTCGATCCGCAGGGGGTGGGAGATGGCCTCAAACACCTCGTTCGAGCTCACGCTTCATCGAGCTTTAAAGTCGCGAGCGCCCTATATAGTTCTATATAATTCATTCTATCATAGTTGACCAGCGGGCTTCTAACTTCCGTCTAAGAAGCGCAAAAGTTTTATAGCATAAACGCGAGAGAGCCCTGTGCCAAGGGCAAGTCGATCGGCCCTCGTTTTGTTGATAGTCCTAGGTGCCCTCACAATCGCCCTCTTCGCCGGCGTTTAGTACTTGTTCTTCCAGCGGATGAGCGGCGTGCCGAGTGGAGGGATGGCCCAAGGGCATCTTCCCCATTCTTGGAGGAGCTAAATGGGGAGCTCGCGGCGGGCGAATGCTAGGCGTCGAACGCGCGAGACGGGCCGTACGAAGCATACGCGCCTCCACGAGGCCTCATAGCCCTTGAAGGTTAGAGCTTTATGCCTTTTCCGCACTTATAGCTCGGTCGATTATAGTGGCCGGGGAGTCTAGGACGAAGATAATAGCGTCCCTCGGCCCATCATCGAGCAGCTTCGACGTGATCTTGAGGCTCGCCGAGGCTGGTGCTTCAGGCTTCAGGATAAACTTCGCCCACGGGGATGCGGAGCTCTGGAGCTCAATGGTCGACTGCGTGGCGAAGGCCGAGAAGGTCTTGGGGAGGCCCCTGACGCTGATAGGCGACCTGAGCGGGGCCTCGATAAGGCTGGGGGACTTGGACAAGCCCGTCCAGCTCAAGAGGGGCGACAGGATCAGAATGGTCCCGAGCGCTAGGGGCTTCGCCGACACGCTGGAGATCCCGTTGCCGATTCGAGAGGTCTACGAGGGCCTCGAAGTAGGAGATGTCGTCCTGATGGACGACGGGCGAGTGAGGCTGAAGGTCGTGGACGTGGCGTCGAGCTACGTGGAGCTAACGGCTCTCACGGACGCCCTCATAAGGTCCAAGAAGGCCCTCGTCGTCATGAACAAGGACTTCGCACTACCGGCCATGACGGAGAAGGACTTAGCCGACCTCAAGTTCGCCCTGGAGAGGGGCTTCGACTACATAGGGCTAAGCTACGTGAGGCGCCCGTCCGACGTGGAAGTCCTCCGCAACGTGATCAAGGACTTGGGGCACGAGGATGTGAAGGTGATAGCCAAGATAGAGACAAAGTCCGCTCTTGAGAACTTGGACTGCATAATAGAGGCCTCCAACGCCGTCCTCGTGGCTAGGGGCGACTTGGGGATGGCGATGGGCCTGGAGAAGGTACCCCACCTGCAACGCCGCATAATCAGCAAGGCCATAGAGATGGAGAGGCCAGTGATAATAGCGACCCAGCTACTCGAGTCCATGTTGGAGAGCCCGGTCCCCACGAGGGCGGAGGCCGTGGACGTCAGCGTCGCCGTCGCCGAGGGGGTCGACGCGCTCATGCTCACTGGCGAGACCGCGGTCGGAAAGTACCCGGTCGAAGCGGTCTCGTGGCTGAAGAGGATAATAAGGACGGCCGAGGAGAACGTCAGCGTGACCAGGAGGAGGGAGCCCAAGAGCCTGTGGGCCCGCTTCACCGCGGGGGTGACGTCTCTGGCCGAGGACTTGAACGCGAAGCTCGTGATATACAGCGTGCACGGCAACACTGCCAGGCTGATATCGTTGCTGAGGCCAGCGATAGACGTCTACGTCGGGACCCCGAGCCCGAGGGTGTTGAAGCAGCTCAATATGCTCTGGGGCCTCAAGGCCTACCTGGTCGAGGCCTCGAGCTACGACGAGGGCCTCGAGAAGACCTTCGAGTTGCTCAAGAAGCTCAAGGAGGTCAGGCTGGGAGACCTAGTCGTCATGACCTACGGCCTGAGGGGCGACGAGCAATTGATAAGGGTCAAGAGGGTGGAGTGAGCGCTAGCCCAGAGCTCTTCGAGCCAGCGGACCCAAGCCCCGAGGGCCGTCAATCGCTAAAGCGGCCCTTGCAGAGGCCGAGGTGGGATGGCGATCGCTAGGGAGACAACAGGCCTGGCTTCGCGTCAGCCACGAAACGCCAATAAGCCGCCGATGTTATCAAATTGGTGGTGCCGCCTTTGGACTCGATGCTCGAGCTCTTGAGGGGTAGGAGAACCGTCCGAGTCTTTGAGGAGCGCGACGTCCCCCTCGAGCTGGTCATGAGGGCTTTAGAGGCCGCGACGTGGGCGCCGTCGGCCCACAACTCCCAGCCCTGGAGGTTCGTGGTCATAGGGAAGGGGGAGGTTCGCAAGAGGTTGGTGGACGCCATGTCTAACAAGTTCATGGAGGACCTGTTGAGGGACGGGGTGCCGAGGAGCGAGGCGGAACTCATAGTCTCGGCGTCTAGGGAGAGGTTCGTGAGGGCCCCGCTCTTGGTCCTGTTCTGCCTCGCCAGGGGAGACCTAGAGAGGTACCCCGACGAGCGTAGGTCGAGGGCCGAGTGGGTCATGGGGGTCCAGAGCGTC
>CAZPGS010000058.1:0-5791 GCA_964586135.1 uncultured Nitrososphaerota archaeon
CAAAGCTCGGTGAGCCAGTAACGTATTCGACGATTGCGTCCTTAAACAAGTACACGAAGGCGTTAATCGTGGTGAAAACGATCAGCTAAGTAAGTTCTTGGCCTTGATTAACGACATGAGAAGCACCAAATTCGTTACTAACCCGCGCTCTTAGCTCGCTCCATCTAAAATATCTTTCTGAGGTACTTATTTAAAAGAGAAAAAGAGAAAGAGAAGAGGAACAATACCCAAACGGGCGGTACTTCCTTTCCCACATCTCTAGCCTTCGCATTAAGCCCCACTAAAAATCAATCAGGGGGCGAAGATATCAATGTGGTAAAGCCTCGCGCCTTCAATGGACGTCTCAAGTAATTTTTCTTTGGTCTGGCAAACCCTGCGTGGAGAAGACTATCGTCAAGGCAGTCACAATTTACTTTATAGTAGTGCTTCTCTTGATGTTGCTTCTCCCTTGGTCTCTAATGTTCTTGTAGCCCTCTTAGTAATCTTCACGTTGATAGCGTGGTGTTCGTGACCACGGCTGGGCTAGAGGTAGTCTGCGTTGGGGGGTCGGCGCCAGGACGAGGCGTTGGCAGAGGCAGCGCTACGCCCATGCTCATCACTGGCGCGTTACCAGTATGATACCATTCGACTCGATGGTCTTTTGCCTACCTCCTTGAAGTCATTGGTCTAATAGCTAGAGCTTTAAGTGTTTAAAGCTTCTTCGCGGAGTTGAAAATGCCTTGGGTAGAATTCTTGAAGTTAGCTATGGCTAGAGAGGCTTTATGGTATCTTCTATATAGGGCTTTCACGTCCTCGTCTCTCTTCACGAGTCTCTCGACGAACTCGACGAGGTCGCGACAAGACTTGGCGATTTCATACCATTCCTTTATTTTTTCCTCTGCCTTCTCTACGACTTCTTTGTCAGCTAAGCCGAAATGCGTAAGTGCTACCGACTCTATCTTGAGCTTCTTTAACCTTTCGAGTGTATTCAAGGCCTTTTCGTAATCGAAGGGTGGCGGAGTTGAGGGGATCACGTATCCATCAAAGCTTACTCCCACGGCATCCGATGGGAAGAGCACCTTTGCATCCTTTAAATAATAAGCTAACATGTGGGAGGCGTGCCCAGGCGCGTGGAGGACTATCAGTTCATCTCCGCCTAGGTCAAGCCTCTGACAGTCTTCGGCGACCACTATCATGTCTTCCTCTATACCTCTAGGCTTGCCGAGGACCTCTGCTAAATCCCCTAGCATGGCTTTTGCGGCTTCCCAGAGCCTCTCCGGGTTGGCTATGTGCTTGGCTCCTCTTGGGTGGGCTATGATTCTCGCAGAGAAGAATTTGGCCAGCTCAGCGGCTCCACCCGCATGATCTAAGTGAACGTGGGTAGGGGCTATTATCGTAGGCCTAACCTTCAATTTTTCTAGCTCTCCTATGAGATAGTTCACTCCGTTCCGAGGCCCAGGGTCTATCACGGTGGGCCTTTCATAGAGCAAGACGTAGCAAGCTACGTAGTTGGGCTCGTAGTATTTGAAGGCGTCAATCATGTGTATCTTGCTCATTTTTGGTTCCTCGACATTGCTTAGAAGTTTTTCAAGTATATGCCTTTATATGCCTTGCTGAAAGGCCCTGCCAACTTACAGACGCAGGGCCGTTTAAAGGCTTCTTAAAAGCGGTCCCGTCGACGTGCGTAGTGGCGTTGCTCGCGTCATTGCTTAATGTCACTATGCAGGTTAACAGAACCATCAAACTGAGCCCTGACGCGAGGGCCCGAGCTTTAAATACGTCTTACAAAAAGGCTCTTCGTCCTTGAAGCTTTTACCATCAGTCCAAATAGCTCCACGATTTGATGTGGAACTACTATTTTGTGGCTGAGGACGGCACTTAAAGGTGGCGAGAGTTATAAGTCATTGCCGGGATTCGACGAGGGCCACCCCTTCTACCTGGCTCACTGTTAAAGGCAAAGTTTGCAAGCTCTGCTTTTAGTATGCCGAGATAGAAATCAGTTTAAGAGAACTCCTTTGATGAGGATCAATAATTAGGTCTTCCGTTATCAGATTGCTTCCTAAAGGAAAAGTAAGAGAAGCTATTGAGAGGGTTGCAATGCGAAAGCTTCAAGGGGCTTTGAGCGATATTCTTAGGTCGCACAACTTCTTGGCCAGCTCCTTGATGTACTCTGCTTTTTCAAGCTTTTTAACCCACACCTGAGGTAGCCCCTCCTCGCCATGATAGGCCCCACCAATCGCTCCAGCCATAGCGGCTATGGTGTCAGAGTCTCCTCCAAGACTCACCGCATAGAGTACGGACTTTACGTAGCTGTCGTAATTCTTGGCGAAACAATATATGGCCGTGGGAACAGAGTTTGGGGCTTCGACGCCATTGCCTAACTCTCTTACCACGACCTTTCTATCGCTCTCGTCGAGCAGCTCGATGGCCTTCTTGAGCTTGCCTCGATAGACGTCGCTTCTAGAGAAGCTTGCCACTTCTTCGAGGTAATCTCTGGGGCTAAAGGGTCCTCTGGTTCTTAGAGCTAGGGCTATTGCGTAAGCCTGTAGGGCCGCCCCCTCCATGCCCAATTCGTGGGCGTGGGTAATAGCAGCAGACTTGTATGCTATCTCCCTTAGCTCTTCGACGTCATCGTAGTAGAGTAACGCTATAGGCGTGGTCCTTGTGGCCCCACCATTGCCTAATGAGCCCAAGCCGCCATAGAGCCTCTTAGCAGCTTCGAACCACGGGACCCCAGACAATATCATCCTGAAGACCTTAGGCGGACCGGGCCCATAGCCCCTCCACGGCTCTCTCTGCCAGTTGCGTAGGAGTGTCCAAGCCATGTGCTCTCCATTGAAGCCCCTACACTCGATAAGCGACTCAGCGACGCCGATCATCATGTGAGTGTCATCGGTCCACCTACCGACGAACTCCACGCCCACCAACGCGATGTCATCTGTGGAGCACCCCTCGTACTTATAGCCTAAAGCATCGCCTAAAGCGCAACCTAACATGCACCCCACAAATTTGGACTCCATGACCTTGCCCATCTTAGGCTCACCTCGATTTACGCACTCAACGCGAAAAGCTTTTCTCATGAGGCTTGAGCAGTCGAAGGACCTTGACTAGAGAGCAACCTGCAACTTTAGCTCGCCAGCCGGGCCGCGAGAAACACTTAAAATGCCTTTGTTACCTTCTCTCGCTATGTAGTGATCAGACTTGGGCCTTTCCAAAATAGCTACGACTAGCGTGCTATTGCTCCTGGCGGCACTGCTGATAGTCTCTTTGATGACTAACGACGTCGACTTGTGGATGATGTGGAGCAGGCTTGGAGATGAAGAGTTCTATACAGTCGTGACGACCGTGCTATACTATCTCTTGCCCCAGCTTCAACAAGGCCTTACGTCAGTGACGGCCTTGCTACTCTTTGGGTCGCTTAACATGGCGCTGAAGTACACTCTTAACTTATCGAGGCCGCCTAACCCCCTTATAGACGTCTCGAGGCCAAGCTTTCCAAGCGGACACACGCAGATATCGTCGTCTTTCTGGTCGAGCTTCTCACTCATGGTGGGGGACTTGACCATCATAATTATATCGCTGATAATAATCACAGGGATCTCCTTGAGCCGGATTTCTCTGAGGGCACATTATGCAGTCGACGTGGTAGTTGGTGCCCTTATAGGATGTGCGGTAGGTTGCGCGTCTTACTTAGCCTTAAAGTACCACTCTAAGAAGGGATCCCTCGTCGGCTATCACATAAACATAGGAGTTGCCGTGGTGCTGTCGGCCTATAACGTGATGGTGCTTGGGGCCGAGCTCGACTCTTCGACGGTCCTCTTAGGACTAGGCCTAGCGGCTTTAACCGCCTTGCCCGTCTTAAAGTTTGTGGAGGGGGTCAAACCCCTATCCTTACGAAAGTGCTTGCCTGCGTGATCTCTATAACATTGCTGTTGGGGTCTCACACCATGACGAGGGGTTGTGCCCCTTATATTAGATTCACGTGCTTCTACGTAGTCGGTTTATGCATATTTTCGATGGCTTTGGCTTTCCAAGCTCTTTTTAAGAGATTGGGGGCAAGCCATAGACATGGGTTATGTTCAAGGCGTCTTAAAAGGCTTGGCATTAAATGTCCCTAAAGGGCAAGTTGGTACGCTTAAGCGTGTAAGGACGATATCTCCCTTGACAACAAGAGGTGTGAAAGTCGTTTCAGAGGAGCAGTAGTAGCGCTAATTAGCGTGGCCAGGCTCATAATCGCTCAGCTTATTTGGCCACCTCACCGACTTACAGGCTGAACTCAGAGCTGGCGAAATAGTCTTGCTCTACCTCTTCACTTTAAAGTGAAGAGCGGGGTTCCATCAAAAAGGATCCAGGGATAGATTAGTAAGCGAAGCCTAGATTTCATTCATGGTGGGACGAGCTTGAAGGCTGCTCTGCTTTACGGCCCTCGGAGCTTGCGCGTCGAGGAGATTGAGGAGCCTTGCGCACCTGAGAGTTGGGCGCTCGTAAAGACCATCGCCGTCGGTATTTGTGGCACCGACAAAGCCTTCTACACGGGCACCTATAAGCTCTTCAAAAGCCCCCTCGTGCCAGGTCATGAGGTCGTAGGAGAAGTAGTCAAACCGCTTAGCTTGCAAGGCAAAATAGTCGTGCCAGAGATAAACTTCTCGTGCTGGCAATGCGAGGTCTGCAGGGAGGGGCTCTACACTCACTGCCCTCACAAGAAGACCCTCGGGATAGACTTTGATGGCGGGATGGCTGAATACTTTGTCGCTCCATCGAGCGCCCTACACGTGGTAGACTTAGACCCCCTGTCTGCTGTTGCTGTCGAGCCCTTAGCCGCAATTATAAACGCTCTCAATCAGTTCCCTCTCTCGCCCAACGCCTCTGTAGCTGTTTTGGGCTCTGGAAATCTCGCGCTATTAACGCTACAACTCCTAAAGTTCATTGGCTTCAAGCCTATAGCTGTGGTTAGGGAGAAGAGCAGGAAAAGAAAGTATGTCGAGGACTTGAGGGTAGAGGTCGTTGTGCTAGAAGAAGTCGAGGACTTTGTGAAAAAGAAGACTCCATCGGGTTTAGGTTTTCACGTAGTTTTTGAGGCCACAGGTTCTTCAGAGGGGCTCGACACAGCAATTAAGCTCGTCAGACCTCGAGGCCTAGTGCACTTAAAGTCCACGCCGGGATTGCCCTTCATTGTCGATATGACCACTGCCGTGGTGAAGGAAGTTAGAGTGATTGGTAGTAGGTGCGGGTCTTATAGAGACTTCGAAAAGGCTATAGAGCTACTTAAGCTTAGAGTCCTAAGGCCTATCATTACAAAAATCGAAAGGGGTCTCGATAGTGCTAAAGATGCTTTTGAATCCGCTATAAGGCCGGAGGAGGTAAAGGTCGTTATGGAAGTGGTGAACTAATAGGCCTTGCCTTTTAAGCGACTTCAGGAGCGACTTCGCTTAAATTAACTCCCTTATCACTTGAGCGTGACGTTGATGCCTGGTCATTCATGTACAATGCGCGCAGGAAGGAGCGTTGAGCTGATATCGTGCCTCGGTGCTCACTGTTCATCGAGGACAGGTACCTGCTGACCCTCAAAGCTTGATACATCTCGTAGTTCCAAAGCTATTCAAATGGCCTTAAATTGCTTTAGCTAATTTAACGAGGCTCAATACAAAACGTCAAACTCCTCGCTCAGAGATCCCATAAAGCGCATTAAAATGTGACTTAGTAAAAACCTTGACCCTGAAGCAGGGCTCACATGGAGAGAGGAAGTGGTGATATGCACGATTCCCGTGATGTCACTACATGGCTTCGCATATGAGCTCGCTAATGTCCTTCA
>CAZPGS010000059.1:0-5642 GCA_964586135.1 uncultured Nitrososphaerota archaeon
CCTCCGGGTTCCTCCAGTAGCCCTTGGCCACGCCGGGCCCCCTGAGGGCTATCTCGCCGATCTCCCCTGGTCCCAGCTCCTTAGAGGGGTCTTGTAAGTCGACTATCTTCACTTCGCAGTAGCCCACGGGCGCTCCGACGCTCCTGTATCCCTTCGACAAGTGCCGGAAGGATGCCGGGACCGCCGTGGCCGTGCCGACCACTATGGTCTCACTGAGCCCGTAGGCGTTCACGACCTCTATGTGGGGATATCTCTCGACGAACTTCCTCCAGGTCTCCTCGGGCGTCGTCGCGCCGCCGGTTATTATGCACCTGGCGCTCTTGAGCATCTCCTCGGAGCCCGGTGGCGCGTGGACCAGCGAGTAGAGGACGGGGGGCATTCCCGAGAGGACGGTTGCCTCGTAATCGCTCGCCAGCTTCAGGTACTCCTCGAGGTTAAAGCGCTCCATGACCACGAAGGTGGCCCCATACCTCAGAGCAGTTATCCCCCAGCTGACGCCCACGTGGAAGTGCGGGTATATCCCGAGGTACACGTCGTTCTCGGTAAGCCTCAAGACCCACCTCTCGGCTTCGACAGCGGCCATCCAGTTGCCGTGGGTCAGCATGGCCCCCTTGGGCCTCCCCGTAGTGCCGGAAGTGTACTGTATCTGGCAGACGTCGTCGAACGAGCAGTTCTCGGGGCGGCAATTCGACGGAGGGCCCTCCAAGAGCTCTCTGAAGCTGATGGTCCCCTCGACGCCTCCTAGTGACACCACCGCCTCGCTCAAGTCGGCCTCCACCTTCGGTAGCACCTTCAGGCAGACGTCGTCCAGCGCTATCAAGGCCTTCGGCTCGGAGTCCCTTATTATGTTGCTCAGCTCCTCGGACTTAAAGTCCGGATTGACGGGGACCGCTATCGCCCCCACCCTCCAGATGGCGAAGTAGCTCATTATCGTCTCAGGCCTGTTGCCGAGGCACACTAAGACCCTGTCGCCCTTCCCGACCTCCAGGCCCCTCAGGCCGTTGGCCAGGGAGCAGACCCTCTCCAGTAGCTCCCTGTACGATATCGCCTGCCCGCTCTTCGGGTGCACGATCGCCTGCTTGTCGCCGTAGTATATGGCGTTCGAGTCTAGGAAGGAGGTGAAGTTCAAGCCCCTCACCTCAGGAGCTCGAGGACCTCTCGCGGGGGCTTCTTCGTGAATAGGCTGACGAGGAAGAACGTCGGGAGCGCGACCAGCAACGCCGGGATGACGGCGTGCACGTTGGTCGCCTTGTAGAGGAGCACGTGCCACGAGATGCCCACGACGAGCCCCGATATCATGGAGGCTATGGCCCCGGCCCTAGTGGCCCCCTTCCAGTAGAGACCTATGGTCACAGGGCCTAGGAAGCAGACGAATATCGTGCCGAACGCCGCGGCTACTATCTCGACTATTATCCCCGTCTGGGCCAAGGTCAGTGACAGCGATATCACGGCGAAGGCTATGGGCGAGGCCCTGGCCAAAACCATGAGGGATCTCTCGCTCGTGTTCGGCCTGGCCAGATGGACGACGTCCTTCGTGAGGGCCGCCGAGAGCACTAGGAGGGTCACGGCTAGGGTCGACATCGACGCGGCCACGGGCGCCGCCAATATCAGGCCCCTCAGGCCCGAGGGGGCCAGCACGTCCACCGTCTTGGGGATGACCCAGTCAGCGTCCTTCATTAGCTTGGCTACCTCGCCTTGGGGCAGTCTAGGGTCCAAGATTAAGTGGCAGAACGCCCCCAACGAGAAGACGGCCATGGCGTAGGCGGCCACCAAGACGGGCCCTAAGATCCTCCCTCGGCTTATCACCCTCGCGTCCTTGGCGGCGTAGAACTGCATCAGCAGGCTGGGCAAGGCGATCTGCGCCACGCTTATCGAGAAGGTTATGCTCATTATCAGTTGCGGAACCGCGCCCGCCTTCATTGCTGGAGGAGGGCCAGCGCCGTCGAACTTGATCCACATCTCCCCGCTCATTCCGCTTATGTTCATGGACCGGAGCTCCTCGATCCCCCTGATAGGGCCGCCCACCGCGCTCATCACGAGTCCGAACACTAGGAAAGCCGCTAGCAACATCAGGGAGCCGAGTATGAGGTTGTTTAGGGCTGCGGCCCTGAGCCCTCCTAGGGCCACGTAGACCAGCACCGGGACCGCGAGCGCCGCCAAGCCCACCTCGAAGCTCGTGTTGAACACCGTGGCGATTATTATCGCTCCTCCCTTGTAGACGCTCGTGAGGTACAGGGTGAACAGGAGCATCATGACGGCCGCCGCGACGGCCTTGGCAGCCCTGCTCTGGTACCTGTGCTCTATGAAGTCTGGGATGCTCACTATGTTAGCCTTGGAGGCGTACTTGAACAGCCTCTCGGCCACTAGAACCCACATTAGCACGACTCCTATCACGTGCCAAGCGGTGAGCCAGGCCCCGAAGCCTAAGTTGAAGAGGTACGTGGCGCCTCCGCCTCCGAGGAACGAGGCGGCGCTGAAGTACGTGGCCATAAGCGAGAAGGCCAGGGTCACGGCCCCGAGCTCCTTGTTGGCCAAGAAGAACCCGGTCATTGACCTGCTGAGGCCGTAGCCTCGAAGCCCTATCAACATCACTATCGCCAGCACGGCCACTACTATGGAGGCGTCTAGAAGGTCTACCGCCATTATCGTCTGCTCCTCCTCGCCTTGTAGGCGCCGTAGAGCACTCCCGTCAAGAGCGCGACGATCGAGATCGCGTAGCCTGCGATTATCAGCGGGTCTATCCCCATCATGTGGGCCACTCCGCTTAAAATGCAGCATTTTTGAATACTTTTAAAACTTTTCTGTACACAAATGTACATCGATAAAAAGCAATATTAATTTGTCGGGCGAGGATATATGGCGTGGAATGAGGCTCTGCGACGTACCTTGCACCGGCGAGCACAAGGTCAAGGACGAAGACCCCCTAGCAGCTGCCATCAGTGCCCTGTCGAAGGGCTCTACGGTCGTGCTGGTGGTCGACGAGGGCGACAGGCTTCGAGGCCTCATCACCGCCTCGAGGGCCTTGAGCCTCCTACCCGCCCTCACCCTGAGCTCCAAGATAGCTAGCCAGCCCGTGGGCCTCTTCGTCAGCGAGAGGGCCGTGACTATGCACTACGAATACCCCGTGGAGGCCGCGCTACAGCTAATGGTCGAGGAGGGAAAGAGCCACGTGGTCCTCGTCGACGGACTGAGGGCCGTCGGCCTGTTGACGCACAGGTGCCTCTTGAGGACCCTCTTAGGCTTGAGGCTCGAGTTAGACGTAAGGAAGCTTATGGCAAGGGACGTAGTCAAGCTCTTAGCCCACAACAGCCTCGCGGAGGCCTACAGAGCCATGACGGAAATGAACTACTACGAGGTCCCCGTGGTCGAGGAGGAGGTCGTAGGGGTCGTCAGGCTTCGCGACGTGATCGGCGGGGTCGCCACCAAGGGCTTCGAGGGCCTCAAGCTGGTCAAGGTCTACAGCAAGTGCAAGCTCATAGAGCGAGGTGCTCGGAGGTTCGACGAGGTGCTCGAGCTGGCGTTCAAGGAGGAGCTCAACTTGGTGCCCGTGCTGAAGGATGACGGCTCCTGCGGCTTCGTGAAGCTTGAGGACGTCTTCACGCAGCTCGTAAGGGAGCTCGGGGCCTTTAGGGTGGCAGAGCTGATGGGTCAGCGCTTCGTAGCCCAAAGCGTCCGCGAGGCTTGATGCCGTTGGCCATCGAGAGCAGGGTGAAAGTGGTCCTCCAGCCCCTAGAGCCGATAGAGAGCGACGTGGTCTACAGCATCTCCTCCAGGCTCAACGAGTTGTTCGAGGTCTTCGAGTTCCACGTTTCTCGTAGGCGCCTCGAGCTACCCCGCCACGCCTTCAACAAGGGCAGAGGGCAGTACAACTCCTCAGCGATACTGGACGAGCTAGCGAGGCTATACGAGGGGGGCTTCTTCGGGGACTGCCGAAGGGTCGTGGGGGTGGCCGACGTCGACGCGTACGTGCTGGGCCTGAACTTCGTCTTCGGCGAGGCGTTGCTAGGGGGGTCCGTCGCGGCCGTCTACCTCGCCAGGCTTAGGCCGGAGTTCTACGGCAAGGCCTCCGATCAGGAGCTCTTCTTGGAAAGGGCGTGCAAGGAGGTCGTCCATGAGCTCGGGCACACCTTCGGGTTGAGGCACTGCTCCAACCCTAAGTGCGTGATGCACTTCAGCAACACGATCTTCGACACGGACTTTAAGGACGTGCTCTATTGCTTAAGGTGTCAGTTGGCCTTAATACGAGCTCTCACTATTTGAAGTCAAGCTTAATAGCTCGCGACAAGGGCTTCAATACGTAGAAGTTATGAGCTTGTACGCACCCTCAAAGGCCTACCTAAAGGTCGTAGTGGACTCGAGAGAGGCCACGACCGCGAAGCACGTGGTCGACGAGCTGAAGAGGCTCGGCGTGAGCGTGCGGGTCGAGTTCTTGGACGTCGGAGACTACGTGATCTCGAGGGAGGTCGCCGTCGAGCGGAAGACTGTGAGCGACTTCGTCTCGACGTTGACGAGGAGGAACCTCTTCGAGCAAGTGGACAAGCTGAAGAGCGCCTTCAGCAAGCCCATGTTGATATTGGAGGGCGACGTGAGCTCGATCCCCATGATGAGCTCTATAAGCATGAGCGCAGTCCTCGGCGCCCTGGCCTCGATAGCCAGAATGGGGGTCTCAGTGCTGCCGTCGCCCTCGCCCTCCACGACGGCTAGGCTGATAGCCTCGCTGGCGAAGCAGGAGAGGAAGGCTGGCCAGCAGGTCAAGGTCAGGGTCAAGCCCCCCAAGATGGAGGACATAATCGAAGAGCAGCTATTCTTCATGTGCGGCCTGCCCATGATAGGAAGGGAGAGGGCCGAGGCCATACTCAGGGTCTACAGGACGCCGATAGAGGCCTTGAAGAGAGTCGACGGGTGGTCGAAGACGGTCGACGGCATCGGAGAGACCATAGTCAAGAGGGTCAAGGAGGTCTTGGAGACGCCCTTCAAGCGCTGACGGGTTAAAAGGATCGACAACGTCTTAGTGCTGACCTCCTCCCCCCTCTCCGCCCTAAAGGGCGAAGCTTTCAGTTGTAACCGCTCATCATTCTTTGATGACATATTGTCGGCTCGCTTATACTCCTCGCTCGCTCAGCCACTCAGCGCAGAGACTCGACGGGCTCGGCCCGTGAATGGGCCGCTAAGGTCATCAACGCTATCCCAACAACACGCCGAGCACCACGTCGCTCTTGACAAGCCCCAACCTCTTAGCGGCAACGCCTATCCTGACCATGACCCTCTTATCCTTGCTCAAGACGGGCTTCGTCCCCATCAGTAAGCCCGCCAGCACTCCGAGGTCCAAAGCTCTGAGGACGCACGTAGGCCCCGGGAACAGGAGGCCTGCCACTCTGTTTTGGAGCATATCTCCGCAAGAGGGGAAGCCGCACGCCCCGCAGTTCATCCTAGCGACGTCACCTCCATCTCTTAAGCCCACTAAGAGGACCCACTTCGCCTTCCTGATCTCCCTCACGTACTCCTTGCATGAGGGGTCTCTGAGCTCCTCGGCCAGTTGGTACATGTACTTCGCCAGCTCCTCCTGCTGCCTGCCGCTGACAACAATAACCTCGAGGTCGCCGAGGTCCCACCTCTTTAGCTCTTCTTGAATGGAGCTGAGG
>CAZPGS010000060.1:0-5585 GCA_964586135.1 uncultured Nitrososphaerota archaeon
AGACGGCGCTGGCGACGAGCACTGCGTGAGCGGCCGCCTTAGCCCTGCTCCCTTTAGCGACTCTCAAGAACATCGGGATGCTGGCGAAGGGGTTCATGATCACGAAGAGGGAGGCGAAGGCCCTAGCGACCTCATACGCGTCAATCAACAGAGCTCAGCTCCGCGACGCCTTCGTTGTCACGACGTCCTGTCCTGACCGTTATTTAAGGTTCTCGCCTCGAGCATGACGTTGCGGCCAGACCCGTTGAGGCCTTCGAGCAGCTTCTAAAGAGGACGCGACGCGCTGGGCGAGCTTCCACGCGTAGAGGAGCGCCGCGCCAATCAATGCTTTGGTGCCCCCGCCGGGATTTGAACCCGGGCCGCAGGCTCGAGAGGCCTGCATACTTGACCGGGCTATACTACGGGGGCCTTTTTCCTTAATTCTCCCTAGACAGGTATAAAGCTAACCTCTCCCCTCCTCGCCCTGAAGGGCAGGGCCCTCGATAGTGTGGGGAGGTTTGGGGCTACACCCCAGGCCGGGGCTCAGCCCCGGGCCTCCGGCCCGCTACCCCGAGCGGGGCTCGGGGTTATGAGCATGTCGTGCTCCTGAGCCTCAACCACTCTAGAGGTTCGCCCTCCACGGCACCCCTAAGGATACGCTAATGAATGCGCACTCTAAGCTCTTCTCATCCCCGCCCCGAAGGACGAGGCTTTCAGTTGTAACCTATGACCTTTCATGAGGTCGATCCTTGTCAAGCACCCTTGCCCCGAGGTCGGAGCGCGCTAGAGGCCTTCGCCGAGCCCTCGGAGGTGAGCTCTAGCCCTCCAGTCCTCATGAAGCCGAGCGCGCTGTTGGCCCGACGCCCATGAGCTTGCTCTGGAGAGCGTTGTCGCTAATGAACGAGTGAGGAGGGAACCACGACCACGACGAATAAAAATGATCAATGAGGACGGGCATCTAGAGGCAACGGCAATGTCATCGTGTATGGTCCCTCTTAAACTTAGCCCATCTTAGTTTAAATGCTCAAGAATTAGGAGGCCGGAGTCGTGGGGGAATTGCCGTGAATACAACGGGGTCCGCAACTACTTGAGCTGTTGGGCATGTAGTGCCCACTAGGATCCTTCGCCTACAACCCACCTCGCGACTTCTGGGATCCGCGAAGGCGTTGAGCCCCGAGGCCTCTTGCCCTGAACTCCATGGTTCACCAGCTCCTCGTCTTAACCGCTATCGCCTTGGTCTTGCTGGGCTTGTGGAAGGCGCAGTTGGGCCTGATCTCTAGTCCTAGCTTGCACCTGCCCATACTATAGTATTTGCAGATGTGGCACTTCACACGCCTCACCCAAGAAGGGGTTTCGGCCTTTAGGCGATGGCCGATCGCGGAGGGACCGCTTAGGGCTTGGCGCCAGTCCTATGCGCTCTTGCCTTGTGGACTGATAGGCCCCTCTTGCCCTCAAACTTCTTACCGCAAACTTCACACGCATAGGACATGAAGATTCACCTTAAATGAACTGCTCGACTCCGAATTCTCAAGCCGAGGCGTTAAAAATTTTATCCCATATTACCATAACCATTAAGATCGCGTCTGCCGCTCTTTGAGCGAGGATTAAGAGGTACAGAGGTCTGGGGGGTGGAGGTCCTTGTACTTTGATGCCCACTGCCACCTCCACGAGTTCGACCACAAGGAGGTAGAGGAGTTCAGCGACTACGTCATAGCCGCCGTATCGGACGACGTCGAGTCTTCTAGGAAGACCATGAAGCTAGCCCAGGAGCGAGAGAACGTGATACCCTGTTTCGGCATACATCCATGGGTCGTCGACAAGGCCTCGATGAGTAGCGTGAGCGAAATAGAGGCGTTGGTGTCGAGTGCTGAGCTCTGCTGCCTCGGGGAAGTGGGCCTCGACAAGAGGTTCGCTCCTCAAACCTTCTCCAAGCAGGTGAGGTTCTTCGAGGAGTTCGTGAAAATGGCCGTCGAGTACGGGGCGCCGCTCAACGTTCATGCGGCGGGCGCTTGGCGCGAGGTGTACGAGATACTCTTGAAGAGGGACGTGGAGAGGGCCTTGCTCCACTGGTACACCGGGCCACTCGACTTACTAGAAGAGGTCACTGCCAAGGGTTACTTCATATCGATAAACCCAGCAATGGAGATGCAGAAGAAGCACATGGTCGTCGCGGTCGAGGTCGACTTGAAGAGGGTGCTGATAGAAAGCGACGGCCCTTACAAGTACAGGGGTCTCAGGCTTACGCCAAAGCTCATACCGAAGACCCTCGAGGGCCTGGCCAAAGCCAAGAAGTTGAGGGTCGAAGAGCTCAGGTCGATCGTGGAGAGCAACTTCAGGGCATTCTTCGGCTTCACGAGGAGGGCCTTCTAAGGGCCCTCGACGCACCCGCGCCATTTAAAAGAGGACGGCGCACTCCTCGGCCAGCTGATAGGCGTCTTCGACCTTCCCCGGATCCCTTATGTCTAAGTAGGCCGCGTAGTCATTGAAGTAAGGAGGGCCCTTTCTCGAAAAGATCGTTATCAGCTTGCCGCCGTGAAAGACTTCGTAGCCGTCGCAGGGCTCGTGAGATCTTACGACTACCTTAACGCCCATGGACTTCAAAAACCTCTCGGTCACGTCAGGGCCGAAGAGGTGGCCAGCGCCTCGAGGCGATGGCTCTACGCCTTTATGGCTCATGGGGTCGTTCCAGAGGAGCTCTTCGAGGAGGTCGAGCTCTTGGCTTGCCTTGGCCAGAGAGCTCAGGGTGACCGGGTCTGTGGGAACGCCCCCGTGAACCATGAAGAGGGATCCCTCGAAGACGGAGCAGACATAAAGCTCTCTAAAACATAGCATCACTGAATGGTAGACGTCCTCCCATGTCCTCCCATATAGATCCATTAGGTGGAGCGGAAAGTCGTGGGGGTACACCGGCAGCTCCGGGGGGCCCTCGTGGTTGCCCATTAGCAGCAGGACTGAAGAGGGGCTTTTGAGCTTGGCGCTTAAAATCTCGTAGACGACTTGCGGCGACTGCTCGCCTCTGTCTATGTAGTCTCCGAGGAACACCAGGAGGGCCTCCTCTAGGTCTACGCTCGACAGCATCTTCATCAGGCTCTCGTAGTCTCCGTGTATGTCCCCTACGACCACGAGCCTCTCCACGTCGTCCTTTATCTTCGCCAAGGAGCCGTGCGACTCGTAGTTGCCGACGTCGACTTTCTCCCTCTCCTCTCTCAGCAATGCCCTAACGCTAGAGGCGAGCTCGATAAGCTCCTCGGCCGTCGGCGCAGAAGCCATCTCGGGCACTTCCTCGCGGTTAAGTGTTAATTACTGGTTTCAATTTATACCTATACGCCAGAGGCCCTCGACTATGAGGGAGGGCTTGGACTTATTCAGGGTGAGGAGGGAGCTGAGAGGCGATGCTCAGAGGCTCTTCTTCTACCTTACTAAGAGAATCAGCGGGTACACGATTGATGAGATAAAGTACTTCGGCGGGTTCCGCGATAGGGCGTTGATAAACCGTTGCCTAGCCGAGATGAAGAGGCTCGGCATAGTGGAGAGACAGGGCGACAAGTACTGCGTGCCTAGACCGGTAGCCGAGGCGGTGAGCTTCGCCTTCAGGCACTACGCCAAGATAGGCAACAAGCTCATCGCTAAAGGCTTCGTGAGCACGATCGCTTACGTCTTCCTTCTGCTAATCATCGTCGCAACTCATCCCGGAGCCACATCAATGCTACCCTTAGGCTTAACGTTCACGTCAATGTTCATAGCCATCGGGGCCTACGAGACCTATAGGATGAGGAGCTTGGCCAAGATGTTGAGAGGAGCTAACCCCGCTCAGTGACCAGGAGTTTTGCCGTTAAGGTATTTTAGCGAATGAGGGCCATATGATTTCAGCTCAGCTCCAAAGCTCCTTCGCATGTTCGAGAAAAATTTAAGATGTCTCTAGGTGGAAATGCTTGAAGCAGTCAAGCCCCGGTAGCTCAGCCTGGTCAGAGCACTGCCTTGGTATTGTCCAAAGAGGCAGGGGTCGCGGGTTCGAATCCCGCCCGGGGCTTTAATCACTCAATCGAGCGGCTTTGCAGCTCTGTCGACGCCTTTACGTGGCTCGCTGCACAGGCGAGTCGAGTTGCGGAGGTGATCGCCGCCACCTCGCCTCTACCAACAAAAAGCCTTGCGATGTTGATATCTCGTGGCGATGGGGGCTTTGTCGCTGAACGGTAAACGAGCTCATTCAAGCTCGCGCAATGCCCCCGCTGAGCCTTCAAGTTAGGGTGAGGCCAGATGACCAAACGTCCCTCACGCGCGGGAAGCGCTAAATTTTATATCCCCAAGGGCAGCACCAAACCCAGAATAAATGTGGGATGATCCTTATGAGAGAGGCGTTCGTGCTAGACTACTTGAGGACGCCGTTCTCGCGCTCCAGACCGAGGGAGCCAGAGAGGGACGCCTTTTACCCCTTAAGGGGAGACCAGCTGGCCGCCATGTTGGTCAGAGAAGTCGTCAAAAGAAACAACATAGACCCGCGCTCCATCGACGAAGTCGTGGCTTGCTGTTCTTTTCCCGTTTGGGAGCAGTGGTCTTACGGTGGTAGACACATAGTCTTCTTAGCCAACCTGCCCGAGACCGTCCCAGCTGTGTTCATGGACAAGCAGTGTGGCTCCTCCATGGCCGGCATTCACTACGGCGCGTTGAAGATCATGACCGGCTACGCCGACCTCTTAATCGTGACAGGTTATGAGCACATGACCAGGGTCCCCATGGGGCCGAACCCCTGGATCTCCAATCCACAAGAGCTCCTAAACAAAGAGGAGTACAAGCACTGGGAGATGGAGGTGGGCTACGTGATGGGGCTGACGGCGGAGAGGCTCTTCGAGGAAGCCAATCAAAAGTACGGGATTACGAAGAGAGATATGGACGAGTGGGGCCTGAGGAGCCACATGATGGCTACGAAGGCTCTTAAGGAAGGCTACTTCAAAGGCGAGCTCCTGCCCGTAGAGGTCACGTACCCCGATGGCTCCAAGCGGGTCGTAGACCACGACCTCAGCATAAGGCCCGACACCAGTCTCGAGCAGATAGAGAAGTTGCCTCCGGCCTTCAAGCCGGGCGGCGTGATAACCGCTGGTAACTCATCGCCGCTAAACGCCGGAGCCACCTGCGTTGTGCTAGCATCAAAGGACTCGGCGAAGAAGTCGGGCAAAGAGCCCATGGCCAGGATAGTCTCCATGGGCACGGCGGGGGTGTTACCAGCGGTCATGGGCAAAGGACCTGTGCCAGCTAGCAGAGCTGCTTTGAAGCACGCAGGCCTCGAGGTCAAGGACATTGACTTCTGGGAGATAAACGAGGCCTTCGCAATCGTCACCCTCTGGGCGATAAAGGAGCTGGGGATAGACCCCGCAAAGGTCAACGTCAAGGGCGGGGCGATAGCGATAGGCCACCCCCTAGGAGCGACCGGGGCGAGGCTCGTCGGGACCCTAGCGAGGATATTGGAGCTCGAAGGCGGGAGGTACGGGCTGGCTACCGCCTGTATCGGCGGGGGCCAGGGGATAGCGACGATAATTGAGAGAGCGTGAGCTCCTAGAGGGCTCTATAGCCCTCATACCCTTCTTTAACGACGTCGCTGACCTCCTCCC
>CAZPGS010000061.1:0-5573 GCA_964586135.1 uncultured Nitrososphaerota archaeon
CCCCGCAACATGAAGAAAGCCCTTTAGCTGTGCTGATGTGAGAAGTTGAGTGAAGGAGATACGAGTTTAGGCTTGCACATGGGGGATTTGGATGAACGTAGAACTCGTTTTTGGCGATGAGTGGATAAACGTGGATTTGCCAGACACGGCACGCCTAGTCAGGCCGATTTCAGGCGTCCCGCTCAAGCCAGTTGAAGACTTGGAATCGACCATAAGAGAGGCCTTGAGAAACCCCCTTGACGCAAAACCCTTAAGCGAGCTGGTCAAGCCGTCTTGGAAAATTACGATAGCCTTTGACGATCCGACGGTTCCATGCTACGCGCCCGTGTGGGAGACTGCCCTTACGATAATATTGGAAGAGCTGAGAGGAGCGGGCGTAGGCAAAAGCCAGATTACGTTGCTGTGCGCCACTGGCTTACACCGCAAGTTCCGCCTTTCAGAGCTCGAGAGCATACTAGGGAGCTCGATAGTCAAGGAATATGGAGATAGGATTCTGTGCCACGACGCGGAAGATCGAGACAACATAGCATATCTCGGGAAAACGCCTTCTGGTTACGACGTCGAAGTTAACAGGCTAGTCGTAGACTCCGATCTCACGATATACGTCAACGCCTTATCTACGGGATTCAATGGCGGATGGAAGTCCATTTGCGTCGGGCTTTCTACGTGGCGATCCATCCGCTGGCACCATACGCCAGAGATCATGACCATGTCGCTCGTCAAAAACCCTCTCCACGAAATCCTGAACGAGATGGGCGCTCTCATCGAGTCCGAGCTCGGGCCGGAGAGGATCTTTAAAATCGAGACCTTGCTCGCGAATCCGTTCGAGGTCGCTTATGTCTGGGCTGGCTCGGTAAGTGCGACTAGGAGAGAGGCACTGAGCGTGCTAAGGGCCCATACGCCTCCGAGAAGAAGCCTATTGGAAGAGAAGGCGGACATCATCTGCTACGGCGTCCCCAATTGGAGCCCTTACGCCACTTTTGGATCCATGACCCCGATCTTAACCCTCATATCCACGGGCTTGGGGTATCTGGGCGGCGTGATCGAAGCCCTCGGCAAGCCCGGATGCAGCGTGATCATGGCCACCCCCTGCAAGAATGAGTGGGACGACGTCCACCATCCAGCCCACCGAGAGATATGGGAGCGCGTCCTCACGAGGTCATTGGATCCAAGCGAGATCATGCGCGAGTTTGCAGAGCAGTTCGCAACTAGGGCGGACCTCATTAACAAATACCGTTTCGAATATGCCTTCCATCCCATTCACGGCCTACTTGCGCTGTACCCGCTCAAACGCCTACGACACACAGGACAAGTCTTTGTAGCAGGAGCACGAGACCCGGAACTCGTTAAGCATCTGGGCTTCACCTGGACAAGAACCGTAGAAGAGGCCGTGAGTAAAGCTCAATCGATCCATGGAAAGGACGCTTTAATCGCTTGCGTGCAATATCCTATGATGGTTAATAGACAATAAGCACCACTAGCTCTAGGATTTAAATGAAGCATCCGCCTCGATTTCTGCGACGCGCTCTCTTAACGCGAGAGAACCTCGTAACGCGACGTCCTGAGGGACCTAGGCCAAGCCATAACGAGGCCCTCTTAAGTGGTGAGTGTCTGAGTTGCTCGCGCAAGCGCAAAGTGCCATTGCGAGCTAAATCCTTGACGTGGCAGCGCTGCTAAGAAGGCTCGTAGCTGAAAGACCATCAGAAGCAACAGATAAAATCCTCGCCAAAGGGAGTAATATTTGATGCCTATGAGCAGGGCGGTTAGGAGAGTGGCTGTCGTAGGAGCGGGCACGATGGGCCACGGGATAGCCGAGGTGTGCGCGATCCATGGCTACGACGTAGTGCTGATAGACGTGAGCGACGAGGTGTTGAAGAGCGCTCTCGAGAAGATCAGGTGGAGTCTCGAGGGGCTCGTCCTGAAGGGCTTGGTGAAGGAGTCGCCAGACGCCGTCTTGAGCCGCATAAGGGCCACGACCTCTTACGAGCAGGCGAGGAACGTCGACCTAGTCATAGAGGCCGTCGTTGAGGACGCGATTGTCAAGAAGGAGGTCTTCAAGAAGCTGGACGAAGTTGTGAAGGCGGAGTCGATCTTCACCACCAACACCTCCACGATACCGATATCTGAGCTCGCTAGTGCTACGAATAGGCCCGAGAGGTTCGCCGGGCTCCACTTCGTAAACCCGCCAGTCCTCATACATTTTGTCGAGATAATTAAGGGCGACAGGACGAGCGACGAGTGCGTGGCGGCGATAATCGACTTCGCCAAGAGCATAGGCTTCAAGTACGTGGTGTTGAAGAGGGACGTGCCGGGCTTCCTATTGAACAGGCTGAACGCTAGGCACTGGCCAGAGGCCTTCAGGATTCTCGAAGAGGGTTTCGACGTAAGGGACGTGGACGCGGCTCAGAGGTTCAGGCTCGGCTTCCCTATGGGGCCCTTTGAGCTCCTCGATTTCGTAGGTCTAGACGTCGTCTACCTTGCCCTCAGCGAGATGGTCAAGAGGGGCTTCAGCGCTCAAATCCCTAAGGCTTTGAGGAGGATGTACGAGGAGAGGAGGTGGGGGATGAAGACTGGGAGGGGCTTCTACAAGTACCCGGTGCCAGGAGCCTACGCTAGGCCGGCCATCCTGCCATCGGACAGGATGTACGACCTGAACCCCTACAGGATGATAGCCGTGGTCGTCAACGAGGCGGCTTGGCTCGTGAGGAACGAGATCGTGACGAAGGAAGAGGTGGAGCTCGCGATGAGGGAGGCCATGCAGTGGCCCCTCGGCCCGCTGACTTGGGCTGATAGGATAGGCTTGGACAACGTGGTCTCGACTTTGAGGAAGAGGCTTGAGGAGACGGGCCTCGAGGAGTACATGCCAGACCCCTTGCTCGAGGACATGGTCAAGGAAGGCAAGTTAGGGCTCAAGACCGGAAAGGGCTTCTTTAATTGGACGTACGAGCAAAGGGACTTGGGCCAAGTAGTATACGAGAAGAGGCACGACCATGCTGTAATAAAGATCAACAGGCCCGACAAGCTCAACGCCTTAAATGAGGTCGTTTGGGAGGGCCTAAGACTGGCACTCGAGAGGGCCGAAGAGGATCCTGACGTGAGAGTCGCGGTAGTGACCGGCTCGGGGAGGGCCTTCTGCGCTGGCGACGACATAGCCATGATGAGTAAGTGGAGGAGCTCTATGGATGCGAGGGCTTGGGCTGAGAGGTACGCCGCCCCCCTTATTGAAAGAATGATCGAATTCAAGAAGCCTTTGATAACCCTAGTAAACGGCCTTGCATTTGGAGGTGGAATGGAGCTGAACATGCTAGCAGACATCGTGATAGCGAGCAAAGAGGCCGTGTTCGCGATACCGGAGGCCCTCATAGGGGCCTTCCCGCCCTTGGCCTCGTCGTGCGGCGTGCCCCTTGTAAGTAGGAAGGTAATAAGGTACGCCCTAACGGGGGAGTGGCTTTCAGCTGAGCAGTGCAAGGAGCTGGGCCTCGTTGACATAGTAGTCCCTCCTGATCAGCTCGAAACAACAGGGGCCGAGATCGTCATTAAGATCCTGAGGGCCTCTCCTCTAGGGGTGGAAGCGATAAAGTCGTCAGTGAGGGCGTATAGGAGGGCATACAAAGAGCTCATGAGGTCTGCTGTACAGGAGCTGGTGATACTCTCGTCGTCCCAAGACTTCATCGAAGGGACAAGGGCCTTCGTAGAGAAGCGAGCGCCCACTTGGAGGGGAAGGTAAGCCCCGCGGGCTAGTAGACGGGGGTTCTCAAAGGGCGGCCTTCGTCGATAAGAATGGGCGAGAACAGGAAGTCGATGGCTTAGTAGCCCAAGGCCTAAGGCGAAGTTCACGGAGCGTATTCTCTGCCGAATAAATGCCTTGATATTATCAGCTTCATCACGTCTCCAGTGCCGTCGCCTATCAGCATCCCCCTAATTCCTCTGAATATTCTCTCGAACGAGTAGCTCTTGGTGTAACCAGCAGCCCCATAGGTCTGGATGACGTCGTTGACGGCGTTAAACGCTACCTCGCAGCCATACCACTTGGCCGCGGCGGCCTCGGCCCAGTAGGGCTTCTTGTTGTCGGCGAGCCAAAGTGCGTAGTAGGCCAATAGCTTGGCAGCTTTGATCTTGGTCCAGTGCTCGGCAAGCCTGAAGCTGACTGCCTCGAACTTCGAAATGGGCTGCCCAAAGGCCCTCCTCTGCTTGGCGTAGCTCACGGCCTCCTCGAGGCACCTTTCTGCCAGTCCGAGGGTAGCTAGCGCCACGAATATCCTTAAGATGTTGAACTCCTCCATCAATATGTAGAACCCCATGTTCTCCATCCCTATGAGGTTGCTCGCCGGCACCTCTACCTCGTCGAAGACGACGCCGCCGAACTCGCCCTTGATATCGCTGGCCATGGATTCGAGCTCGTATGGCTCTACGCCCTTCCTATCCGTCTCTATCAGCAACAAGCTGATGTTCCTATGTGGCGGGCCGGAGGTTCCCGTCTTCACCGAGACTATGAACACATCGGCCACGGGGGCGCCCGTTATGAACGTCTTCTCGCCCTTAACGACGTAGACGTCGCCCCGCCTCTCGGCTCTCGTGGTTATGGCCGCGGCGTCTGAGCCGCAACCCGGCTCCGTGAAGGCGCCTGCTATGACCAGCTCACCCCTCAACAGCTTTCCTATGGCCCTCCTCCTCACCTCCTCGTCGACTATGAACGGCAACAGCCTCGCGAAGCCGAATATCGTCAGGAATATGGGCGTGGGAACCTCGTGCCCGCCGAGGACCTCAGCAACAACTCCTTGGCTCACGTTGTCTAAAGGGGACCCTCCGAGCTCCTCTGGTATGTTCATCCCCGTCAAGCCGATTTGGCTCAGCTTCTTCAGAAGTGCTCGAGGAAAGACCCTCTCCTTGACCCAATTGTTGACGTACGGGTCTATCTCCTTCTTGCAGAACTCCTCGATGGAAGCCCCCAGCAACTCCTGCTCTTTAGAAAATGAGAAGTCCATAAGCTACCCCTACACATGATTAAAAGCATCGGTGAATACATAAGAATTTCCGCAATGGACGTGGACTCTAAGCTGTAATTTTGGATTTAAAGGCTTAGACGACGGCCGTGATTTTATGAAGCCAAGATGGGGCCGAGACGTAAATACAAGGCCTATGGCATCAAACAAGACCCAGCACGACCGCTTTGCAAGCGTAGAGAAGCCGTCTAACCTGTTAATCCTCGCTATGGAAGAAGCGGTTATCGACTTTTCGTCCTTGCCATCAACTCCTAGATTACATGCGCACCATCAAAGCCGTTTCGTACATTACTACGACCTCACCCCTCTGGTTCCTCACTACGTTTCTAAGCCTGACTATTCCCGTGCCGGGTCTGCTCTTGCTAGGCCTCACCTCTACGACCTCGGATTCGACCCATATAGTGTCGCCTATGAACACGGGGGCCGTGAACCTGACGTCGTCCAGCCCAAGAAGGGCCACGACCTCCAAAGAGGACAACCTCCTAGCTCTTAGTGCTAATCCAGAGGCGACGCTCAGGGTCAATAGTCCGTGGGCGATCCTCTGACCGAAGATCGTTTTCTTCACGTACT
>CAZPGS010000062.1:0-5351 GCA_964586135.1 uncultured Nitrososphaerota archaeon
ATGAGCCAATCGAGCACGTAGCCCAGCCTGCTCTGCCTCAGGGCCAGCGACTCCCTGCCCGAGTACTCCGTCCTGAACCTCGACATCAGGGAGTCCACGATGACTAGCTTAACGCCCTCCTCGACTGCTCGCACGAGGTCCGAGGTGGTCACTTGGAGGAGGTGGTCTGTGTTCATCACGTCTATGACATAGACGTTGCCAAGCGCGTAGTCTGGGTCTAGCCCGAACCTCTCGGCCACGGCCCTTATCCTGCTAGGGCTGAAGGTCCCCTCGGCGTCCATGAAGTAGCACTTGCCCCCGAGCCCTCCCTTGTTGGCCGAGAGCTGCACCGTGACCGACAATTGAAGGCAGAGCTGCGTCTTACCAGTACCGGGCTGCCCGCAGAGCTCGTATATCGCCCTAGGCCTCATGCCGCCCAAGAGCGAGTCTATGCTCTTGACCCCAGTCGTCAGCTGGGGCTGGGGCCTCTGAGCTGAGTGCTCCGAGGCCCTGACCGCCCTCAGCGGCATGAAGAGGCTCCTGGCGTGGGCCAGTGCCCTCCTCAAGGACCTCTCGTCGGCGTCAACCATGCCGAGGAGCTCGTCGAGGTTGAAGAGCGACAGGTGCTTGGCCGAGCGTATGCCGATGCTCCGGAGCTTCTCGGCCGTCTTGGGCCCTATGCCATCTAAGTCCTCGAGCTTGACGTTCTCGCTCACCTAGACCCGCCTCCGAGCTCCTTGACCAGGAGATTTATGGCCGCCAAGGCCTTGAGGGCCAGAGTTAGCCGGGACTCCTCCTCTCCCTGCTGGACCTCAGAGACCAAGGCCTGGCATGACTCGGATATGGCCTGGAACTCCGGCAGGCTGTAGTCCTCTACGAATAGTGTCCTCTCCTCTCGAGACCTCTTCGGCCTCAGCCTTATCTCCCTCTTGACCCTCCAGCCCTTCTCTGCCCTGTAGAGCGTGAAGGAGACGAGGTACAGGCCCTTGTGCGACGCCCCCGCAACCCAGGTCAAGGAGCATCTCCTCCTCTCTATCCTCGTGCCAACCACCCCTCGAGCGCCTCTAGCTCCTCTATGGCGCTCAGCCCTCGGACGGTTATCTTGAGCCAGTACTTGCCGTCGGCCCCGACGACCTCGCTCGCGAGCCCGTGCATTAGGAGAGCGTTCACAAGCCTCGAGGCCTCGAGCGACGATACGTCCAGCCTGTGCATCGCGTAGGATATCACCGAGTCCCTCGTAGAGGGCCCGTCCCTGAGGAAGCTCAGGACCTCGTAGGCCATCCTCGCCTTGCTTCCCAGCTTGGCGTAGAGGGTGGGCCTCGGAACCTCGGGGGGCAACTTCGCCTCAGCCGCCACCGTGATCTTGACGGTCTCCTCGAGCGGCACCTCAACGACGCCGGCCGAGCTCACGAGCTTATAGGCGAACCTCTCCCTGCTGTTGAGCAGCTTGAGGGCCCTCAACCCCAGCAAGACGCTCAGATCCCTAGCGTCCTCTGCCGTCAGGGGCGCGCCGACCATCAGAGCTCGAGACCTGGACCTGAGCTCCAGCGGCAGGGCCGACGCGCTACCAGCGCACATCACCACGATCGAACCCGAATCGTCCAGCTTGTTCAGCAAGTCGACTGCGAGTCTGTAAGCGGGCCCCAGGAACCCCCTCAGCAAGTCCAAGTCGCACACGGCCACTACTCCTCTGAGGCCGCTCTTCAGCACGTGCATCAAAACGGCCATGGAGATCGCGGCGGCGTAGCTCGGGGGCAGCTCAGCCATGGAGATTGCCGAGCGAGGCTCCAAGTCGCCTCCTTTGCACGCCGCCCCAAGCCTACCCCTCTCCATGGCCTCTAGCGCTTCCACTAAGTTAACCGCGTCTCGGCTCGCGAGCTCCGTCGACTCTATCTCGAGGGCCGATATCACGTCCTCGACCGAGGGCTCCTTGTTGCCGGAATAGGCCCTCACCAAGGCCCTCTTGAGCGCCGAGGCCTGCGCGCTGTTCAGGCCGAAGGCCCCTCTAAAGACCTCAGAGATGAATATCGCGTAAGAGGTCCTGTCGCCTACCGGCTTGAAGGGGTTGAAGGAGGAGTTGAGGCCAAGGCTCAAGTGCCGAAGCCCTCGAGGGGCCTCGGTAGCGTAGGGCAGCAACGCCACGACCTCCGTCGAGTCGGCCACCTGTCCAATCAAGTGGCTCGCAACGCTCAGGCTCCAAGCGCCGCTTATGATCAAAGGCCTCTCGCTCCTCAAGTCCATCCTCAACTCGTCGACGACCGCCTCGGCGCTCAGATCCACCACCCAGCCCACCTCCACCACGAGGCTCACGCCACGACACCCCTGACGGTCCTCACGAGCTCGTCGAACTCCAGCACTTGGACCTCTGACCTAGGGAGCCTGGCCTTCACGGCGCCTACGGCCGTGGCGAGCCCCTTGACCACGTCGTCCACGGCCTCCTTGGCCGCCTCTTGGAAGTCCTTTGTGAGGGGCTTGCGGGTCTTCACCATTATCACTAAGCGGGGCTCGCCCGAGGACTTCCTCGACACTATGAGGTTGCTCTCAAAGCCCGCCTTGGCCGCGGCGTCGACGGCGCTCAAGAGCTCGACAACGGCGCCTCCGCCGAGAGACTTGACCTCTAGGCACCCCAAGCCCAGGGCCTCGGCGCCGTTCTTGACGATGATTGCCGGCCCGACGCCCTCGACCTCGTACACTTGGAGGTCGCCTATGACGGAGGTAGCTTCAGCGCGCCCCTCGCCCCTATTGAGCTTGGGCCACTTGACCGCCTTGGCCCGCTTGTAGAGCCGCCTCCCCACCTTGTACGCGACGTAGATGGCCAGCGGTATCAGGAGCCAAGGGCATGCGGCCGCTAGCAACAGCACTAGGAGCATCAGCAGTACCGTCTTGAGGCCTACGATCCTCCTCTTGGTGCCTCCCTCAAGGCTCTTCACCACGGCCTCACCGAGCCAACGAGGCGCTGAAGGAGGCTAAAAGTCGCGAGGGCGCCCTCGCGCGCTCGAGAGCCGTTGAGGCGTCGATGCAGGAGCGCGCGCCCCTGCGTTGCACTGAGCGGGCGCTTCAGCCAGCTTGCAAAGCTTAAAGGGCCCTTTGAGGAGCTGTTTCGTGTGACGGGCCTCGACGAGAAGGCTAGGGCTCTGGCAGAGGTGGCCGAAGAGGTCGCGAGGTGCAGGAAGTGCAGGCTCTGGTCCTCGAGGACCAACCCCGTCCCCGGCTACGGCAACCAAGACGCGGACGTCATGTTCGTCGGAGAGGCCCCGGGGTACAACGAGGACCTTGAGGGCAAGCCCTTCGTCGGGGCCGCTGGCAAGTTCTTGGACCAGCTCTTGGGCCTCGCCGGGCTCAGGAGGAGCGAGGTCTTCATAGCAAACGTCTTGAAGTGCAGGCCTCCGGGAAACAGGGATCCGCTACCCGACGAGGTCGAGGCCTGCGGCCCCTACCTCGACAGGCAGATATCAACGATCAGGCCCAAGCTCGTCGTCTGCCTCGGCAGGTACTCGGCGAGCTACGTGCTCTCGAGGGGCGGTGTGAGGGTGCGCTCCAGAGCCGGGGGCACGAGCATATCGGCCGTCAGGGGGCAGGTGTTCAAGGTGCGTTTTAATGGCCTCGAGTTCTTGGCCATGCCAACGTACCACCCAGCTGCGGGCCTCTACAACCCGAAGCTGAAGGACAAGCTCATGGAGGGCTTCCTCTCCATAGGGAGGGTCCTAAGGGGTATAAAAGAGGGCTCGATACCGATCTAGCCGAGTCTCGCGCTTAGGAGTATGGGATGATGAAGAAGGGATGAGGGGGTCCTCGTGCCCGGAATCCGCGGGACTGACCCTAGGAGGCCCTTAGTCTTCATAGCCGGCGGAGGGGCCTTTGGCTCGAGGGCCTTGAGCGACGTGCGCAAGACTATGAGGGGCGCAAGGGTCTTGGTGGCCGATGTCGACGAGGGCTGCCTCGCGAGAGAGCTCGTCGACGCCGTCGTTCAAAAGGAGGAAGTGAGCGAGGAGAGGCTCAAGACCTTTGAGTCGATACTAGTGGTCGGCGACGGGGCCGAGGTACTGAGCAAGGCTCTGCGCATGGGCTTCAAGCCCAAGGTCGTCGTTCCAGCAATCCCCAAGCACTTCGCAGCCGACTTCTTGAGGCGAGAGCTCGAGCTACGGGGCCGTAGGGTCTCGCCAGAGCCCCTTGCATTGGAGGGAGCATTGAGGTCATTCCCGAGGGACTTGGTGCTCAGCGCCAGCGCCGAGAGCGCGATGTTCACGTCTAGCTACATGCCGCCTCGGTCCAAGTGTAACGTCCCGTGCTCTCAACCGAACATATGTCCGGTGACCGGGAGGTTCAAGCCCAAGCCCATGTTCGAGCTCATGAAGGCTGCGCTACGCTCGACCGGCGTGGCCTTGGTGCTGGAGGTCAGGAGACTAGGCGACTTCAGCGGCGGCTTTGACTTTGACGAGCTGTGGAGCTTCATTAGGGAGGTGGAGGCCATCAAGGAGGATCTGGTGCTAGCGATAGCGACCGCCTGCAGGTGCCACGGCGTGGCAAACTTCTTCAAGCTCGCGCAATCGAAGACCTAAGGGCTTCGCTCAGCCCGGCTCTAGCGAGCTAAGCCCCGTTTTCTCGGTCGCCAGCGCCTTCGAAGTGAAAGGTGGAGGGCGCCTTTCAACGGAGGGCGAATTAGCGAGTGCTTGCTCAGGGCCCTTTGCGAGAGGCGAACAACTGAGCTGACCGCTAGAGCTGGCCTTCAAGAGGGCCAGCCACTCTGGCGCACCGGGCCACGATTCGAGTCACGATGCTTGCATGGTCTGAGAGCTAGGCTCGCCGCAACAAATTTGATGCGATTAAGACGGGAAGGTAGTGCTCGAAAACAATAATACAAGAAAACAATAATACAAGGCTAGCCTTGACAGGCAGGGTAGGCCTTCGTGTCGTTAGACGTCCGCTCGCGAGGGCGCTGTAGATGAACTCGATGGTGAAGATAGTTAAGGAGGGGACGAGAGACGTGCCTGGCTGAGAGGGCGCGCCAGTCCTCATATGCCGCGGAGGGGACTACAGGGCCTTGACGTTCTGTTGCCACCTCGACTACCCCTTGACGTTCTCTGACATATGTCTGACGTATGCTTGAGGAGACGGGCCCTGGAGGAGATAGGCCTCTCAGAGTCTAGATACGTCGAGGTGAAGAAGTGGTTCTCAGACGTCGTCGGCTGGAGGCCCGAGTTGGTCTGCTTCGGCTCGCCGTCTTACCATGACGTTCTCAGCCGTGACCAGCTACGTCAGGGCGAGGGCCGAGGCGATCGGCATAGCCATGGAGTCCGTCGGCTTGTTGGAGAGGGCGGAGAGGTTGCTAATCGTACTGGCCTCCTCCGTCGCAGAGTTGGCTTGGCCGCGCG
>CAZPGS010000063.1:0-5313 GCA_964586135.1 uncultured Nitrososphaerota archaeon
CGTTCGCTTCCTCGACGGCAAGTTGAACTTCTTCAGGCTAGAGGAGGTCAGGGAGGGCCCTCGAGTCAGGAGGAAGATGGCGATCGTGCCGGAGGAGCCCTACGCGGTGGTCGCCCTCGAGAGGTCGAGGCACGAGCCCAAGTTCGAGAGGGAGCTCGTGAGTATCTACGTCTTCGCGAAGGACTCTTGGCGAATTATGCAACTGACCTAACCTCAGCCTCTCCTCTTTTCCTCTGTCGTTGAAGGCGGAAGACGATGCCCTATTGTGCTTAGGGTCACGAGCCCATTGAATGCGCGCCTACGGCACGTTGTGGTCTCTCTTCAGATGAGGCTTTTGCGTCCCCTCAGTAGACTTGATGTTGTTAACGCGTGCAAAACTCAACCAAGCTCCTCAGTCGCGCCTCTCCCCTCCCCAGACCCCTGCCAGGCTCCGAGCTAGGACCCTCCTCAAGAGGAGAAAGCACCTCAGTGAGGACGATTGGTATGAGCTCTACGACTATCTCGAGGAGTACATTGACGACACTTCCAACAGAGTCATAGCCCTCAAGTACCTCTACGCAGAGGAGTTCGAGCTCCTCAGCTACGAGCACCGCTTCACCAAGTGCAGGCTCAAGAAGACCCTCAAGGACTTCGAAAGGATTTGGGAGGTCGCTTCTTTGAAGTATGACGTCGGGATCTTCATTACCTTGACCATGGACCCCTCCGCATAAAAATGTGCGAGAGAGCCTCCAAGGCCTTCAACCGCTTCATGGGGTTCTTGAGCTCTAAGTTGGCAGTGGGCTTCAGGCCAGACTACCTTAAGTCCCTAGAGCCTCAGGACTTCGGCAACCCTCACTTCCACGTCGTCCTATTCGGCGTCAAGAGGATGATGAACAACTACGAGCTCGCGAGGCGATTGAGGGAAATTGGCTTCGGCAAAATACACTACGAGTATGTCATAGTTAAAGACGGCAACGGCAATTGGGTCTGAGCTAGGGAGAGGCCCAGAGACGCAAGAACTAGCAACGTGAAGTACTACTTGAAGAAGTTCTTGGTTAAGGCGCTCTCCTCGATCCTCGACGAGTCCAACAACCCCTCTAGCTCCGACCTCGACGTCTCTGAGATGAAGGTGGCCTCCTACTTCGCAACTAACAAGAGGTCCTTCGCTTACTCCATGTCTTTGAGGGGACCTCCTAGAGGGGTTACGAACAAGCTCAGGCTTTGGTTCTTCGTCGGCTCTTGGTACTGGCTAGAGTTGCCCGACTGGATATTGGAGGCTGTGGGAGTTACTGTAGTAAAAGACGATGAGCTGAGCTGGAGGGTAGAACCGGTCTTGGCTCCAAGGTGAGCCCTACGCTGGAGTATCGACGGCGCTTCGTGGCGGGTGCGATTAATGGCAAGAGCTTGATCAGCTCGTTGACAGCGCGGTCTTAGTCCATTGCTCTCGAATTCGCGATGGCAGCGCACGACTGTCTGCCACTTTTATCAAGCCCTAGCGAAGTCGTTGCCTCTTCCTAGAGTTGTAGCGCTCTTACGATACTATCACCTAGAACTTTCTTGGCACTTCTCCTCCAAGTATTTAATGATGGCCGAGTACTTCTTCTCCAAGTGTTTAATGATAGCTGAGGAGGCAAAGAGCCCGATGCCCGCGCCCATTGTAAAGCTCCCGATCACGGAGGCGTCGTACCAGATCTTCAACGCCCCAAGCCCTCCATATGTTATGAGCTTCGAGGCAAAGTACGCTATGAGGAGCCCAATTACGATTATGAAGAGCCCTACGATGTACACTACGTCGGAAGTCTTCACAGTAGTAGGTTGTGCCTTGAAGATTAAAAAAGCTTGCGAAGTGTCGTCAGCTCACGCATCTAGCGCTCAAAGCTCAATCAGCTTGACCGATCGCTCCAACGCGACGAGCTCAGCTCAATCGATCCACCAGCTCAAGCACGAGCGTCGCATTTCACGTAACAAGGCTAGCACGCGCCTCCTCAGCCGAAGATCTTTTATCTACACCCTGTCCTCTAAGGACTTCTCCCTCATCAATGTAGAGGTTTGCGGGAGTAAGGCATAAGCATACCGTGTAGTGAGCGCAGCTTCTCGAGGATCGACGAGCTTTGTACACAGACCTTAAACACGATCCTGCTTCGAAGCTTGGTCGCTGGTCTTAACCTCTCTGCTCAACATCCATTGGTTTTGCCTCCCTATCTTCCTTCCCTTTACTTTCCCCTCGGCCATGAGCTTGTACAAGTGCGTTTGGGCCGTGTTCCACGAAATCCCAAGTCTCTTAGATACCATCTCCGTCGTCACCGGCCAGTCCTGCTCTGCCAAGTACTCGAGGATCGCACGGTCTATGTCTTCTCTCTGCTTCCTACCGCGAGGCTTCACATGACACTTCATCAAGACGTATTGCAGTAGGCCATATAACCGTTATGCTCAGACATATGATTGAACATATGGTAGAGGGTGGAAGGGGTGAGCAAGTCGATGACCCGCAGGCGGTCGCAGAGGATTGCCTTGACGGTTCTTCTCACTATTGCTCTCCTGTTGCTCAGCTTAGCGCTTCCAGCTCACGCCCAGCTCCGGAAGGCCACCCAACTCACCCTATCGCCTGAGACGTTCACGATAGCGCCCGGCCAGAGCATCACGATAACAGCCAAGCTGACCTCGGAGGGGCAACCCCTCGCTGGCAAGCAGATAGTGTTTGCAGCCTCGTTGGGATCTATTAGCCCCAACATCGCGACGACTAACGAGAACGGAGAGGCCTCGGTCGTCTACACAGCTCCGGTCGTAAGCGTCAGGACGAGCGTCACGATAACTGCCTCGTTCTTAGGGGACTTGATGTATGAGGGGGGCACTGCCACCTGTCAAGGGGTAATTGAGGTAAGAGTCGAGCTTCCAATCGTGACTGTAAGCGGCGCCTCCTTCGCCGTCCCTGAGACCTTGAAGGACGAGGTCGCCTCTTACAGGGAGTCCATCCCCGAGGACGTCTTGAAGCTCTTACCGATAGAGGTGCCGAGCGAGTCCTTCATACTCGCAACCCCTGAAAACCTCTACCTAGTCTTCGCCGATAAGAGCGACAGCGGGCTTGCTCATGTAGAGGGTTGGAAGCTTCCTCAGAGCATAAGCCTCAAGGGAATTAGCGTAACCGTCGTGGTCGCGAGGTCCGTGACCTTTGAGAAAGAGGGCACTCCTACGACTGTGAGCGAGATACTCGCGAAGCCCGACAGCTACAAGCTCAAGCTCGTCAAGGTGAGTGCGAATAGAAGGCAAGTCTCAATACTCTACGACCCCGACGAGCGACCTCACGTAGAGTTTCCGATAACTGTCGGCTACTTAACCGAGAGGCCCGCCAAGCCCTTGGACGTGGTCAAGGCGATTTTAGAGAGGGCAAAGGACTTTGCCCTGAAGCCTGACGAGCAGCTCGTCAAAGACCTCTTACGGGCTGAGGAGGAGCGTCTCTGGTTCTTTAACTTCAACTACGAGTACTGGTACGACGCGCCGGCTATCACCAACGGGATAGTCATTCCGACGGATCATCCGATATTCGAGCTCATCGAGAAGTCCCTGCCCGTTATAGGGGACTTCGCCCGCTTAGAAGGAAAGGTCGTGCTCTACGACGTCAAGACCGACATACCCTATGAGGCCGTTCCCTCCGTCCGAGAGCTCAAAGCGAATTACGACAAGTACGCGGGGAAGGTCGTGAAGCTAGTGGCCAACTGCTACGGAGGCTACATAAGCGTCCAAGAGGTCATAGAGGAGAACACTCCGTGCGGCCCGGACCGCGTCTACGTACAAGACGTCGGGTGCGTGAACGTAGTCGTCGATGTGAGGCTCGAGGGGCTGATGGCGTGGAACGAGGTCAGCGTGCCCCCGAAGCGCGAGGAGCTCTTGCTTGTCTCGGGCGTCTCGAGCCATCACCAAGACGAGCAGTTCGTGAAGGTTGAGGGCGTCTTCGAGCTAATCGGCAAGGTCGTCTCAACGAGGCAGATAAGCGATTCTCTGCCTGAAGGAATCGCCCTCGTGCTCTGTCGAGCCAAGAAGATAGGCGAGATAGACTTTGAGAGAATGGCCGTACAAGTCAAGGACGAGATCAAAGGTCGCGTCGGCGAGCTCTATTGGGCGCTCCAAAACATCTACCCGTACACGAAGCAACCCGACATACCCTGCAAGGTCCCGAGGAAGGTCTTCAACCCCGTGGCTCCGATAGTCGTGGAGGCCCCGAGGGAGATCCCAGAGATACGCGTCGAGAGGAACTTCACGATATGCATAGCCGTAGCCACGCCCGAGGCCCCCATAAGGCTCAACATCACCAACTCTCACATAACCAACATCTCCATAGCCCTCAAGGAAGTCGTCAAGAACGTGACGATATACTTCGAAAAGCTACCTGACAGGCCTCCCGACGTGCCGAAGCCGCCTGGCCTCGTCTATGCATACCACGAGATAAGCGTGAGCATCTCTAAGGAGGCCCTAAAGGGAGCTGAGATAACGTTCTGGGTCTTAAAGGAGTGGCTGGTAGCGAACAACGCCAGAGCCGAGGACGTGGTCATGCTGAGGTACCACGCTGGAAAGTGGGAGGAGCTCCCGACGAGGCTCGTCGACGGGAACGCGACGCACTTCAAGTTCGTGGCCGAGACTCCGGGGTTCTCCGTGTTCGCAATAGCGGTGAAGGCCGTTGCGCCTACCACAGGCGTAGAGGGCTACGTTAGGGACGAGGCTGGCAGGCCCATAGAGGGCGTTGACGTCATTGCCCTCAGCAAGGTCGCTCTCGTTGGCAAGGTCTCTGAGGCCAAGACCGACGAAATGGGTCACTACTTCGTGGAACTGCCGCCTGGAGACTACGTCTTGGTGTTCTCGGCTACGGGCTACGCGGACAGGTCGGTGGACGCGTCGTTGAAGCTTGGTGAGCTCAAGAGGGCCGACGTGACACTCAAGCAAGCGAAGGCCGAGTTCTCTGAGGACTGGTATGGGACTAAATTTGAGGTCGCGTTAGTGACGGAAGAGCCTTGGAAGGTGGGGGGCGAGGCGAGCGTCGAGGTCTGGATAACAGTCAGCGACATGGGAGGAAATCGACGAGTTGAGTTCAGGCAACTCAAGCTCGAGCTACTGCTCACAAACGTCAAGGTGACCGTGCCGCTCAACGTCGAGACCGAGGTGGGCGGCACGGTCTACGGCAGTAGCGTCGCCCTCAAGGTCCTCGACGGCTTCGGGCTGATGAAGCCAGGCTCCGAGCAATCCTACACGTTGAGCCTCACCCTCGAAGGCTCCGTGACCGACCGCTTGGGTGTTGCTTGGCCGGGCCTAGTGTCGGAGTCGACGAGCGTCAGGGTCTACGCG
>CAZPGS010000064.1:0-4865 GCA_964586135.1 uncultured Nitrososphaerota archaeon
AGCCCGCTGCACAGAGAGGCGGTGAAGAGGGCCTTAAAGAGGTTGTGAAGAGCGCCCATTTATCGTCGTCTCCAAGGCCTAAGGCTCAGCGCTCTCGGCCCCTGTGAGTTGCCACCTCAATGGTTGTTAAGCCATCAAGCTTCCACAGGTGGTCGTCGAGCCATACAGTTACGCTCCTGACCTCAGGGCACTCCTTCTCGGCTAAGCCAAGCCTCTTCAACTTCGTGAAGCTCTTAGCCCTAGTAGAGGCATCCTGGCATGCTGTGTAGGCGTAGTGGCTGGGTAAGCGTGGATAGAGTTTTCTCAGCTCGCGGTACTTCAATGCCTTTAATCTGGTGAAACTGGTAGTATTGCTCCTCACAGCATATAGGGCTAGCTGTTCAACCATGTTCCTCTACATACCCTCGAGTTCAACGAAAACCCTGAACGCCCTCCTAGGAAGCTCGACGCTTCTAACAATGACGGTCCTCGCCACTCTAGCCATTCTCCTCGGCCTCCTCTAGGAGCTTTTTGAATCCTCTTTCCCCTCGGGCCTTAACCCTAGCACGCGCTCCACTTCGGAGTACGGTATCCTCCACCTACCAGTGCTCGTGCGGAGGACCCTAACCCTGCCCTCGCGAACCCACTGCTTCAGCGTGGAGTAGCTAATCCTAACGATCTCACAAAACTCCCTAGGCTTCAGCAGCTTCTCAACACCGCTAGACACTTTGCCTCAACCCATACTAAGCCAACCTAAACCAACCTAATAAATGTTACTGCCCACGCGTGGTGGGACCCGAGGCCTAGGCCCACGATGGGGTCGACGGTGCCCGCAACGGGCCCCCTAGTCGGACAGCTCCTCCTCTGTCAAGTCCACGATGGCCCTAGTTATGGAGCCCCTCCTCAGGCCGTACCTCTCAGCAACGCACTTGTAGAACCTCTCGGCCAAGGCCTTCGGGACCTCGACCTTGACGACCTCGACCCCCTCCTTCATCTCTTTACCCAAAAGTACCATAGAACTAAAGAACGGATATGCTTAGAGCCTCTAGATTCCACGCACATGGGCTTCGGCGCTACGGCCTTGATGTGCGCCGTGCGCGTAAAGCTTTTAGCGCCATCGCCTAAAGGTTGTAGGTGGCGTCGGGCGGGATTATGGAATCGGTGTGCTTCTACTCCGAGGGCCGAAAAATAGTTGGAAACCTACACGTCCCGTTCGAAGGCGCGCCTTGCGTTATAACCTTGCACGGCCTCGAGGGGCACAAGGACAGCGATAAGTGGTTGACCGTCGCCTCGAGGCTCTGCGCGGAGGGATACGCGTGCTTGAGGTTCAACTTTCGGGGCTGCGGCGTCGGACCGGAGAGGAGCGAGGGCGAATTCGAAGACACGAGCCTGACGGCTCGCATCAGGGACTACGAAGCCGCCCTAAACTTCCTCGAGCGAGTGGGGAGGGTCGATACGAGGAGGTTGGGGGTCATAGGCTCGAGCCTCGGCGGCATGGTCGCCATAGCAGCTCGTGATAGGAGGGTTAAGGCCATGGTAACCCTCGCGACTCCTTGCGGGATACCGTGGCCCGAGGGCTTGGAGCTTTTAGAGGAAGAGGGCGGATACGTCAGACTTCCATCAGGGAGGAGGCTGAGGAAGAGCTTCATCGAAGACTTGAGGAGGTACGATATTTTGCGCCTCGTCAAAGAGGCTCCCCCAATCCTAATCGTCCACGGAGGCTCGGATGAGCTCGTCCCCGTCGAGCACGCATATAAGCTCTACGAGGCGGCCCCTGCTCCAAAGAGGATCGAGATAGTAGAGGGCGCTGACCACTCCTTTTCGAGAGGTCTAGACAGGGCTTTGGCGGCGATCATCGATTGGTTCAAAAAGTTCCTGTCCTAATCGCACGAGGTTCGAAATTTACGAAGCGCGTCCCGACCCTCCTCCTTCGCCTACTCCCCGTCCGCGCTCAGTGGGCCCGATAAAACCTCGCGAGCCTCCACCGCGAGCATCTTTGGATTGCGAGGGTCGCACGCGTGAGTGTTCGAGTGGGAGGACGATGAGGTGATAAGGTGAGAGGGTTGCATCAACTGGCCGCCTTGCTTTCGTCCTTGCTCAAGAGCTGGCTTCTGTAGAGGGAAACGCCCCCAGTGAGGAAGTAGCCTATGGCGGCCGAGAGGACCGTGGGGACTATGAAGCTAGGACCTATGGTCTCAGCGACCAGCGCGATGCTCGTCAGGAGGGTCTTGTTCGCCGCCGCTAGCACAGCGGCCATCGCCAACACGGCGCAAGAGGTGAGCAGCTCCACCTTCAGCGCTTGCGCGTAGATGAGCCCCAAGACCCCGCCGACGTACAGCGCTGGGATGAAGAGGCCGCCGCTCCCCCCGAAGTTCAAGGTCACGCTCGTGGCTATGATCTTAAAGGCCAAGAGCGCGATGAGCATCGTCAAGCTCATCTCCCCTAAACTGGTCGCGGTCATCTCGCGGATGGTGTCGTAGCCCAGGCCGAGCACTTCAGGGAAGAACAAGCCGATGGCGCCGAGTACGAGCCCTCCTGAGACGGCTATGCACGACATCGGAATTCTACGGGCTAGCCTCCCGACGGCGGCGTTGACCCCATCAACGGCCTTCACGAAGGCCAAGGCGACCGGCGCCGCTAGGACCCCTAAGGCGACTGCGTGTACGAGGGCGGGTGCGCATGCTGAGAGCGGCGCGGGGCTCGGGAATATGGTCTCCGTCCCAAAGGTCGCGGCCGACACGAAGTAAGCCGTGACGGAGGCGATGGAGGCTGGGACGAAGACCTCGACCTCTATGTCCCTCTTGTAAGGTATCTCCAGCGCAAGCAGTATCCCGGTCAGTGGAGCCCTAAATATGGCTGAGAAGCCAGTTGCCGCGCCGCAGAGGAACAGCTTCTTGACGTCCTTTCGACTAAGTCCCAGCCTCCTAGTGATGAACAAGGAGATCCCTCCGCCCAACAAGAGGCTTGGGCCCTCTAGGCCAGCGCTCCCGCCGAAGCCTATCGTCACGGCTGAGGCCAAGGCCTTGCCCACCGTGTCCCTCCCACCGTGTCCCTCAAGCTGAGGAAGCCGCTCCTCGAGTGGTAGCTTTCGATCACGAGTTCCGTCCCGCAACCGCACTTCTTGTTCTCCGCCAAGAGCCTCACGACCAAGTACCCTCCGAGGAGCGCAGTGGACGTGGACAACAAACGGAGGGAGGGGCTCCAGCTCACGAGGAGGGACGAAGCGGAATTCAGAAGACTATAGACGTTGTCCAAGAGGAAGACAGCTAAACCCACCACGAGGCCTAGCGCGATTGGCAACAACAAATCCTCTGCAAGCTCGAAGGACCTCCCGTTACGACCCAAGGTACGCCGACCTCTCAATCGTACATCGTTTTCAGCCCCTAACTCGAAGATGTTCATCTTAAATGTCTTACCATTAACCGGAGCTCGGCCGCATGCCTATCAATATGACCTCCTAAGGCTCGCCCACTCGACTGCACGCGACAAGGCGTTGGCCCGCGCGCATGAAGGCTTATGCCTCAGTCTTAAACCTCGCAGTCAGTGAGCACGAAAGAGGTGCCAGGCCGAGTGCAGGCGAGCTTCGAGATACCCGTCCCGCCATCGGCCTTGATAACGGTCGCGGTTATCGGCGCGGTTGCGGGCTTGGTCTTGGCAGTGTTAGTGTTGCCGATCTACTTGCTGAGGATAACGGTCTCCAGCGATGAGATAACGGTCAGCGCGCCCCCTATGTACAGCTTTTCGGCCAAGCGAGGTGAGGTCGAGGAGGTGTTCGTCGCGGACCTGAGCTCGAGAGGCGACCTAAGGCCGACTTTGAGGACGTGGGGGACCGGGCTGCCGGGCTACTCCTTGGGCTGGTTCAAGCTGAGCAACGGCGCGAAGGCCTTCTGCGCGATATCGAGCGATAAGGCCGTGGTCTTCAAGCTGAGGGACGGCGCGTACCTCATAGTCACGCCGAGCGACGTAACAGGCTTCGTGTCGACGCTTGAGGGGCTTGGGTGGAGCTACTCGCGATAGCCTCTACGTCTTCCATGCAAATAGCGCTAGCTGTTCAATCACAATCTTTAGGCGCGGAGGGCTTGCACCGTTGAGGCCCGAGCGCGTTGAAGGCTTGCGTTAGAGCCATGTTTCCAGTCCACTAGTCGCAGTCCTCTGCCTCGCTCGGCAAGTGCTCGCCGATGGAAGAATGATTCCCGTTAGGCCCAGAGGTCTTCGCCCTCAAGCTCGCGTCAAGATTTAAATTACCCGGCTTTAGACGCTACACTCATGAGTTTCCTACCGAGCACATTCCTGAGCTCGACGCTCATCTTCATAGCTGGATTAGCGTTGACCTTTGCCATCTCCTACGCCTTGAACCTCCTCTTGAGCAAGTCCTTCGGCGCGCTCGCCAAGGCGCAACCGAGGCTCGAGACCACGTACAGGTTCGTCAGGAGGCTATTGGTGAGCGTGGTGGCCGTTATCGGCGCCATGGCGGCTACGTTCACCGCATTTCCCGAGGCTGGGGGCTTCATAGCCTCCATCTTCGTAGCAGCCGGCTTCGCCTCGATAGTCATAGGCCTCGCTGCCCAGTCGAGCCTCTCCAACGTAATCTCCGGGATTCTCTTATCGATCTCCCAGCCGATTAGGATAGGCGACGCGGTGATGTTCAGGAACGAGTTCTGCTTCGTCGAGGACATAAGGCTCATGCACACCGTCTTGAGGACGTGGGACAACAGGCGCTTGATGGTTCCGAACTCCGTGCTTCAGAGCGAGGTCGTGGTGAATTACAGCATAGGGGACCCGACAATGCTCGTCCCGATCTTCGTGCAGGTCAGCTACGAGTCCGACTTCGAGAAGGCCATGGAGATAATGGTCGACGTAGCGAGGAGGCACCCCGACTTCCTGCC
>CAZPGS010000065.1:0-4840 GCA_964586135.1 uncultured Nitrososphaerota archaeon
CATGGGGGCGGAAGGAGCTCACCGATCGCGGCTCGGCCATCTCAATCATCGCGCTCTGTGTAGCTGAGGTCGCTGGAGTAATAAGCGTTAACTGAGCCACGAAGGAGCCTTCAACTCAAAAGCGTGGCAGCCCTCAGGCCCGGCCATAGGCCGTGGTGAGGGGCGCTCGTTTCGGCGTTCGGCACTCACAGCCTTGCTAGCTCGCTATGGCGAGCTCCACTCATCGCGCCGACTGCCTGTTCTCGGGTAAACCTCTTAATATAATTTTCAGGAGAGGAAATGAGGTCGGTTAGGTTGCCCTATCGAATGTGATGTTAGTGAGGGCCTTGGGCAACCCCTCACCCGAGATCTGTACTGCGGAGATACTTATATCGTCTTTGAGAGGGCGGAGAAGCTGATGAGGAGAGGCTTGCGGAGCGCAGTCCGAGGAGGGACGGTGTGGGCTTTGGTGGGCCTCAGCTGTCCTCGATCGCCCTCGCCTTTTGGAGACTTGAAGACTTTTTAACGCTCAAAGCCCTCGTAGCGACCCCGCATCCTGTGCCAGAAATTTTTAAGCCTCGCGAGCCTTGAGATTTGAAAGGAAGAGAGAGGAGCGTGCGGTGGACTCTTGGAGCTGAAGCTCTACGCGCATGAGAGTGAGGGGGCGGAGGTCGCTGCAGAGCCAAGGTCGAGGGCCAAGGCGATAACGGTCGTCTCGATACTCTTCTTCGTCATCGGAACAATCGGGGTGCTAGTCTCCATAGCGCTAATAGCGCTCGGGGCGCTATTGCCTTCACTGTTGACCGAGATCCCTCCCCCTGAAAACCAGACTGCTAGTCACCTTCCAGCCCCCGTCCCCATCAACTACTCCCTAACTCCCATTTCCCCCGCCATTTTTGGCCAGCTAGTGATGGTCTTGGGGCTCTTACTGATGATACTCTCTGCTCTGTACATAGTGGCTGGCTACTGGCTCTGGAAGTCCCTCAGGAGGGGAGGGGTTCTGGGGATAGTGCTGTGCGCCATCAGCATGATCTTTTCATTCTTCTTAGGACCTCTAGCCATAATCGGCGTGGTGGTGAGCATCGTTTTGATAGTGCTGATAAGCATTAAGTGGGAGACGTTGAGATAGGCCGCCTTGCTCGAGACCCCCTACAAATCCGTAGCTCATGCCTCGCGAGCGCTCGGCTAAACCTGGGCTCAACCCGAGATCGAGTGAGGCCTCGCAACCCTCGTTAAAGGACGCGCTCGAGTGATGCTAATTAACTTCAGCGATAGGCCTCTTCGTCGTAACTGCGCCGCCCAGCGGTCGGGCGCGACGGCCCTACGCCTGAGCGGTCAGGTAGTATAACGTTCTTGCCCACAGATTTATCAAGGCCTTGAGGAACTTCGCTACGGCCTCTGCAGAAATCATGTCGATGAGGTTCGCCTTAACAGAGGCCGACCTGTTTATCAGTTGCGCCCACACCTCCGGATCGAGCCTCTTGACGATACCGCATGTCTGCTCGAGCATACGATGAATTAGGCGGGCCCACCACTGGGAGTCGATAGTATTCATGTACTCTGCCAAGATGTCGAGCCAGTAGAAGAAGCCCGGGTCTAGACCGGCTATGAAGTCTGTGTAATTTCGTGTTAAGTCTGCCAGGGCTTCTGCGCTGGCATTTTGGAGAACTGACGTGTGGTAGCCGAGGAGCTCGTTGATCAGCCTCGCCAAGTCCGTTAGCGCGTTGACAGTGAGGGTTCCTAGCAATCCGCACAACATTCTCCCAAAATCGTTAATTAGCGCGGCCATCTCCTCGGCGAACACCATTTGCCCTCTATGGATTTCGAGTTCGACGACTCCTTAAGTTTTTTGCGTAGATCGACCTCTTGATCAAGCGAGCATAGCCTTCAAGCGAGCATAGCCTCATGACGGCCAAGGAAAAAGAGAAAAAATACCGGTTCAAGTAGAGAAGTATAGTTCAGAGGCCTATGTCTTACGGCGTTAGGGTCGTGGCCGGGGCGGGGAGGCACTTTGAGGAGTACGCCAGCCTGCTTGAGGCAGAGCTGACGAGCGTGGGCCTGGGCCCTAAGAGGGACATAGAGCCCGTCGGCCCCTGCTTTAAGCTCAGAGGCGGGTTCGGGTGCAGGGCGGTCGTCTACTTCAAGCGTGCGGGGAACGACGTCATCGTGACCCCGGAGGTGAGAAGGTCGGCCGTGGGCATAGTAATCCCGGTACTCCTCCTCTGCCTCCTGATACTCCCGGGCGTGATCCTGTTGTTGTGGGTGAGGAGGAACGTGAGGAAGACCCTGGCCAAGGTTTTGCACGCCATAGAGTCGTCGGTGTCCGAGTACGAGGCCCGATACCCCGCGGGTGCTTAAGTTGCGCGACGAGGACGATCGCTCCTCCCTCTTCTTCCTCCTACTATCCCACCACACGAGGGAGGAGCTCCACAGGACCATTCGCTTGAAGGTCATGGGTAGGGACCTCTACCTCTGCGCTAGGTGCACGGGCATAGCCGCGGGGCTGGCCGCCTACGCCTTGTCGGGGCAACGGGTCGCGGCCCTCCTCGACAACCCCCTCCTGCTCCTCCTGCTCCCGGCCCCAGCCATGATCGACTGGGTCACGCAGACCGTCGGGCTGCGCGAGAGCAACAACCCCCTACGCGTGGCGACGGGCTTCCTCTTGGGGGCTTGCTGGGCGGGGATGCTCGACCTCTTCCTCAGGGACTGGAGCAACGCCGCGCTCTGGCTGACCGCTCTCGTGTACGTCGCCGCCTTCCTCCTGGCATTGCCCCATAGGTTGAGGGGCTTGGAGAGGAGGCTCTCCGCGTCGCGTAAGGGTGATTAGCTCGTAGCTCGCTAATGAGTGCAGGAGCGGCTTCGAATGCCGTACAGGTTCAGCTTCGACTTGACGAGCGTGTGGGGGGACCTCATCAAGGAGGTGATGAAGCTCGCCTACGAGAAGAACGTGCACGAGAGGGTGGGGCTGAAGATTCGCTCCTTGGCGAGGAGGCTGAGGCTGTCCGAGCTCATAGGGATAGACGTCTCCGAGGCCGTCATGCTCATCGAGGACTTGGTGGAGGTCTACGCGAGGAACATCATCGACGAGGAGAGGTTCAAGAGCTCGAGGGCCAGGGCCCTCTTCCTGCCCCACTGCGCGAGGAAGTACATGGACGCGAGGTGTCAGGCCCTCTTCGACGAGGAGCTCTCCTCCTATCGATGCCGCCACTGCTCTCCGGACTGCCTGATCAACCAAGCGACCTTGCTGGGAGAGCGAATGGGGTGCGACGTCTACGTAGTGCCCGGCGGCTCCTGCATCCCCAAGATATTGAAGAGGGGGAAGTACGAGGCCGTCGTGGGCGTCGCGTGCGGCCAGGAGCTGAGGATGGCCATCCGCTACCTCGACTCAGCGGGGCTGTGCGGCCAGGCGGTCCCCCTCGTGAGGAACGGCTGCGCTCACACGAAGTTCAGCATCGAGAGCCTCAAGAGGGTCTTAGAGAGCGGAGGCCCTCGCCCTCACGACTCGGAGATGGGCTGTCGAGTTAGCCCCTGAGGGCCTTGCGGGGGACGCGCATGAGGCTCGGGGAGAGCTGGTGGAGGGGTCCCCCAAGCTCGCTCGCGAGGCTCTCCACCCGCCTCGTCCCGTTGCTTTTGGCCTGCTTCCTCCTAGCCCTCACCGCGCCAGCTTCACCAGCCTCGGCCGGGCCCGAGGTCGTCAGCGTCACGGCCGAGCTCCACGGCTGGGGCCTCCTCTCGGAGTACGACGCCCTCTTCAACGCGACCATGTGGATCAACGGGACGATAGTGGACAACAACATAGCGCTGTGGGCGAACCTGACTTTCTGGAACGCAACCTTCTCGAGGTCCTTCTACTACAACCTCACGGGCAAGATCTACGGCGTCTGGTTCTACTTATCGTCCAACGAGACACTGGTCCGCTTCGTCGGCCTGTGGAACGTCAGCACGACCCAGCTAGTCGTGGCCGGGGCCTCGGCCTACGCCCAAGACAGCTCCACGTACTTCTACATAACGGGCCTGAAGACGGAGGCACCGCCAGTCCTGTGGGAGGACCTGTACGACCTCGGGTGGGCCCTGGTGAGGTTCCTCTACCACGGGTGGAAGCAGCTTCTGGCGAAGCTCGGGATCACGTGAGGCCTGAGGGCCTACAGGACGCGAGGCCGACAGGGCCGAGCTCGCTGAGACCCGCCGACGCGCTCGCAGGGCCCGCCGACGCCGTCGGGGCCCGTCTAGAGTTCGGCCAAAAAAGAGGAGGGAGTTAGGTTTGGGCGTTTAACCGAACAACGCCAAGTTCTTGAGCACCTCGACGAGGAAGTTCACCAGTTCCCGTGTCACCTTGGCCAACATCGACGCCACGCCAAAGTCTTTGAAGAAGTACAACACGTGATAGGTTGTGTTGAGCAAGTTGTAGGTCAGGTTAGCGGCGTACCAGGCAAGACCCCCGTTCTGTGTAACCGCTGGGATCACATTTGTGATTCCGTTTACCAGCCACCAGAGGACCTTGGTCAGCAGAACTACCGTCGAGTACAGTATGAAGGCTATGTCAACCGAGAAATAGGGTAGCATCCCTTCCCTTCCTCCAGGAAGTCTTGCCTGTAAAAAATGACAAGGCATCGCATCCTTATAAAGCTTTATGAGAGTCTAGCACTGGTCGACCGTAGAGGCCAGTCCAAGGGCGAGGTCGAAGATATTTGTTAATATTGTTTGATATTTTTCAAGTACTCAATAAGCGCTACGGGCCGTCCACGCGAGGCCGCCTCGTCTGGCCCTTGATGAGCGCGGAGGATCGATGAGGCTGAAGGCCTTTCGCGCTAAGCGAAAACGCTTTTAAAGGCGCTCGCGCCTAGCCCTCGAGAGGGCTGAT
>CAZPGS010000066.1:0-4819 GCA_964586135.1 uncultured Nitrososphaerota archaeon
CGAGCCTTTTGGCCACGTCCACGTGCGATGGAACTGAGGAGTAGCCTATCACGAGGTCGGGCCTCAGTGCTGCGATCTTCTCCACGTCCGGCGTCCAGAAGCCCCCTATCACCGTCAACTTGCCCTTCTCCTTGAGCTCGCTGACCTGCGGAGGATAATTGCAGTACTGGGTGACGCCCACGACCCTATCCCCTAGGCCCAAGGCGAATAGGATCTCGGTTGACGAGGGGGACATGGAGACTATCCTCAAGGGCTCGGACTTTATCACCACGACCCTATTCGCATCGTCAACCAGCTTCAATGGGTATTGCATCGTCGTCACGAGCTCGTACTTCGATAGCAACCCTTGATATTCGCCTCGAAGCTCTTCGTACTTCGATAGGAGCTCTCGGTACTCGGCTCGTAGCTCGTTGAGCTCTCCAACAAGTTGACTGTTCGCGCTCGCCAAGTAGCCTATCACGAAGGCCTCGACTATCACCGCGACGGCCAAGAGAGTGATCCAGTGCCTGCTCATACATGGTCACTGGTTGGATAATCCAACCTACTACCTTTTAAGCTTTGCCCTGTTAACTTTAACCTGGCTTAGCCAACATATCGACGCTGGTGCTGAGCCTTGTCCTTGAGCTCACTTCACGGCAGCGACGTGTGGTTGGTGGAGAGGGCTCTAGGTCTCAGGGCCGAGAGCATCATCGACTTCAGCGCCAACGTAAACCCCTACGGCCCGTCGCCCAAGGCGATCAGGGCCGTACTGGACAAGGTCTGGATGCTCAGCGCCTACCCGGACGACGAGGCCAAGGCCCTAAAGGAGAAGCTGGCAGAGCACTACGACTTGAGGCCCTCAAACTTCGTCGTGGGCAATGGCTCCACGGAGATCATATACACGTTCTCGAAGCTTGTCGTTAAAGAGGGGCCTGGGGGCATGCACATCCCCACGTTCTCTGAGTACGAGAGGGCCGTGAGGGTTAACGATGGCGAGTGCCTCTTCACGAAGCCCCACGTGTATGATCCGCCCAGCGTGGAGGAGCTCGTGGAACTAATAGACTTGGGTGCGAGGGCCATATTCCTCTGCAACCCCAACAACCCCAACGGCGCTGTCATGAGGTCTAAGGACGTAGAGGAGCTCCTTCAAGAAGCCGACAGAAAGGGGGTTTACGTCCTGTTGGACGAGGACTTCGTTGAGCTAGCCGACGAGGGGTCGACGAGGAGCTTCGCAGAGGAGGTGGAGAGGTTTGATCGCTTAGTGGTGTTAAGGTCCTTCTCAAAGAGCCATGGACTCGCTGGCCTGAGGATCGGCTACGCCATCACTAGTAAGGAGCTCGCCGGGAGGCTCGAGTCCCTCAGAGTCAGATGGAACGTGAGCACGTTGGCTCAAGAGGCCGCCATGGCAGCTTTAGAAGATGTTGAGCACGTCGAGGCAGCTAGGAGGCTCATTAAGCTGGAGAAGCCGAGGCTCGTCATGCAACTGGAGGGTCTAAGCTGGCTTAGGCCCATTTACGGTCACGCGAACTTCCTCCTCATAGAGCTGAAGGAGAAGTTCAGGTCCCCGGACCTCAAAGCCGAGCTAGCTCGAAGAGGGCTGCTCGTGAGGGACTGCAGCAACTTCAGAGGGCTCACTGACAAATACATCAGGGTAGCCGTTAAGAGGCCTTGGGAGAATGAGCTGTTGATCCGCGCGCTCAGAGAGCTCGACGACTGACCTCGAGGGGTTTTCGTTGCAAGACATGGGTTCATGTTGTGTAGTCGCCCTGAGCGTCCTCTGCATAGCATTCGCCTTCGACGCCGTAGTAGGAGATCCTCCTAGCAAGCTTCACCCAGTCGTGTGGATGGGCTACCTCATAGGGACGCTCAAAAAGTTCAATAAAGGCTCTCCTCGACGCAGAAGGGTCCTCGGTGTGCTGATTGCTATCGTCGCCTTAGCCACATTCGCTCTGCCCGCATTCTTCGCCACCAAGCTCCTCAGAGACTTGAGCCTCTTAGCTTACGTGGTCTTGGGCGGCCTAGCGCTCAAGTTCACCTTTGCCTTCAGGTCGTTATCCGACTATACGAGGCCCATAGCCGAGATGCTTGAGAGAGGCGACATAGAGGGGGCTAGGAGGTACCTCCCCTTCATAGTTAGGAGAGATCCCTCGAAGCTGAATGAGGAGCTCATAGTCTCAGCGGCTGTCGAGTCTATAGCCGAGAGCACGGTCGACGGCGTGACGTCGCCCCTGCTCTATTACGCGCTATTCGGGATACCGGGGGCCTACGCCTTCAGGGTGGTCAACACCCTAGACTCCATGATCGGGTACAAGACCGAGGAGCTCAAGGACTTCGGCTGGCCCTCGGCAAAGCTCGACACGCTGCTCAACTTCCTGACCGCTAGGCTGACCGCCCTCTTCATCTCCCTGGCCGCTTGGCTCCTCGGCCTGAACGCCCGCCGCGGGCTGATGGTCGCTCTGAGGGATCACTCCAAGACCGAGAGCCTGAACGCCGGATGGCCCATGTCGGCGATGGCCGGCGTGCTCGGAGTGAGGCTGGTCAAGCCGAGCTCCTACGAGCTCGGGGATCCAACCGACAAGCTGGCGCCCGTCCACATACTACAAGCCATAAAGGTCATGAGGGTCGCGGTCATACTCTTCGCGATCATTATATGCCTCCCGCTAATAGCTTTGAGGTGCGCTCTTCTATCTGCGTGGGTGGTCTAGTTGTCGCGTCAAGGGAACGGCTTCGAGCTGAGGGTTGCAGAAGGGAACCTGTTGGTCCTATTCGAAGGGTCCCGAAGGGTCCTGAGCTCGGCCGTGCTCAACGGTGGCCTCAAGCACGCTAGGGCAATCTTGAATCATCAAGTGAGCAAGGACTTCGACCACAGAGACCCCGAGGAGTACTTGAGGATGGTGGTCAAAGGGCTCGGCGTCGAGGGCGATGCCGTGGGCTTGATGACGGCGGCCGACGTGAGCAAGTACGGCATATCGACTCAGAGGCGCGGAGATTTGTCGGTGACCGCAATAGTCACGGCCGGCGTCTCAAATGCCGCGACGTGCGGCGAGTCCGTGAGCAACAGCTCCTTGAGTACCATAAACACAATAGTGCTCGTCGGGGCCTGGATGACTAACTCGTGCATGGTTGAAGCCGTGAAGACTGCCACGGAGGCCAAGTGCAGGGCCCTAGCTTACCTCGACGTCAGGAGCGCCTACGGTGGCGAGCTAGCAACGGGGACCACCACCGACGCCATAGCGATAGCAGAGCTCGGCGGAGAGAAGAGGTTCAGCTACTGCGGCCCTGGAACCAAGCTGGGAGAGCTCATCGGCAGAGCAGTGTTCGAGGCCGTGGTTCAAGCATTAGAGAGGGGAGAGGGGCTGAGGGCTGGAAGGGGGCTGCTGGAGAGGTTGAGGGAAAGGGGCATAACGCTCGAGGACATGGTCAGCGCCGGTCTAGAGATGTTCGTCCCACACCCGGGCGTAGAGAGCAAGGAGAGGGCCGCCGAGATGTTGAGAGAGGAGCTATTAGAGCTAGCGAGCGACGTCAACGTGTGCTCCTTAGTGCTCGCTGGGCTGAGGCTCGAGGAGGACGCGAGGCGAGGGCTCATACCAGGCCTGGCGGCCTCGAGCTACTCCAAGGACCCCGTGTTCCTAGTGGCCGACGAAGTACTAGGCATGTCGATAGCCAACTACGCCGCCGGGATCCTAGGGCTCTTAGAGTACATGAGGTTCGACAGGGCCAAGCCGGGCGTGTTGAAGAGGCTGGGCCCCTTCGTTGACGACGTCGTCGGGGCGCTGATCGCTGGCGCGTCGTCGAGGATGTACAGCAGAGCGCTGAAGTCGAACAGGAGGACTTGAGGGTTGCCCCTCCTCAGGAAGCTCAAGAACGCCTTGGCCTTCTTGACGATAATTCCGGTAGGGATGGACGAGAGGGCACTCGACGACGCGGCGGACGTCATGTGGCTCTTCCCCCTTTACGGCGCCCTCATAGGCCTCGTATCGGGCCTAGTCGGGCTGGCCTTGGAGCTGTTGAGGGCCCCTAGCATCGTGTGGGCCACGGTCGTCTACGTGTCGCTCCTAGTGATTACGGGGTTCAACCACATGGACGGGCTCCTCGACTTCGCAGACGCCGTAGCCGCACAGGTGCCGAAGGAGCGGAGGCTCGAGATAATGAAGGACCAGTACACGGGGGCTGCCGCTCTCTCTACAGGGTTGGCCGTGGCCCTTGTGACCGTGACCTCGCTGAGCTCCATGCCGCGAGAGGTCTTGGTCCAAGCGGTCGTGGTGAGCGAGGCCGTGGCCAAGCTGGGGATGGTGATATCGGCCTTCACGGGCCCGCCAGCGAGGAAGGGCCTCGGAGAGCTCTTCATAAGCAAGTTCAGGGGGAGGTGGAGGGTAGCGAAGCTCGTGGCCAGCGCGTTGATGTGCCTCACCCTCTCATCGTCCTTGGGGCTTGTAGGCGTCGTGTCTTGCCTCGTCGGCTCTTTCGCGAGCGTCGCGATCGTCGGCATCGCGAGGAGTAGGTTCGGAGGGCTGACGGGGGATGTGATCGGAGCCGTAAACGAGATCTCGAGGGGGACCGCGTTAGTAGCAATGGCGGTGGGCTTGAGTTGGGGTTTGCCGGCCTGGTCATGGCTGGCGGCAGGGGCTCGAGGCTTGGAGTAGGGGTCGAGAAGCCCCTCTTGCCAATATGCGGAGAGGCCATGTTGAAGAGGGTCGCCAGGGCTCTGAGGTCCTCTAAGTTCATAGACGCCATATTTATCGCGATCTCCAAGTGGACGCACAACACCAAGAGGGAGGCCGAGGGGCTCGGCATCGTCATAGAGACGAGCGGCTTGGGTTACGTCGACGACCTGAGGGAG
>CAZPGS010000067.1:0-4809 GCA_964586135.1 uncultured Nitrososphaerota archaeon
CTTCTCGGCCTTCATAGACAACATACCCTACTTCGCGGCCATGATACCCATGGTCATGAAGTTGTCGGAGGTTTCGGGGATGAACGTCTACACGCTCATGTGGGCCCTCTTAATAGGAGGGAGCCTTGGCGGGGACTGCACCTACATAGGGGCCTCGGCGAACGCGGTCGCCGTTGGACTGTTGGAGAAGAGGGGCCTCAGGGTCTCCTTCTTGGAGTTCATGAGGATGGGGGTGCCTTACACGACAGTCGCAGTGCTCGTCGGAGAGGCCCTCCACTACTTGGCCCTCATACACTTCGACTAATGACTATTGCGCGAAGACGTAAAGGCATAGACATGGACCTAGGGCCCGATCTCTGAGGTCAAGCCAGGTGCCGCGGCGTTTTGTCGGGCTCTTTCAAAAATGCGAATTCTCTAGGGCTCCTCAGGAACTCCTCATAAATGTTAGAGCTGAAAAGTCTCCTACCGCTCTGCCTTACGATCTCGAAGTCTAGGCCGTAGCTCTCGTTCCTTATTAAGCCCTGCTCCGTGACGTAGACCAAGGCCCCCCTCTTCTCCACGAAGGGCCTGTAGTCCGACTCGAAGTCCCAGAAAACCAAGTTGGACATTATCAATGGCCCCTCGCCAACGTTGACGGTCACGTGCCCATAGCCTGGAGGGATTAAAGCTTGGTCCCCCTCCTTCGCCTCGACTATCACCAAGCGCCTGTAGTCCCTGCTCTGCATCAAGAACAGGGCCTTGCCCTTTATGACCTCGTAGAGCTCGGGGTAGTCGCCCGGGTGGTAGTGGCCGAGGGTCTTGTTGAATTCTCCGTTGATCTTCTTGCTCGGGATGAGCGTCACGTCGTGCCTTATCCTATGCTCCTCGAACAGGCCCCTGTCCTTCCTTAAGAAGACCTCTCTGTACATGTAGTACATGTCCTCGTCGGGGCCGTAGGCCCTCAACAGGACCGGGGCCATCTCCCTCTTCCTACGAACCTTCGGCCTCACGACCTCGCCCTCTACGATTAGGTTGTAGTCGTCGTCTATCACTATCTCGAGATAATCATCCAGCCTAATCACGCGTTGACTATCGCGCTATAGACTTATAGCGTTTTCCGCCGTCGTACGCGAAGAAGGCCCTGCCCACCGTCACTAAGTTAGAGAAGCGTTGCTAAGCGGTGACCGCTCGCCCATTCGAGGCTCCAGGACTAGCACTTGTCTTAAAGCTTCGTAGAACCTAGGACCCTTGCGATTTGTAGCTCAAGGTCCAGCCCTTCAGAGCAAGGAGACGGCTCTGCGATGGGCCCGACAACGACCCCGGAACGCTAAGAAGAGGGGGTTTAGGTTTGGATCCCTTGAGGCTTGCGGCCTCACTTCGAGGTCCTCTCTTTGTCGGAGACGAGGGCACCTGTTGCGGGTATCTCAGGCAGCTTCTCGCGCATTCTCTGCTCGGCGATCGCCATAGCCTCCTCTAATATCTTCTGAGCCTCCTCGCTGGCCTCCAATGTCGGCGAGTGGCCAGTCAGCTCGCCCACGTCTGCGACTAAGCCGCCTAGGACGTCGGCTAGCTCGCCCAGCTCGCGCTCTGCGTCTGGGAGTATGCCGGCCAAGCCGCTCTTCACGGCCCTCACGACGCCTATGACGGGGGCCATCGCCACCATCAGATCCCCTACGTCCCTTATTGTCTCTAGCCTCAGGAGCACCTTCTCCAGCGAAAGCTTGCTGAACAGTATTATCTTGCCCATCTTCCTCAGCTCCGCTAGCTCGTTGGCGTACAGCGTGGCCCTGTCCATCTCGTGCTTGATGAAGGCGTCGACGACCTTCTCGAATACCTTCTTATCCCTCTCCATAAGCCTAGTCGTGATTTGGTCTAACCTGTCCACTTGCATCTTCAGCCTCGTCTTCGCTAAGTCTATCTTGTGCTTTAGAGGGGGCTCAGGGAAGATAGCCGACTTTATTTTAGAGGTCGTGGGCTCCTTCAGTTGCCTATCCCACCTCTTGGCGAACTTCTCAATCCTAGACAAGAAGTCCTTCACCTCGACCTCAAGAGGGCGCGCTCCTTAATAAGGACGCGTTAATACGTTCGATAGAAGGCCCCTTATCGCTCGGGCTCAGGATTTAAATTGTGGGCTCCGTTGCGATGCCCAAGTCTCGAGATCCACGACGATGAAGCCTGTGGTAACGTCAATTATGGGACTGAAGGCGGAGCAACGTCGCTCCGAGATCGAGGGCTTCTCGCGGAGGGGAAAAGCATCTAATCAGGCCTGTGAGTTTTGCTATGGGCGCGCCGGAAGAACATTAATAAGCTTTCTCTCGGCTACGAGGCCCTCTTGACAAAGCGATTTCTCATGAGCTTTGCTGAAATGGCCGTTGCTAGGACGGGCAAGGCCGCTACTGCTACGACGAACCAAGCCTCCAGTCGTGTTGCTACGACGTCTTCGACCTGAGGCGTCGTGACTGTTACCTCCTCAACTCCAGCAACTCGCCTAAAGAGGCTCATGGCCCTCTCGAGCGTCATGGGCTTGCTCAAGGACTCCTCGAACTCCCTCTCGCTCATCAACACGAACACCTGAGTGGCGTTGATGGATCGGTGCAAGCCGAGTAGCTCCTCTACTAACTCTTTCTCAACTGCGGTCTCTCTGCCATAGCCTTCGAACACGAAGGGGTTTTTGAGCATTGAGTAAGCGAGGAGGTCTAGGGATACCCACCCATCGCCGGGGACGTAGGCCATGACGAAGGCGTGGGGCCCGCCGTTCACGTACTTGTACGTCACGTTCTCTATCGGTTGCGTCAGGTTAAGGCCTTGGATGTAGGTGTACCCGCCCACAATAATGGCCGGGATCCCGTAAGCGTTGAGCAGCTCCACTAGGACCCTCGACATGTCGTCGCAGTCGCCTCGTCGTGATTCGATTACTTGCTCGATCGATCTGGGGATGCCGCTAGGGTCATACTCTATGTAGTGGCGGTAGACGAAATAGGCGGCCGTGGCCGCTATCCCTAAGGGACCCACCTCGTCAGCGCCATACCCGTACGTCCCCCTAAACCACCTTTCGTACTCAGGCTTGACTACTTCAACGACTTTGGGGTGGGGCTCCCTCAAGTACTCGCGGACCTCTTCCGGGACGTTTGAATAGCTTGGCTTGGGCGTGGCCGCAGGACCTCTAAGGGCTTGCGCTATAAGCGCGAGCGCTTGGCTCGCGGGCATCGCGTACACTTCGACGCGGCACACGAAGAAGCCCACGTAGCCCTTCGTAGCCCTGAAGGTGAAGGCCTTCGCCGTTTCGTTGAAGAACACGTTGTAGCTCAAGAGGCTTACGACTCTCTGCTCGAAGCCGTCCCCGAGGGTCAAATTAGCCGGGGTCTCTAAAATTAAGGTCTCGTTGGTCGACGAGTCATACACCACTATGCCGTTGAGAAAGTAGAGCGTGGTGCAACTCACGTCGCGGCCATCTGCCGCGATAACTGCGTCTGCTAGGACTAGACATAGGGAGAGCACCACAGCCGTTAGGGCCAGATATTTGCGGAGTGACGCGCCCTCCTTCGTTGCCCTCACCATCTTCACATTAATATCGAGTTCGTCGTTTATAGACTTACCGCTGGGGCATCGGAAAATCATCGAGAGCTTAGAGGCTATGCCCCTTGACTCTCGAGGTCCCTCGAGCCAAAAAGCTTAGGGTGGATGAAGAAGCCTAGCTCTCGCGGAACTAGTCCTTAGGAAGCTCCTCGCTTATTCCCACCAAGTACTTGGCTACCTCCTTCTTCTTCTCGAAGTCGTAGGTCCTCCAGATCGCTATCTCCTCCATGACCGGCGAGCCACCGCCGTGGACGCCAGCGACAGCCATGACCCCTCCGAGCGACGAGCAGAGGATGTTCGAGATGCCGAAGAGGCACCTGTAGACGTGCTCTGGCGGGACGTCCTGCCTCCTCTTTATGTACTTCTTTACGTACGGGCCGACCTCCTCGCTCAAGAAGTCCTCAGCGAATGGCAACGTCGCGGCCAGCCCGCCAGCGAGGTCGGCTAGGATCTCGAGCTCCCTGTAGAAGTGCTTCCCCGCGTGCATCCTCCCTACGTTCGCGTAAACCTCATTGGGTATGAATGTCCCCGCAGGGGTCTTCTGGCCGTAGAAGGCCGAGGCGACCCCAGCTGCGTAGACGAGCTCCGCCGTGGCCGCTAGCTCGACGAGCCTCTCCCTTATGTTCGGCCTGTCGTAGACCCCGTTGTAGTCGGCTATCAGGGCTCCGAACCCCATGACTACGTCGGTGAAGGCCGGCTTGCAGCCCGTGTAACTGTGCCTGTGGAAGAGCGCGAAGAGGTAAGCCGCCAAGGTCGCGTAGTCGTGCTCTCCGCATATGAAGACCCTGTCCCAAGGCACGAAGACGTCGTCGAACACTATCATGTTCTCGTCGTCCCCTATGTTCGAGTGAGGCATCTTGAGCCCCTCGGGCGCCCTGAGGCGGCTGGTCCTCGAAATTATCTTCACCCCCTCGGCGTCCGCTGGGACCGCGAAGGCGACGCTCCAGTCCTTGTCCTGAGGGGTCATTGCCCTCGTCGGGACTACTATTATCTCGTCGGCTATAGCTGCCATCGTTATGCAGTTCTTGGCCCCTCTGACCACTATCCCGTCGCTCCTCTTCTCCACGACCCTCACGTACATGTCCGGGTCCGCTTGCTGGTGAGGCCTCTTGCTCCTGTCCCCCTTGACGTCCGTCTGGGCGCAAGCAGCGACGAGGTCCCTCTTCTGGAACTCCTTGAGGTACTCTAAGAACCTCTTATGATAGTCGGTGCCGTAGGCTTGGTCGGCAGCGTACGTCGCCACTGACAGGCCGT
>CAZPGS010000068.1:0-4805 GCA_964586135.1 uncultured Nitrososphaerota archaeon
AGCTGGCGAAGCAGAGCGAAAACCCGTCTGAGTTCTTGGGGACCCTGAGGGTCGGGCTGGTAGTCGAGGCCTTAGCAGACGCCGCTAGGAAGATGGTCGACTCAATACTGAGGGGGGAGAGGCCTCACGAGGTCCTCGCGCTGGTCATGAGCGAGGCCGAGGAGGCCCTTCGCAGAATTGAAGTCGAAGAGGGCTCGCGCCTCGCTGGCAAGAGCCTATCGGAGCTCGAGGACGAGCGCCCGCCGGTGGCGATCATAGCGATAAGGAGGGGAGGGAGCTGGATGCTCAATCCGGGGGACGACGTGAAGCTCTACCCCGGCGATGTGTTGGTGGTCAAGGGGGGAAACGAGGACGTTGAAGAGATAAGAGAGCTGGCCCGGGGCGGGTTGCAAGAGGAATGACGTAGATGTACGGCATCGCGTCGAGAGCGCTCCTTGAGTTTTTGAAGCGCATGTCGCTCAAGATCGATCAGCTCTCAGGCCTTGGATTGAGCGAAGATTTGTTGGATTACTTGCGCCGAGAGAACCTCGTGCGCTCGGATCGTGAGACTCTCCAAGTGGTCGACCCGATACGCTTGGCCATCGAGGCCGTGAGGTTGGGCGCCGACGTAGAGGCCGTCTCTGAAATGCTCAGCTGGAAGGACTTCGAGAGCCTCTGCGCGGAGGCCCTGAAAACTCAAGGCTACGAGGTCAGAGCCCCCTTTAGGTTTAGGGTCGGGGACGAGAGGTGCGAATTGGACATAGTGGCGTATAGGAGGGGGGTCTTGCTCTGCGCAGACTGCAAGCACTGGAAGACGAAGCGAGGCCAGAGGAGCAAGGTCAAGCAGGCCGCGGCGAGCCACTTCGACAAGTGCGCGAAGCTCGCTCTATCGGCCGACATCCTCAGGAACGCTGGCTTAGAGGTTCGCTTCGGTTCGTACGTGGTCCCGGTCATAGTGACGTTGGTGGACTTGGGCTTCAAAGGGCCCCTGAACGGCGTGTGCGTTGTGCCGATATACAAGTTCAACAACTTTCTGCTGGAGCTCGAGGCCCACGTAGACGAGCTCTCTTACGTGACGACTTGTTGAGCAAACTTGATTAGAGTCATACATGAACAGCTCACCGGGCTGGTGAGCGCTACGAGGGGCTCGAGGGCAACGCTCTTGGTATCGGGTTGGCCGAGGAGGATTATGGTCTGCTTGGCCGGCCTCGCCTCATCGATCCTCTCATCTCTCCTACTCATCGCCATAGAGGGTCGCTTAAACGCTCTGAACGCTCTGCTTCTCGGCATAGTCGGCCTTTGGCTCCCAGCCCTAGCCTTTTCGCTCCTTCAAGTGTTCGCGCTGAACTGTGAGATGATGAACTTCAGGAGAGGGCTTGACAACTTCTCCGCTCTCCTGAGCCTCGCCCTCCCAGCCTACGTTCTCGGCTACGTAGCCCACCTGGTCGGCGTTAAGATATCGGCCAAGGAGTTGGTGATAGTAGGGACGTCCTTGGCTACCTCCCTCAACGCCTTAGTGAACCGCTACATCGCCGGTAGGAGCATAGCCATAACCGGAGCCATCTCCGCGTTATGGCCCCTCTCAACACTACTTGCTGCTTCTACTACCCTGGGCGTCGAAGTCGTCGAGCTAGATTACGTCAAGCTCTTACTTGCATTCTTTGTCATGCTCTTGCCGGCGATCGCGATCTCAAAGAGCATAGACCGGTTGAGTGAAAGGCTCGTCGGGGTGAAGTCCAAAGAGGCCTTCAGGGCCTACGCGACGAACTTGTTCATGGGGGCTAGAGAGGAGTTGGAGTCCTTCTTCAATAGCCTAGGCATCGATTCCACGGCTTCGTGCGACCTGTTGTTCCTGCTAGGCCCTACGGGAGGGGTGAAGGACATAGTCGTCGTGCCCCAAGTCCATCCAGGGCCTTTCAGGAACGTCGGCAGCAGCTCCTTGCCATCGGACATAGTCCAAACCCTCGAATCATCCCTTGGCGTGAATGCCATAGCCTTCCACGGGTTCGTGACGCACGCCTCCGACATAACTTCCTCCGAGGACTACCGAAATATCCTAGAGCAAGTGAGGAGGGCGGCGTTGGAACGGCTCAGCCCGATAATCAGAGCCCCCTCGAGCCCCCTCGTGAGGGTCGACGTCGGTGGATTGTCAGTGGGGTGCCAGCTGATCAAGGGTACCCCCATAGTGTTCGTCTCGGGCGGCGAGAAGGGCATAGACGACGTGCCCGAGAGCGTCAGGGTGGGCATCGAGCGAGCGGTGAAGGAGGCCTATGGCGTAAAGCCCTTGCTGATAAATGCGCACAACTCGTACGAAGAGGACCCGGACATAGACCTCGAAGGGCTAGAGGAGGGGGTGCTCAGGGCCGTAGAAATGGCCTTCAGGCTATCGTCTTTCGACCCCATTAAGATCGGCGTGGGCGCGTCGAGGAGTGCTGATCTCAGCGAAGTCCAGGGCATGGGGCCCTCCGGAGTCAGGGTATTGATAACCGAGTTTCATGGGTCGAGGTCCTGCTACGTCGTCGTGGACGCGAACAACGCTAGCAAGGGGTTTAGAGAGGCCGCCAGGTCTGCTGTGAAGTCGATGGGTTACGAGGAGTGCGAACTCTTTACAACGGACAACCACGCAGTAGTGCACTTGAGGGGCGTGAGGTCGGGTCGAGGGTACTACGTACTCGGGGAGAAAACAAGCGTCGGAGCCCTCTTTAGCGCTTTGAAGGCGGCGATAATCGAAGCCGAGAAGAACCTCTCTGAGGTCGACGTGGCCTTTAAGGAGGTCGCGGTCAAGGCGCGAGTCCTCGGAGACTCTGCTTACAAGAACATAGAGACGCTGATCTACGAAGCCATCCGAAGGTTTAGGGACTTAGGGCTCGCGGGCTACGGGCTGGCCTTGATATCCCTCTTAATGCTTTGCGGACATGTGTGAGGAATCCTCGATTTGATCGCCAACAATGTTTAGGTTTTCTCAGCAACAAAGCACATCTTCGTTAAAACTTTAATAAATGGTTCGTGAATAAATTGAGAAACCTTTTTAAAGGAGCCTATCACAAGAGTGGGAGTGTTGTTGAAGGTGAAGGTGATAGGATGCAGTACAAGGAGCTCTCGGTGAGCTACTACAACTTTCTCCCAGATGTCAGGGCTTCGATAGAGCTCCCAAACGACGTGATGATCCACGACACGACGCTCAGGGAGGGGGAGCAGGCGGCCGGGGTTGTCTACAAGCCCGAGGACAAGCTCTACATAGCCAGATTGCTCGATGAGGTCGGGATTCAGCAGATAGAGGCGGGATTCCCGGCGGCCTCCAAGGGCGAGCGAGAGGCCCTGAAGATGATAGTCAGGGAGGGGCTCAACGCCAAGATATTCGGGTTCGCTCGAGCGGTCAGGTCGGACATAGACGCCGTCGCTGATGTGGGCGCTTACGGATTAGTCATGTCGTTTCCTCCATCGGACATACAGCTAAAGTACAAGCTCAAGATAAGCCGGGAAGAGTACTACAGCAGGGCCGTGGAGCTCGTCGAGTACGCCAAGAGCCGCGGCCTTTACACAGCCTTCAGCGCCGAGGACTCCACTCGAGCTGACTTCGACTTCTTAATGAAGGTGTTCAACGGTGTAGTGGAGGCCGGTTGCGACAGGCTGAGGGTCGTCGACACACTCGGTTGCGTTCACCCCACGGCCATGAAGTTCTTAATAAAGAAGATAAGGGAATCGCTGAAGAAGAGGGTCCCCATAGAGGTACACTGCCACAATGACCACGGGCTGGCCGTCGCCAATACCCTAGCCGCCGTGGAGGCGGGGGCCGAGGTGCTGTCGACATCGGTCTTGGGCCTAGGCGAGAGGTGCGGCCTAGCCCCAACCGAGGAGGTGATAGTGGCCCTCAAGAACTTGTATGGGCTGGGGAACTTCAGGACCGAGAAGCTCTACAAGTTATGCAAGGAGGTCGAGAGGGTGACGAACTTCGTAATGCCCCCTCACAAGCCCGTCGTAGGCGCGAACGCGTTCGCCCACGCGAGCGGCATACACCAGCATGCCGTCTTAGAGAACCCAATATGCTATGAGCCTTATCCCCCCGAGATGGTGGGCCAGACAAGGAGGATTGTCATAGGGAAGCTATCCGGAAAGCACGCCATAAAGGCCAAGCTGGCCGAGCTCGGTATACCAGCCACGGAGGAGGAGGTCTCGAAGATAGTCGAGCTCGTGAAGTCGATCAGCGAAGAGAGAAGGTCTCCTCTAAGCGACAGGGAGTTCATAGAGATCGTGGAGGAGGTCAAAGGAAGCCTGATGACCGCTCATGTTAGTTTTAAAAACTAGCTTTTAGCAACCTCCGCGATAGCCTCCTTAACCGCCTTAGTGAAGTCCTTGGTAGTTGCCTTGCCGCCCAAGTCTGGGGTCAAGTTCTTCTTGTGGCTTAGGGCCTTTATCAGGGCCCTCTCCAAGACGTCGGCAGCCTTGAGCTCTCCGAGCCACTCCAGCATCATCTTTGCCGAGAGCATAGCGGCACAGGGGTTCGCTATGCCCTTGCCAGCTATGTCCGGGGCCGCCCCGTGGATGGGCTCGAATATCGCGTACTTGTCGCCTATGTTAGCGCCGGGGGCTATCCCGAGGCTCCCGGTGACTGCCGCGGCCTCGTCAGACAATATGTCGCCGAACATGTTCGTCGTGACTATCACGTCGAACTTCTCAGGCCTCACGACCAAGTTGTAGGTGCAGGCGTCCACGTACATCTCCTCGTAAGAGACGTCGGGGTACTCCTTCGCTACCTCCTTGCAAACCTTGGCGAACAACCCGCAGGTCAAGCTCATCACGTTGGACTTGTGGACTATCGTGACCAG
>CAZPGS010000069.1:0-3538 GCA_964586135.1 uncultured Nitrososphaerota archaeon
GGAAGAGGTCTGCGACCCCTACGAGGGGACTCTCGTGAGGATGCAGTTCTACGGCTTAGATCCCATAGAGTTCTTCGGGAGAAGGCCTTGAACCTACGAGATGTCGTCAAGGTATTGCTCGAGCTCGCGGAGATGGAGGGGGAGGACGTAACCCTCAAGGCCCTTTGCTCGGCCCTCAACGTCGATGTCCCGCTAGAGCTTAGAGGGCTCGAGGACTTGCCACCGAGAGTGGCCTTCGCTATTGCTTACACGGATCGCGAGCTGAGGCCCTTGTTAAAAGAGGTGGCGTCCGAGCTCTTAAGGGAGGGGCTCGCGGAGGGGCCTATTGAGGGGCTACCAAACAAGAGAAAGGAAGAGAAATGATGGGATGTGAGATCTTAAAGGCGCTTGAGGCCGTTATATGCCCCTGTGGAAGACTTCTATGACCACGTAGTTGGCCAGTATCTCTGCAATCTCAGGAGGGAGCGTGGCCAAGAGCTCGTAGATCAAGGCCATTTCCTTGGGGAATCCCTTCTCTATGCCCAGCGTCTTGAGCACCTTATCGCCGTAGACTCCGAGCACCTTCTCAAGCTCCGCGAACATCTTGCCGAGAGTCGCCAAGTCCATTTCCCCGGGGACTAGCATGCTGAATATCGTTCCGAAGATGTCTAGCAGGCCTTCCGCCTCGCTCGGGGGCATTTTCTTCACGGCCTCCGTGCAAGCCCTTAAGTCAGAGATCATGAGGTCCGCGACCCTGTCGTGTATGGGGGTTATCGTCAAGTGCACGCTCGGAGGGATGTTCATGGTGGCTATGCCCTTCTGCGGCAGGAAGAGCCACCCCCTCTTAGCCATTTCGTCGGATAGCCTGAACAGATTGAGGTCCTCTGAAGTGAAGGCGACGATCGCGGTGGGGTCGCCCATGATCTTGTAGCCTATCTCCTCCAAGCCCTTCATTATCTTGCCCCTAGCGCTCACCAACTTTCTAGCGAGCTCCATGTAACCCTCTTCGCCTAAGAATTCGAGGGCAGCCCAGGCCGCGGCCAGGAGGGCCTCTGAGCGAGAGGACAGGACAGCCGGGTTGACTATCGGGTATCCGGGCCACCTTATGTTCGCGTATTGAGAGAACATCTTGTAGAACTTCTTCCTGAAGAGCACCACTGAAGCCCCTATTGGGGTATAAGCATACTTGTGAGGGTCCAATGATATCGAAGACACCCCTTCAATGCTGAAGTCGAAGTCGGGGATGTTGACCCCTAACTTCTTCATGAAGGGGAGTATGAAGCCTCCGACGCACGCGTCCACGTGCAGCCACAAGTTCTTGTCCACGGCTATCTCGGCAAGAGCTTTTATCGGATCCACCGTCCCGAAGGGCCAGTTTGGGGTCGAGCCCACAATCATCGCAGTATTCTCGGTTATGGCCTCGTTTATGGCGTCGACGTCGGCTGTCAGGCTCTTTTCGTCTACCTTGACCCTCTTGACCCTGAGGCCCATGTACTCCGCGGCCTTGTCGTAGCAGGGATGCCCTGTAACCGGCATGACTATCTCCGGGATCGTCATCGCGCCCTTACTGAGCAGGAATCTGTCCCTAGCGGCCTTCACTGCGAGGAAGACGCTCTCGGTCCCGCCGAAGGTGAATGTCCCTGCTACGTCTTCGTCCGCGTGCATCAATGACTTCGCTATGTCGATTATGTCCTTCTCCATCCTTATCGCGCTCGGGAACTCCGTGAAGTCGAGCATGTTATTAAAGGCAAACATCCTTATGACTTCGAAGACTACGTCCCTGAGCTCTTCAACTCCGGGCTCAAAAGCTATCGTGAAGAGCTTCCCGCTGTAGGGGTCCACGTCGTCGGCCGTGTACTCCTTCAGCCTTTTTATTATCTCTTCTTTGCTCAAGCTCTTTTTAGGTAATTCCCCTCTCATGATATTATACGTGGGGGAGGCTCTCTAATAAGCGTTCAAAGGCATTAATGCGATAAAAACTCATTGCTCAGGAGTTAGAGGAGCTTTCGTTTAATAGACACGTAATGTTGTAGCGTCATCGTTTTAATCTATGTACTCTTCGCCCAAGAGCTCTCGTGCTATGATCAATCTCTGTATATTAGTGGTGCCCTCAGCGCCTATGTAATACGACATCACACCACGAAGGCCCATCTCAAGGGCGCAGTCCTTCGTGTAGCCCCAAGCGCCCATCCATAATAGCACCTTCTCGAATGCTCGAAAAGCAAGCCTGGTGGCCTTCAGCTTGACGGCCGCGATGTACTTCGCGACCTCTCGGGGCGCGAAGCGCTTGCGTCTGTACTTCTCGTCGTCCATCCACGCCGCTCGATAGACCAACGACCTCAAGGCCTCCAGCTCCGCCCATAGATCTGCCAGCTCGAACTGTATGCCCTGATACTTAGCGATGGGCCTCCCGAAGGCGACCCTCTCCTTGATCCACTGCATCCCGAGCTCCAGGGCCCTCTGCACGGCGCCGCAACAGGCCGCGCCTATGAGCAATCTCGCGTTATCGAAGCCCTCCATGGCCAAGTAGAAGCCCCTTCCCTCCTCGCCCACCCGATAGGTGTCTGGTAGCCTGACGTCATCCATGACGATGCTGCCCGACGATATGGCCATCCTGCCCACCTCCTCGATGCGCTTGCCCACCTCGACCCCTGAAGCGTCTATGGGTAGGAAGAAGGCCGTTATGCCCCTGTGGGGTGCTTCTGAAGGAGGCGGCGAGGTCCTCACGAGCGTGAAGTAGCCCCCACCCATTCTCTTCGCCTCTTCGGTCCCGCTTATGTAGACCTTCTGCCCGTTCAATACCCAGTGCTCCCCCTCCCTCTTGGCGCTCGACTTTATCCCCGCGACGTCCGAGCCACCGTGGGGCTCCGTTGACGCTATCCCTATGAAGGCCTCGCCCTTGATGGCTCTCTTCACGAACTTCTCCCTGACCTCTTCCGAGCAGTACTTGTCGGTTATGTAGCCCCACACTGTCGGGACCAAGAAGACCACGGGAACCGCCATGCTGATGTCCGCGTACCCCAGCTCCTCGGCCACGATGCAGGCGCTGGTCCAGTCGCTACCCGCCCCTCCGTGCTCCTCCGGCACCGTCATCAATAAGAGCTTCATCTCGGCTAGTCCCTTGAACACCTCCTGCGGGATCTCGCCCTTGGTGTCCATCTCCCTGACCTTCTCGAGAGACAGGTTCTTCCTACACCACTCTCGGACCTCTCTTCGAAGGAGTCCCTGCTCTTCGGTAAATTCGAAGTCCACCACAACCACTCACCGCCAATTATGTCTAGCGCCCATTAGTTAAAAATAAAAAATTCGCACAGCGCCTAGAGCGATTTTACGCTTTGATCGATGAAGGAGAGGTTTCCGTGGGCGCGTCTAAATCGTTGATGAGGGAGGTGGTACGAGGATAGGGGGTTAGGAGTCTCCACGACCCCTACCGGGTAACTCTTCGTTACGTGCGATGCGATGTTGTCGTCGTGCAAAGATTGTTAAGACCGAGCTACACGCTCTGCTACACGCTCTTAAAGCGCGTTGCTAGAGCTTCTTGGCCGCCTCTTCGTATATG
>CAZPGS010000069.1:3638-4709 GCA_964586135.1 uncultured Nitrososphaerota archaeon
GCTACACGCTCTTAAAGCGCGTTGCTAGAGCTTCTTGGCCGCCTCTTCGTATATGGGGTCTAGGAACTTGTAGCCCTCTATTATGCTTAAGTCCTCTAAGCTCTTCACGACGTTGAAGAGGACGCTGGAGGAAATCGTTGTGCCCTCCCTCTCCTCTATGAACCTCTTCAGCTTGCCCCAGGTGTCCGCCCCCTCCGCTATGCCCTTGAGGGCCAAGGCCAGCCTCTTGCCCCTCTCCTTGACGATGTTCTTCAGCTCCCTCAAGGCCATATCGATGGCCATCTTCTTGATCGTCTCGAAGTCCCTCACGCCCCTCGCATACTCATTGCCAAAAATGGTCAGCCAGCCCGGTATCCCGTCAAAGGCCTCGACGGCCTCCTCTATAACGGCCGGGTCGACGTCTAGGCCAACCTCCTTGAAGCCTTGCTTAAGGAATTCCGCAGAGAGGTCCTTGCCGAACCTCTCGAGCGTCAGCCTAAAGCAATACCTCCCGTAGAGAGGCGAGGAAGGGTCGTCTATTCCCAAGAAGCCGTAGAGCAGGCCAGCCTCAGATCCAGTGAATGCGAACGTGACGTTCTCGTCGTAGTCGTAGGCGTGTGCCACGGCTTCCAAGACCTCTCTCGACCTAGGCCCTCGCAATTTCTGCGCCTCGTCGAACGCTATTACGATGCGCCTCCTATTCAGGTGGTCGAACAGCGTTGACAGCGTTAGAGAGCCTCGGCCCCGCCACCTAATCTGGACCTCGGTACCAACTACCTTTATCGATGATATGCTCTTCAATAGGTAGATGAGCTTGTCGAGTCGAGAGGAGAGGGCTCTAGACAAGAGCTCGTAGAGGTCCCTGATGCCGTAATTGCTCTTCAAGTCCCTTAGATCCACTACTATGCTCGGAACCTCGAGCTCGCTCAGGAACACGTTCAAGAGGGACGTCTTACCTATCCTCCTAATTCCGGTTATGATAGTTATGGGGACGTCTTTATTTGCGTGGAGGGCCTCGAGCTCCTCTCTTCTATTGAAGAGCTCCTCCCTCCTCAACTTAGGCCTAGGATCAAAACAACATTAGTTCTGCCC
>CAZPGS010000070.1:0-4698 GCA_964586135.1 uncultured Nitrososphaerota archaeon
CCTCTCTAGGCTCAGGGTCAGGTGGACGCCCCTCTTCGAGCTGCAGAGCTCGTGTATCTCGTCGACTATGACCCACTTGACGGTCTTGAGCTTCTGCCTGAACTTGGGGGCGCAGAGCACTATTGCCAAGCTCTCCGGCGTCGTTATCAGTATGTGAGGGGACCTCCTGAGCATCGACGCTCTCTCGGACTGCGTCGTGTCCCCCGTCCTCACGGCGACCCTTATCTCGCCCACATCGATTCCCTTGGACCTCGCTAGCTCCTGTATCTCCTCCAAGGGCTTCTTCAGGTTCTTGTATATGTCGTAGTTCAGGGACCTCAAGGGGGAGACGTAGACGCAGTAGACGCTGTCCTCGAGCTCCCCGCTCCTAGCCATCTTGAAGAGCTCGCTTATGATGCTTATGAAGGCCGCCAAGGTCTTGCCGCTACCCGTCGGCGAGGCTATGAGCACGTTCCTCCCTTCGTATATGTGGGCTATGGCGTAGCGCTGCGGCGGCGTTATGTCTGGGAAGCGCGAGAACCACTCGGCAACTATGGGGTCGAGTAGCTTAAGCACTTCTTCCTTGCTGTAGCCCTTGGTCGCCTTGACTATCACTTGTTGAACACCAAGGCCCACAGTAGGTTAGCTGAGGACTCTCTTATCCTTGCCGTAAGTCGCTGAAGACAGGGCTCAAGTAGCACATCAAGTTCCGGGGCCTTGAACCTGCATTTCCATTGGAGAGCCTTCGATTTGACGTTGCGCGACTTAAGGGGTTCAGCGCCTAGCCTCCAAGTCATCGCGCAAAGCTCCAAACGGGCCTCGTCATCATTCGGCCCCTACTTGCCTTGAAAACGTAGTTGCTCGTGTTTGGAGCCTCGACGGCTTTTATAATCTTGAGAGCTGGGTAAAATTTTGCAACCCTATTTTCTCATAAGCCCCAAGACCACGCCGACTATGAAGCCCAAGCTCACGGGCCCAATAGTCATGAGCCCCAAGATCATCGCCAGCTCCTTAGCCATGGCGGCCGCACCACCCAGGCTTTGAAGGACTTCTAACGGGGTTGCCCCCAAGCTCCAGACTGATAGGAAGGCGCCCAGGACCAGTATCGCTATGAAGGCCAGCACGTACTTCAAGGCCTTGACCGACACGTACCCCAGGCCCAAGCCCAAGAGGAACTGTACCGAAACTACTGCCAGCGTCTGCGGTTGCGAGAAGAGCGTCGCTAAATCGAGCACGCGCCTCGCCGACGATATCTTGGACGTCAAAGCCTTATAAGCCTTGTCGTGGGCATTGGCGACGGCTCTCAACTCTGCTTTAAGATGAGCCCGTATTCCTCGCGGATCCCTCAGCCAATCACGTCGAACAGCTGGAGTCTTCGAGGATTACAAGTACGCGAAGACGTGGAGGCCTCACAGAAACCCTTTTATGTGAGGACGAGCCTCCCTCTCCATTCCTTCGCTAAGGTCGACGATCATGGCTCAGGAATATGCCTTGAAGGTCATCAAGGAGGCTGTGAGGTGCCTCTGCGCGACGGTAGATAACGGCCTAAACGGCAGATGCTCGAAGTGCGACAAAAAGGAGCTCTGCGACTCGCTCTACGACTTGGTGGTGTGCGGTTATCGCGCTTGTAGCGACTTAATGCACGGAGCCGTCATGCATACGATACTTGAGGTCGAGAGGACGGAGAGGGACTTGAAGGAGAGCTCGTCGACGTGATCACCTCTTCAAGGCCCTCTCGATACCGTAGGCCATGACCTTGGCCGCTGACTCCACATCCCTCACGTCCACGACCTCGACTGTCGTGTGCATGTACTTGAGCGGTATCGATATCAACATCGACCTCAGGCCCGTCCTCGCGAGTTGCAGTACGTCCAAGTCGGTCCTCGTCTTCCCAGCCTCGGGGCCGAGCTGGTACGGTATCCCCCTCCTCTTGGCCTCGTCCTCGAACATCGCCGAGAGTTGCGTAGGGATGGGCGGACCTCTCGATATCACGGACCCCTGCCCGAGCTTTATGGGGCAGTCCTTCTCCTCAAGCCCGGGGTAGCCCCCGGCGTGGGTGACGTCAATCGCGACCGCTAGCTTGACGCCCTCTTGGTGGAGCTTGTAGCCCGCCACCGTAGCGCCCCGGGCCCCCACCTCTTCCTGCACCGTGAAGACGGCGTAGTGCTCGACGCCCAGCTCCGCCAAGATCTTGGAGGCCAAGACCACCGCCGCACAGCCAGTCCTGTCGTCGAAGCCCCTCGACGCCACGGTGGTCGAGCCGCTCCTGGGTATTGGCGTGAAGTCCTTGTAGAGGTGGGCCAGGTCCCCTATCCTGACGAGCTTTTCCACTTCGCTCTTACTGCTCAAGCCCAAGTCGACGAACAGGTCCTGTACCTTGGGGGCCTTGTCCCTCTCCTCGGGCCTTAGGTAGTGAATTGGCTTTGAGCCCACAACGCCCACGACGGCCCTGTCCCTCCAGTCCAGTCCCTCGAGCTCCTCGCCGCTCCCGTAGATCACGACCCTCTCGCCCAGCAGTACCCTGTCGTCCCACCCCCCGACGGGCTCTAGGTATATCAGGCCGCCCTCGGTTATGCTCTTCACAGCGAAGCCTATCTCGTCCATGTGGGCTATGAGCGCCACTTTAGGCCTTTCCCCTACCTTGACGTATAAGTTCCCGAGCTCGTCGACCTCTAGCGCCGCGCTGGAGGCTAATTCCTTGAACGCCCTCTCTATCTCCTCCCTAACGGGGTCCTCCCAGCCGGAGACGCCGGGGGCCAAGGTTATAGTGCGCAACAAACCGGGGACGTCCACGTCCACCACCAAGATCCTGGGCCAAGCTTTGCTACGCATACAGTTGCCCAGAAGACAAACTTAGCCTTTCGCTGAGCTCCGGCTCGACCCAAAGGAGCTCGGTGCTAGACGAAGCCCGGCTCCAGCCTCTCGACCTCTCGGTACTCCTCCCCCAACCTCACGCAACCGAGCTTCAGAGCCCTCACCCCCTCCACGCTCTTCAAGGGCGTCGCCACAGCGGCCCTCCTGCCCTTGAAGTCTAAGCTCTTGAGCACGCCCACGTCCAAGAACTCCCCCCTCTCGCCCATCAGCCCGACGACAAGGCCGGACTCGAAGCCCTTCACGAGGACTCTGACAGCCTTGTCCTTGAACGCCTCCCTGACGCTGGTGTAGAAGTCCCTCAAGCTGGGCCTGTTCTCGAGCACTATCACGACGGAGTCCTGCGAGAGCTCGCAGTGCTCGACCCTGCTGTTGGCCATGGCCTCTACGATGTTGACCACCTCTTGAGGAGCGGCGTGCCCGCTGCCCATGAATGAGCCGACTACGGCCACGTCGTCGAGGCTCATCGTGTGAGTCACCACTCCCCTCTTGCTGAAGTAGTTGTAGAACGCCCTCTCGCGGAGAGCCCTTCGATCGCTGCGGTCTCGCTGCCTCACCCACGCGGAGGCCGGTAGCTCGACGACCTCGTAGCCGAGGGCCTTGAGCTGCCTCGTCAGGTGCTCGAGCTCCCCGCTCCTCTGAAGCGCTATGACGACGTCCGGGCTCAGGGCCTCGACCGCGTAGAGCTGGTAGGCCCTCGCTGGCCCGCCGTACACCATGCCCGGCGTGTCTATGAGAACTGCGTCGCTCAAGCCTTTGGCTCTGTTGACGAGCTTCGTCGTCCCGACGACCATGGGCAACAGGTGCCCCGTCGGAGATGTCGAGCCGACGAAGTACGCCGATAGGACTTGGACCTCCTCTAAGAACGCCACTTGCCTCTCCAAGACCCCCAACCCTATCGTCGTCGGAGGCCCTATGTTCGACTGACCGATGTCGCAGTCCACGACGGACACCCTCACACCCCTCTCGAGCAGTTTGTTTGCGGCGTAGGTGACGAAGAAGGTCTTGCCCGAGTCCACGGAGCCCAGCGTGAAGACGACGCGAGGCCCCTTGGCCATGGAGTCTAAGACCTCAGTCCACTCCTTCGGTATTGTTGAGGAGTCGAGCTTGGTCAGGGTCCCGCTCCCGCGTAGCTCGACCTTGGCCCGGCCATGGGCCTCCATCAAAGTGGCCTTGGCGGACGGTATCACGACCTCCTCCTTCGCGTTGAGCCTCTTCCCGGTCACCTCGGCCTCGCCCTCAATCAGCCTGACCCTGAGCGGGCCCTCGAGGATCCAGTAGCCCGTGAGCTCCTCGACCCTCCCAACCGACATCGCTAGAGGCCCCTCGAAGCCCGGCTCGAGCCCTCACCTAGACGTCTACGACCCTTTAAATCAGCTTTCCGTGGCCCGAGCTACAGGCCCACGAGCTTCACGACCTCACTCAAGGGCCTCCTGAGGGGCATTTCTGGCCTCTCGGCCGGGTAGCCGACCTCGACCATCGCTTGTGGCTCGTAATCCTCTGGCAAGCCGAGGACCTCCCTGACCTCTTCCTGGCAGAAGAGGGGGGCGCACCTCCAACAGCCTGCGAGGCCGAGCGCGTGGAGGGCCAGGAGGAAGTTCTCTATGGCCGACGCGACGCTCTGGACCCCCATGACCCACTCGGCCCTCGACCTACGCTCGTCGGGGTACTTCTCTAGGTCTCCTCTGGCTAGGCAGAAGAGGACCAAGATAGGGGCCCTCATGAACCTCTCCCTCGACGACGAGACCATGAGCTCCGCCTCGCCCCTCGGCACCCCGTCCCTCAGCAAGTCCTCCATGAACCTCTTGGACATGGCGTCCACGAGCCTCTTGCGCACCTCCCCCCTAC
>CAZPGS010000071.1:0-4686 GCA_964586135.1 uncultured Nitrososphaerota archaeon
GCCGCGCCGGCCTTGAGAACCGCGCATAGAGAGTCCCCATGGAGGGGGCATGAGGCCCGAGACCGTGATATTGGGTGGGTCAATGCGCGGTCACAGCCGGCGCGGCTCTGTAAGGGGGTAGTCATTACCATGGAGGTCAGAGAGAAGATCAAGATAGCGACGAGGAATACGTCCGAAGTCGTGGTGCTCTCTGAGCTTGCTGAAATTCTAAGAGGGGGGGAGGCCAAGGGCTACATAGGCGTCGAGCCCTCAGGGCTATTCCACATAGGTTGGCTCATCTGGGCCCAAAAAGTCAGGGACCTCTTAGACGTCGGGATAAAGATGAAGGTATTAGAGGCTACGTGGCACGCCTGGATCAACGACAAGCTCGGTGGAGATCTGGAAATGATACACAAATGCGCCGACTACGTCGAACACGTGTTAAAAGCTTTTGGGATAGATAAGGGCGACATAGAGTACGTCAAGGCCGAGAAATTGGTGAATGACTCCGAGTATTGGAGGCTGGTCATCAACATAGCCAAGAACTTGCCGCTCGCGAGAGTTCGAAGAGCCATAACGATAATGGGCAGGAAGGAGAGCGAGAGCATATTGGACTTCTCGAAACTCATATACCCCTGCATGCAAGTCGCCGACATCTTCTACATGGACCTCGACGTTTGTCTAGGAGGAATGGATCAGCGCAAGGCCCATATGCTCGCGAGGGAAATAGCGGAGAAGAAGGGGTGGAAGAAGCCAGTCGCCATACACACCCCCTTGTTGATAAGCCTGAGGCCCCCCATAAGCGGCGAGAGTTTAGACGAAGTCGACTTAAAGATGAGCAAGTCGAAGCCGGAGACGTGCATTTTCGTTCACGACACCCCTGCAGAGATAGAGAAGAAGGTCGAGAGCGCCTACTGCCCCATGAAGGTCATCGACATGAACCCCATCATAGAGATATGTAGATACCTATTGTTTGCTCAGCCAGGCTTCAAATTATATGTGGAGCGCGAGGAGAAGCATGGAGGAGACTTGTACGTCGAGAGCTTCGACGAGCTAGTCCACCTATATAGCAAAGGAGAGCTACATCCACAAGATCTAAAGAGGGCAGTGGCCAGGGCCTTGGTGAAAATGCTCGAAGCTGTCAGGAAGTACTTCGAGTCGAACAAGGAGGCCGAGGAGTTGCTTAAAGTCATGAGGAGCGCTACGATAACTAGATAAAGGAGCTTGCGACTAGTTCTGAGTCAGCTAAAACTACACAGGTTATGAAGGGGTCCGCAAAGTTAATGGTCTAAAGCATTGGTGGTACATTATGGGAGGCGTTGCCGTTACCGCTAAGTACGTCGTTTACGCTACGATCGAGATAAATGGAATAGTAGACAAGTCAGACGTCATAGGCGCGCTCTTCGGACAGACAGAGGGCTTGCTCGGCGACAAGCTGGACTTGAGGGAGTTGCAGAAGGCAGGGAGGATAGGCAGAGTTCAGGTGACCTTGGAGGAAAAGAATGGCAAGTGCGTTGGCCAGGTAGAGATACCATCCAATTTAGACAAGGTCGAGACCGCGTTGATAGCCGCGGCCATAGAGACCGTTGACAAGGTGGGCCCTTACGATGCCAAGATCATGGTGACCAAGATAGAAGACGTAAGAGAAGAGAAGAGAAAGAAGATCGTGGATAAGGCTAAGGAGCTCTTAATGAAGTGGAAGGAGGCCACGCCCGACACACGCGAGATAACGGAGGAGATCCTCAAGACCGTTAGGGAGGCCCAGCTCGTGGCCTACGGCCCCGAAAAGCTACCAGCGGGACCTGATGTCGACAAGAGCGATACGATAATAATCGTCGAAGGCAGAGCAGACGTCGTCAACTTGTTAAGACATGATTACCGGAACGTGATAGCGATAGAAGGGGTTTCGATCCCAAAGACGATAATAAACTTGTGCAAGGAGAAGACCGCGATAGCGTTCGTCGATGGAGACAGAGGCGGGGAGCTAGTCTTGAGGCGGTTGCTCCAAGTGGCCGATATAGACTACGTGGCTAGGGCGCCTCCGGGGAAGGAGGTGGAGGAGTTGACGGGGAAGGAGATAGCAAAGTGCTTAAGAGATAAGGTCCCGGTTAGCGAGTACCTTGCCGTGCTGGAAAAGGGCCCCCAGACTCCCCAGCCCCCTCACTCACCTCAACTCCACGCGGTAGCAGAAGCCCAGGCGGCCTCCGTTAAGAGCAAAATACCCCCCGAAGTGTTGAAGGAGGCCGAAAAACTTGTGGGCAGCTTAGAGGCTCTAATATACGATGAGGGTTGGAAGTTGTTGACGAGGATACCCGTGAAGGACTTAGCAAACTATCTGCAGTCGTCTCAAGATCCAATAAGCTATGTAGTCTTTGACGGGGTGATCACTCAGAGGCTCGTAGAGGTGGCTGAGGCAAGGGGCGTGAAGATGCTCATAGGCGGGAGAGTGGGGAACATCACTCATAAGCCCACGTCGCTAGAGGTCTTTTCATTTAACGATATAGGTCTTTGAGATGACGTTGGAATTGAGTGAGGACGAACAGGTAAAGAAGGGCATTGAGAAGGTACTTAGAGAGAGCGAAGAATGTGCCAAGAGGCTTCTTGAAGTCGACGCGGATAGAGCGATAATAGTCCATCACGACGACGCCGACGGAGTGACGGCTGGAGCGCTCCTCAAGCTCGCGCTCGAAGGAAGGTTCTCAACGCACACGATATGTCTCGAGAAGACCTACCCCCAAGTAGTGAAAAAGTTGCAAGCTCAAGGCAAGGAGCCCATAATTTACGTTGACCTAGGGAGCCCGCACGCACCCCTCATATCGAAATTGAACGAGCTGGGGAGGACCATAATTATCATAGACCACCACGACGTGGAGTTGAGTGACAAGATCGGCGAAGAAGTCATGTTGCTAAACCCAGAAATACACGGAGTCGATGGCGGAACCTACGCCTGTGGAGCCAGCTTGACATATTTCTTTGCGCGCTCAATCAGAAGGGACGTGGAGAAACACGCTGGCTTGGCCGTGATAGGCTCAGTCGAGATACCGGGAGAGCCCAAGGGCCTTAACCTCTTAGCCCTAGACGAGGCCGCGAAGGCTGGAGTAGCGGCCTACGATGAGAAAAGCAAGAAGGCCAAAGTCCTCTGGGACGGCAAGCTCACGAGCCCCGAGCCCCTGTCGACGAAGCTCACCATAATGGCCTCGGTGGGGTACTACCAAGGCGGGCCTCAAAAAGCTCTGGACTCTTGCATCAAGTGTTCGTGGGCCGGAGTGGAGGACTTCCTCGACTCGCTCGAGGAAAAGAGGAAGAAGGCCTACTCGAACGTCATGTCAAGGCTTCGATACACTGGGCTAAATAAGTTGAAGAGGGTTCAGTGGTTCCACGTCGAGGATCAATTCCACGACATGGGGGTCAAGGTCATAGGGACGTTTTGTAGTTACTTGGTGTACCAGAGGATAGCCGACAACGACAAAGTCCTAGTAGGAATGATGAACATGAGGAATGAGGTGCCAGGCCTAGGGACTCTCGAGGGCTCCTACGTCAAGGTGTCTGCCCGCGCCCCTAAGAAGGTCTTGACGCTCATAGAGGCGGGCTCCCTAGAGGCCCTCTCAAAGGCCTTGGCCGAGGCGGCTAAACGCCTAGGCGGCTTTGGCGATGGCCATGCCGCTGCTGCCAGCGGCGTAATACCAAAGGGAAGGGAGAGGGAGTTCGTGGAGCTGATGGACAGGCTCTTGGTAAAGGACGAGAAAGGTCTTGAGAAGAGGGGCGGAGTGGCAACCCTCGAGAAGTTCCTATTTCCTAAGAAAGTCGAAAAGTGATGCTTGCTTGGCACCCGAGAGCAATTGCTCTTCGCTCACTCCAAAGTACTTCAAGATCCTCATGGCCAGTGCAGCTACCTGCTTCCTCGCGTAGTACTCCTTGTCTATCTCATCCATTGTGGCGAATATGTAGGGTTTGACCCTCTCCGATATTTTGTCAGAGGGTCCTTGGACTACGACGAATCCAACCTTGTCCCCTATTTCTAGCTTGAGGCCCGCTACTAAGAGCTGCCTCGCGGCCTGAACGTGCGCCGCCTCGACCTCGTACTCGTCGAGGGACTTCGACAAAGTCTTCCAAATGACTAGCTCCTTCATGTCGACCTTCCCAGCTCGGACCTTGCTTATGACGTCTCTCACGTAGTTCACAGCGGCCTGCACGTCTTTTTTAGTCAATATTATCTCTATGACCTTGGTCTGCACTTCTTGTGCCAGCTCGCACCAGTCCCCTCTCACGGCCTCAAAGCCCACCACGTCTATCCGGCCATCGAGAGTTAGACCTGCATACTTCTTCGCGGCTTCCGTGAAGAAGCAAACCTTGTAGACCTTCTCCAACTTTATCTCTAGGCCGAGCTCCTCCTCCACGCGCCCTATGAAGGTCTTTATCTTGTCCTCATCGTACCTCACGAATATGCTGTCCGTGTCCCCGTATATCACCTGAAGGCCCATCTCCTTTGCCATCTTTATCGTCTTCACGATTGTCTGCCTGCCGTGGGCCGCTGTCGCTTCAGCACAGGGTTTCAAGTAGAACCTCGCTCCCGTCCAGCCCAAGTATCCGTACATCGCGTTGGTCATCGTCTTCACGGCCTTCTGCCTGTTATCGAGAATCGTGTAGCAAGGATCCTTGGGGTCCAGCTTCTTCATGCTCTCTCTTATCGACTTCCTCAGCTCGAGC
>CAZPGS010000072.1:0-4670 GCA_964586135.1 uncultured Nitrososphaerota archaeon
CCGACGGCGAGTTCGTGACCAACGACAGGATAATAGCCTACATGGCCAAGAGGGCCATAGAGCGCGGAGAGGGCAAGGTCGTGATAACGACTATAGACACGTCTAGGTGCATAGACGAGGCCGTCGAGAGGTTGGGCGGAGAGGTCGTGAGGACCAAGCTAGGGAAGACGCACGTAGAGCTCAAGAAGCGCTCCAACGTCGCATTGGCCGCCGAGCCTTGGAAAATAATCAACCCTCGCTGGGGCCCTTGGGCTGACGGAATACTCGCGGCGAGCGTGCTCGTTAAAGACCTCACAGAGAGCGGTGCTGGGCTATACGAGCTCTTGAGGGACGTGCCCGATTACCCTCAAGTCAGGGAGAGCTTCCCGTGCAGCGACGATGACAAGCCAAAGGTTATGAGGGTCGTTGAGGAGGGGCTGGAGAGCGCTATAAGCGACGTGGAAGACGTTTGGAAGTACGATGGAGTCAGGGTCAACTGCAAAGACGGCTCTTGGATTTTAATAAGGGCTTCAGGCACCGAGCCCAAGATTAGGCTCTACGCCGAGGCCAAGAGCGTAGAGAGGCTCAGAGAAATCGTAGAAAGGGGCAGGGAGCTTGTGTTCAAGGCTCTCAAGGCCTGACCACAAGGTCTGCTATGTCCACGCATATCTCTCCTATGATCCTTAACGCAGTTACTATGGAGCTAGCGCAGAAGGCGACGTCGAGGGGGAGCTTCAACGCCTTCACGTTGAGCTCTTCAGCCAAGTCTCGCATTTTACTGCTCATGTTTATCACCCGCATTGAGAGGGCGTAGTCGGCCTTCATTAGAGAATTAAAGGCGTCGGCGTGCATCTTATCGACTAAATCGCTAAGCTCCATTATCTTAGGCTCTAGCTCTAGCTTGGCTTTGTTCGACAGGAGCTTCATGACGTTCTTAGCTATGGACACGGCCTCATCGCCTATACTCTCTATGGATTTGGCGGCTAGCCTGTAGTCCAAGCAGTCGTGGAGCTTCACTCCCGCTTTCTCAGAAAGCCTCGGGTTTCTTATTATCGTCCGCAATTGCCTCACCACCAAGAAGTATATCCTGTTTAAGTCCTCGTCCCTCTTCACAACGCTTTGGGCTAGCTCCACATCGCGGTCGACGAGGGCCTTTATCGAGTCCCTGTGCATCTGCTGCGCTATGACGTCGGCCCTCTTGAACAAAGCCTTTAGGGAGACGGCAAGCGGCGATAAGAGGCACTGAAGCACCATCTCGTTGGCCTTCTCTTCGATGACCTCGACCCCCACTAGTGGGGCTATGGCCCTCTTGATCCTATCCTTTTGCTCTAGCGTCAACCTCGTCTTCGAGACGACCCTTATGATGTCGTAGCCTATCAAGTACCTGCTGAGCAGGTCCCTCTCGAGGGTCTCACCGTACTCCAACGTCGTTTCACTTAACTTCTCGCCTTCCTCTCCGGCCCCGACCCCCGCCCTTATGACGAGGGAGCCGTTGTCGAGCTCTTCGACTATGAGTTGGTCTCCCTTCCTCAAGCCCATCTTCAAAGCCCAAGTTTTAGGGATGGCTAAGAGGAAGCTGCCACTCTTCGTCTTCAAGACCTTTCTCAAGTGGAAGGAGGCCAATGCTCGACACCTGATACGGTACGGAGGCCTTTCTATTTTATTTTATTATTTTTATTTTATTATTCGCGATCGGCTCACATAAAAAGAGCTCGCGAGAGGGCCTTGGCCACCCTGTTCGCTATCCTCAAGGGCTCGGGGACTCTCCCCCTGACAGTCACTCTTCTGAGAAGCTCGAGCGCTCTCTCAAACCCCATGCCCACGACCTCGAGGAAGACCGGGTTCTCTTTAGGGTTGAGCTTGGCCTCGTAAATCGGACTGACGGAGGCCAGCCTCTCGAAGACCCTGTAGCGGAGCCTCCAGTCCTCGAAGTGCTTCTTCAGAGCGCTCAGGACGGCCTCGTTGTCAGGCCTCTCTGTCGTGACCACGATCACGGGCACCTTGAGGCCCTCGTTCACAGCAACGGGGTCTATGATGTTAAAGCCCCCAAAGGTTACTCCTCCAAGCAGTATCACGTTGAGAGAGTCTATCTTGCTCGCCATGTCTAGCAACTTCTCTGCGGCGTCGAGCCCGTCAACCTCTATCAGTCTTAAGAAAACGTCCTCTACCCTGAAGCCGTGTGTCAAGACGCCGCATAAAACGGTCTTGCCCCTCCTTTGGAGCTTTCGAGGGTTGAAGGAGCCATCCTCGACCCCAAGCATTCTCACGTAGTCCATCGCGCTACACGCTTTCGGTGACTATGGACGAAAGCCTCGGGTCGCTCTTCAGGCCCTCTGCGAGCGCCCTATCGCTTATCGCCAGCCTGACTATCTTCGTCCTACCATACCTGCCCTTGCTGGTCACCTTAGCGTTGACTATCCCGAGCATGTCGAGCTCGTTTATTATGTCGCTGACCCTCCTCTGCGTAAGTTCGTCAATCATGAGCCTCTTGCACAAGCCCTTGTAGGCCTCGTATATTTCGCCCGTTGTCGCTTCGCCCTTCCTCCTCTTCACGAGGTAGACGGCTATGGCAACGAGCTTCGTGTGGAGGGGCATTGACTTGACCACCTCGACGGCCTTGTCCTTCTCTATTTCCCTGTAGGCCTTTCTGACGTGTTCTTCGAGCACCTTGGTAGAGCCCTCCCTCTCAGCTATTTCACCAGCCACTCTTAGCAGGTCTAGGGCCCTCCTAGCGTCTCCGTGCTCGCGGGCGGCCAATGAGGCGCAGAGGGGTATCACGGCTTCGTCGAGCACTCCGTCGCAAAAGGCCTGTTTGGCCCTCTCGGCCAATATGTCAGCGAGCTCCTCGGTCGTGTAGGGCCTGAATACGAGCTCCTCCTCGCCTAAGGTGCTCTTCACCCTAGGATCTAAGTACTCGACGAAGTTGAGGTCGTTGGTTATGCCTATTATCGAGACCCTAGCGTTACATAGGTCCGGGTTTATCCTCGTGAGTTTATACAAGGCGTCGTCTCCACTGACCTTGACCAAAAAGTCCACTTCGTCTAGAACTACGAAGAACAAGTTCCTCTCCTGATCGAGGGCCCTAAGGAACCTCCTAAATAGCTCGGCCGTTGACAGTCCAGTGAAAGGGACCTTCTCGTTTAGGTAGTTGCACAAGTTGAAGAGGATGCGATAGCTTGTGTTCTCATTCCTGCAGTTTATGTAAGCGACCTTTAGATTTACGTCACAGAAGTGCTTCCTTGCGAAGAGCTCTATTCTCCTGAGCACGTACTTCGTAACAGCTGTCTTCCCGGTCCCGGGGAGGCCGTATATGAAGACGTTCGAGGGCCTAGCCCCCTTGACTGCTGGGGCCAATATCTTAGCAAGCCTATCGATCTCCTCCTCTCTATGGGGGAGGTTCTCAGGCACGTAGTCGGGCCTCAGCTTCTCTCTGTCCTTGAAGATCCTCGCCGATAACACCCTCTGAATTATCTCGTCAATGGACAAGATCGACACCACAACTGAGCAGAAGCAAGCACTAGGATAGTTTTGTACAATGTTAGCGCCTTAATATCCCTTAGCTCAAAGACCCATCCTCAAGGAGTAACACTTCAAAAGCGTGCGACGGGCATGACCACGTGGGCTTTGTGTGAACGGCAATTCTCACTCGCTCTTTAGGCGCTCCTTAAGCCGACACATGCCGCACAACTCCCCCTTCGACAACATGCCGCACCTCGCGCAAGACCGCCGATCGGTAGCCCTGGACGCGAGGAGAGGGCTTAGCAGAGGAGAGACCCTCTTTACGTGAGTCTTGAGGAAGGTGTGCTTGAAGGATGGGTACATGGACTCAATGGCGTCTATGAGCTTCTTCCTCTCGTTTAGCTTTGACTTGCGACCGAAGGGGCATTGAGCAGGCGAGTAGGGGAGGGCCTTTATGTCGACGTAGGCCTTGAGCTCAAAGTCCGTTAGCTCGATGAGCGGCTTTATCCTTGACAACGCCTTCGGGTGCACGGACCTCGTGACTGGCCGGAGCTTTACGGCCTCAAGTAGGTCCCCTGCGACGTAGAGGTCCCACAGCACCGCGAGCACGTCGTCTAGGTTGTGGCCGGTGGCGATCTTCGTCGCCCCTCGCAGGCACCCGTAGTAGTTTAGGATGTAGCGCCTCGCCAGACCGCAAGGCGAGCACGTCTTCTTATGCTGCAAGGCCAGCTCGCTTATCGAACAGCCGAGGAAATCCCTCAGCTCTACTACTTCTAACTCGACTCCTTCTTGGCTGGCCAGCTCCTCAGCTTTGAGCCTGCACTGCTCTGAGAGGCCCTCAATCCCCAAGTCTATGTGCAGGCAAGTCAACTTGACGTCTGGTGCTAGGCCCTTGATTATGTGGAGAAGGGCAGAGCTGTCCTTGCCCCCTGAGAGGGCCACTAGAAGCTTGTCGCCTTGTTCTATCATGTCGTATTCTCTAAGCGTCCTCTCGACCTTCCGTTCAACGAATTTCACGAAGCACTCGTCGCACAAGCTCATCCTCGCGTAGCTTAACCTAAGAGAGGCCTTCCTCACGTGGCAACGGCTGCACAAGCCCAGCCCTCTCACTTGAGCGAGGCCGTTCATCGTCTCTCACCATCGATAAGAGGATACAACTATTGAAGCGGAGAAGGAGTGGTGGACCGGGCGGGACTTGAACCCGCGACCTCCCGCATGCCAAGCGGGCGATC
>CAZPGS010000073.1:0-4563 GCA_964586135.1 uncultured Nitrososphaerota archaeon
ACCAAAAGCCTCACGTTGTCCCTCGTAACCTTGCCCCTGACTCTATCGCCATTGCAAGCAGCGCCCCTAAAGCCCACGACGTCAGGCCCTATCTCGTAGACTGTCTTTGCGTGTCCCAATAGCAATGACCCCGCTAGGGCGAAGAGCATCCCGCTCTCGTGGGCACGGCCCCTGATCTTTAAAATCTCGGCCCTGCTCAAGTGGTCGAACGTGGACCTCCCATCCTTGATGAGCGTATCGATCATGAACACGTCGTAGTCTGATTTATAGGCGGCGTCTAAGACCTCTGCGGGGCTCAAGCACCCAGTCGTTCTGTAGTCGGCGTAAGCAACCGCGACGAGCTTTAGGCCCTCAACGCTACCCTTCAAATCTCTATACGCCTTAACAGCTTCGCTAACGCTCCTGAGCTTCAAACTCCCCACTTTGGCATAGTCCACGGCCATCTTCTTAGCGACTAGCGCCGTTTCCATAGCAGCCCCACGTCTCGGGTCGTCGCCCAGCGCGACGCTAATCGCGACGCCGTCACGCGCGACGCCGCGTAGGGCTCGAACTATTGATACAAGGAGGGACTCGTCAGGCGCGCCCAGAGAGCCCTTAGACGGATCTTTCGTGTCTACTATGTCGGCCCCTCCTTCAACGGCCTCAACGGCCTCCTCAGGACTCACGACGCTTATCAGTATCTTCATCGTACTCGAGCCCGTGGAAAACTTCTTCTGCACTGGCTTCAAAAGCTTTAATAAAGCTTTAATGAGGAAGAAGGCCCCCTCGACCGAGGGAGGGAGCTTGTCAAGCTGGAGGGAAGAGGTCCTAAATCTCATAAGCCAAGGCAAGGGGTTCGAGGTCTGTTGCGAGGGCGGCGAGGTCAAAGTATCTGAGGCTAGAGGGATATCGAAGACATCCGTAAGCTTGAAGGAGATAAAAGGGGTTAAGAAGGGCAAGGCCAAGTTACCGGCCAAGCTTAGGGACCTCGTGGTGAAATTGGCTTCGAGGCTCGTCGAGGCGAGGAAGGACTTCAAGGTCACGCTCGGGCAGGGGGACTTTGTCCTAAGATTTGACTTAGACCACTACGTCAGGGTCGATTCGACGTCGTCGAGCGTCGTCGGCTTCAAGAGCCTAAAGGAAGACCCCGTGAACATCATAGCCGACATACTTGAAGAGCACGGCGAAGTGAGGATCCTCAGGCCGCTGAAGTAGTGGGTCATGCGAAACCTCCTTCATCACGTTCTCAGGACAAGGACTCCTAATCATCCCCACAACAGTAATACAGGGGGCTCTGAGATAAAGCGTCATCGCCTTCTCGCGCGCCGCTTAACCCAGCACGAAAGGTATATCGTCGCCTGAGCTTATAATTTAATTGCCCATTCCTAGGTGGCCGAAGTTGCCAGCCAACTTGCCAGCTGAGGCCAAGGCGAAGTGGCTGAAGGTCCTCGAGGCCAGAGACCCTTGGGAGAAGCTGAAGGCCCTTCAGGAGTTCCTCTCGGCCGTCCCCCAGCACAAGGGCACGGAGAAGCTCCGCGCTCAGGTGAGGGCGAAGATAGCGGCCCTTCGGAGGGAGATAGAGGAGAGGAAGTCCAAGAAGGTTGGGGGAGGCCTGAAGATATTCCCCGAGAAGGAGGGCGACGCCCAAGTGGTCTTGGTGGGCGTGACCGGGGCTGGCAGGAGTAGCTTGTTGTGGAGGTTAACGAATGCCAGGCCCGAGATAGCCACGAGGCCCTTCACCACTACGAGGCCCGTCCCGGGGATGTACGTGAGCGACGGGGTGATGTACCAGCTGATCGAGGCCCCCCCGATCACTAAGGGGGCCGCCGAGGGGGAGGCGTGGGGGCCAATAATAACGACACTGGTGCGTAACGCCGACGGCATCATAGTGCTCCTCGACGCCTCCAAGGACTTGCTGGAGCAGTTCAACCTCATAGCCGAAGAGCTTGAGAAGGCCGGGATAACCCTGAAGAAGCCTCAGGCCAAGATAGAGATAGCACGTGGAGCCCTCGGCGGGGTCCAAGTGATAGTCAATGGCAAGCTCGTGGACTGCACGATCGACGACGTCAAGAGACTATTCATGGGCTACAAGATGTTCAACTGCCGGGTGTTGATAAGCGGCGAGGCCTCTCTGGACGACGTCGAGGAGGCCATATTGGGAGGGAGGGTGTATAAGCCCGCTGTAGTGGTGGTCAACAAGGTCGATTTGTTGCGAGACAAGTCGGCTCTTGACGAGCTGAGAAAGGCGTGCGACTACATCCCAGTAATAGAGGTCTCGTGCCTGACCGGCGAGGGCTTAGACGAGGTGGGCAAGGCGCTCTTTGAGCGGCTGGACCTCATAAGGGTCTACACCAAGGAGCCTTGGGAGGAGAAGCCAGCGCCTAGGCCCTTAGTGCTGAAGAGGGGCGCTACCGTTCAGGAGGTAGCTGAGAAGATACATAGCAGGCTGGCCAAGAACCTGAAGTACGCGAGGGTATGGGGACCCTCCGTCAAGCACCCAGGAGAGAAGGTCGGCCGCGAGCACGTCCTAGCCGACGGAGACACTGTGGAGCTCAGGGACTAGCTTCACCTAAGGGCCTCAGCTATCGCAAACCTGGGCCTGACGCTAATTATCCTAGCTCGAAGCCTTTCTCCGGGCTTAGCGCCTGGGACGAGCACGATGAAGCCTCTTATCCTCGCGACGCCCTCGCCTCTCTGATTGACGCCCTCGATGACTACTTGGTGGATTTCGTTTTCCTTCACAGGAGGGCTCTTAGATTCCCCTCTCCTACCCCTCTTCACCAAACCAGCTAGACCTCCCGCCTGAACCCCGACGCGCAGGCCACAGCTCTTGAAGGACTCTCTAAGGGCGCTCTGTATTTAAAGCGTTCTGACACCTCCCTTTATTAACTAAATTTTATCTCTTTGAGGTGCACTAAGCGTCCAGCAAGGAGTACGAACCCATGAAGCTCCACAGCCCGAAGTGGAAGACGCGCAGGGTAAGCGAGGTCTTCCAGCTACCCGAGGACTTTGTAGTCAGGGTAGCTGGCTGGGTGCACGCGATTAGGGACTTGGGGGGCATAGTCTTCCTACTGCTCAGGGATTCCGACGGGCTGATACAAGTGGTCGCGTCCAGGTCGGAACTGAGCGACGAGTCCTTCAGCAAATTCAAGGACATAAGGCCGGAGACCGTCGTTTCGATCGAGGGCAGGGTCAAGAGGTCAGCCAAAGCCCCTGGCGAGGTCGAGGTGAGGGCGCACGCCATCGAAATCCTCAACAGGGCCTCAGTGCCCTCGCACTTGGAGCCCGCCAGCAGGAGCAAGCTAACGCTCGACGAGAAGCTCGACAATAGGGTCGTCGACTTGAGGAAGTCGCACAACATGGCCATATTTAAGTTCCAATCGGCCCTCTTGAAGTACATGAGGGAGTTCTTGAACAGGAGCGGCTTCGTAGAGGTCTTCACCCCAAAGCTGATAGCCACTGCCACCGAAGGAGGAGCGGCCCTATTCCCTATAGCTTACTTCGACATGGAGGCCTTTCTGGCCCAGAGCCCGCAGCTGTATAAGGAGCAGCTCTCATCGGTTTTCGAGAGGGTCTACGAGATAGGCCCCCTCTTCAGGGCTGAGGAGTCGCAGACCGACAGGCACGTCTCTGAATACGTGGGAGTCGACGTCGAGGTCGCCTTCGCCACGTACGAGGAGGTCATGGAGCTCCTCGAGGAGCTCCTCGTCTACAGTGTGTCTAAGGCCCTCGAGGAGCTCGAAGGAGAGTTGAAGAGAGCTGAGCTAAGCTGCCTCAAGCTCGAGAAGCCTTTCCCGAGGATAACGTATGATGAGGCTCTATCGATGCTGGCCAGAAGCGGCGTTAGGTTGGAGTGGGGCGAGGACCTGTCAACCGAGGCCGAGCGGAAGCTCGGCGAGATGCTCAAGGGTCCTTACTTCATAATCGACTGGCCCACTAGGACCAAGCCCTTCTACATAATGCCGAAGCCCGAAAACCCCGAGGTCAGCTACTCGTTCGACTTGATGATAGGGAGGATAGAGGTGGCATCTGGGGGGCAACGAATCCACGACAAAGGCCTTTTAGTGTCGCGTTTAAAGGGCTCGGGGCTTGAGCCCGAGTCCTTCAAGCATCACTTGAAGTGCTTCGACTGGGGCATGCCCCCTCACTCGGGCTGGGGCTTGGGCCTAGCCCGCTTGATTATGGCGTTGCTGGGGCTGAGCGACGTACGAGAGGCGATACTGTATCCGAGAGACCGATGGAGGCTCGTCCCATAACCGTGCTCAAGTTTATAAAGTTCCTGCGATAACGTTCTAAGCGCTTTGCCGTCATTTAGCGCTCAAGCTAGGGGGCCATCGCGTTGAGGGGTTTCACGCAGCTTTCAGTGTCGGACTGGTTCTACAGGAACAGATACATAGCCGGCTTCAGCAATCCAGCGAGATCCCTATACCAAGCCGTCCGAGAGCTCGTCGAGAACAGCTTGGACGCCTGCGAAGCGGCCGGGGCGCTGCCCCACATAACTGTTGACTTGAAAATGGTGAGCAAGCGGAGGAGCCCCAAGGTCTACAAGCTGACGGTGTCGGACAACGGGACCGGCATACCTCC
>CAZPGS010000074.1:0-4465 GCA_964586135.1 uncultured Nitrososphaerota archaeon
TCCTGATAACACTCCACACGATAATAACTCCCAGCGTCCAGCCGATGTAGAATGGCAGGAGCTGAGATAATTCTAGCCCTCTTTGTAGGATAGCATGCGCAGTAGTTGCACCTGCTAAACCTGCTACAACAAAGACAAGTAGCCACCAAGGACTACGGTAAGCCTCTATACGAAGTGCTCGAGCCATTTCACCACTCCGCTTTCTCACATATCCAGCCACAACCCGCTGCTGAAGGCTCGCTTAGAGATGACCAAAGCTCCTGCCAAGTATGCATCTCATGTACGCTTCTGTTTTTCAAAAAATATAAATTTCCTCGCTTTCGTAAGGGCTCTGCGAACTCAAGCTTAGACTCGCCTCAGGGCTAAACGTCAGCAATTGCCCGGACGGCTAAAAGGTATTTCCCTGCTAAAGCCCGAAGCTTTAAGACAGCTCCACGCTTAAGCCCGCAGAGCCATAAAGGTGAACACTACGCTCATCGCTCCTCTCGAAGCCCTGCCAATGCCTATAGCATGGACGCCCTAGCAAGCCTCATACTATAATAGTTATTCCGAGGGCCCGGAAGGGTTTAGAGAGACGCCTCTCCCGACCCCGTCCTCAGCCCGAGATGCCTCCACTCTATACGATGAGATAGACTGTTCGACATGCTATCTTTCAATATCTCCCTTCATGAGGTTCGGCCTCCAAGGGAGCTACGAAGGCAGGATCCGCCTTTGCAACTCTCGCGAGCATGATCTTTAGGCTTAGGGACGCAATGGTGCAAGATAACGTAACGCATATATCGAGAAGTCCATGTACATGCATACACAGCGCTTCTGTTAAACCAAAAAACTCTACCAAAAAACTTATATATTCTTTTTTTCAATTAAAATCCTTTTGAATGGACTTTTGTAAGCGGGGAGGAGAAGTGACGTGGTGACGATTAAGGGAACACCGTTTGACTCCCCCCTCTACGAAATAGACGAGGAGAGAGGGGTAGAGTGCAGGAACTGCAAGGCGATAGCCGTAGTCTTCACATTGAAGAAGGACCCCAGCGAACTGGTCCCCGAGGGCCTGAAGCCTACTGGCAATGGCGTTGTGTGGTTCGCTCACTACGGCTTCAGCACGCTCGGAGAGTTCAAGGAGTTCGTAAGCCTAGTTCAGGTAGAGGACGAAGTCGGCGACAGGGGCTACTACATGCCGTACGGTTATGTGACGACTGATGCGGCCCTCGCCGCCTCGAGGGAGCTGACCGGGGCCCCGAAGAAGCTGGCGAGGATAGAGCTTGTCCAAGAGCTCGACGTGGTTCAGGGCATTCTCGAGAGGCCAGCGGGCAAGAGGCTCGTCACCGTCACCTTAAAGCCGACAGCGAGGGCCTTGGGGAAGGAGCTCGTAGAAGCCTTCCTGCCGAAGCGCACGTACCTCTACTCGATAAGAAACCTTGTTCTGTCAAGGAGTGCCAAGGGCGGCGTTACGCAGCTGACGCAGTTGACAAAGTGGTACATTGACGTAGACCTCCACGTGGACCCTCGAGGGGAGAGTGTCTTGTTCACGGGGCCCGCTAGCGTGACCTACGACTCGCCCTCAGCCATCGACCCCGTGCACAAGCTCGAGGTCGACACAATAATCTCGGGCGCCTACCTCGAGTGCGACATGAAGATCAACGTGGCGGAGGTACTCAAAGAGCTTAAGGTGTAACGAGGTAAAAGGGGCTAGGCCGCAGACGCGTGGGTGAGGGCATGGAGATTGTAGGGATAGCCGGCGCCGGGACCATGGGCTCCGCTATTTCAGCGCTCTTCGCGAACGCGGGCTACGAGGTCGTTCTCTACGACATAAGCAGAGAGGCCTTGGAGAGGGCTAAGAAGAGGAACGCAAGGGAACACCTGCTCGAACTCGAAAGGGCCGGGCTGAAGAAGCGCGAGAGGCTCGAGATCAAGTACACCACGGAGCTCTCGGACCTAGGGGGTTGCGACTTCCTCCTTGAGGCCATAAAGGAGGACCTGATGACGAAGGTAGATTTCTTTAGAAGGGCGAAGGAGGTCTGTAGAAGAGCCCTCTTCGCGTCTAACACCTCTTCTTACATGCCATCGGAGCTCTCCGAAGGAGCTGGCGTGAACATCTTCCTCTTCCACTTCGCCAACCCGCCCATCGAGATGCCCTTAGTCGAGATATCGGGCACTGGCGACCCAAGCAAGTATGTTGAGTATGCGCAAAAAATCGGCAAAAGGCCCGTCGTGTTGAAGAAGCAGTGCAGGGGGGCTGTCCTCGATAGAATGCTCTGCGCCCTCGGATGCTCTTTGCCGTACGCCGTCTTTAAGCTCGGGGCTACCCCCTACGAGATAGACGCCACCGCAAAGCAACTCGGGTTTAGATACGGTCTCTTCGAATCGCTTGACAAGATAGGGCTCGACATCTGCCTCGCCATCGTCAGGGCCCTGGGGGAGGCCTACCCGAGATTCTCTCCAGACGCGGAACCCCTCGTGAAGTTTGCAGAGGAATTCCTGGTAACCTTCGTCAATTCAGGCAAGCTTGGAAAGAAGAGCGGTGAGGGGTTCTATAGGTGGTCGGGCGAAGAACCAGTCCCAGAACCAGTTGAGAGATATGCTGACATCACCTTATTGGCCGCGGTCCTAGTCAATGAAGCCCAGAGAATCGTAGATGAAGGCATAGCCGACAAGGAGACCGTAGATGAGGTGTGGAAGCGCGCGACGCTGTATCCAGCGGGCCCATTCGAGTTCGCCGAAGCCGTGGGCTACGAAGCCCTCATCGAGAGGCTTGAGGAGGCCTACGAGGAGACGGGGGCCGAGATATTTAAGCCCGTCATTCGCGGCGTCAGCTGAGCGCCTTTGGCCTCGATCCTAGTCGCTGATTCGCCGAACGAAGGCTGAAGCGCGCTAGCTCGGTTCCCCAAAGACCTTGGCAGAAAATCCCTCGCCTTCTTTTTTGACATCTTCTCAACTCTTGTTACGTCATTAAGATCGCTAGAGAGTCCATTTGATCAGAGATTTAGGAACAACTCTTCAGGTAGCTACTTCCATGACGATTATTTTTGATGAGGTCCTCCCTCCTTCAGGTCGCGAGTTCGTAGTCTATACTGCGCTTTATGGCCCCTTGAGGGCAAACCTCGTCGCATTGGTAACAAAATGTACACTTGCTGGACAGACCTTAGAACGAAGCCCACATCCCCTATGCATCTCTCCTTCCAAGTGGCTCCACGACAAGCTATGTTAAGGGAGGTGCGAAGCACGTAAAGTGAAGAAGTGCGCCGAAGTCACCCCTATGTAAGCTTTCGGAATCTCAGGAAGGGGGAATTAAGAGATCGATCTTCGCGCCGTACCCATCCTCACGTTTAAAAGCTAAACAGCGGGGTTTACTTCAGTCAATGAACATTTCGTGAACTTCGAGGCCGCGAAAGGCTTTCTTACATGCCTTCTGAGGAAACGACTAATTGATAAAAATGTAAAGTGCGGGTTATGCGTTGTTCAAGTTCTAGGAACGCCAAAGCGTCGTCGCCAAACGCTATGACTCGCGGAGAGACGAAGGTCCACATGTCCTTTATCACGCTTCTATCGGTATGGAAGCCATGAGCTTGCCGAACCTAGTGACGGCGGCGGCATTTCGCAATATGTACCCCAAGTCGCCTCTCAGCTTCAGCTTGCCCCTCACTATCTGCGTCGTTACGTCCACCTTGCCGGTCACCACTTCTTTGAAGGCCGCGTATGGGCCCGTTAAAGTGAACCTAGGGCTCGGAACCTCTCCCGGCGCGACTGGCCTGGCCTCCCTCATCTCCCCGTGCCAGAGGTCGAGCCATATGTATAACGACGCGCCCTTTACCTCGTCGAGCTTTATCCCTGCGACCCTCCTCGCCAACTCCTCGAAGTTCACGATGTCCAGCTTCGAGGGGTCGATGTCTTCTAGAGCCACCCCGAGCTTCTGGACGAATTTCTCGACAGGAGTCCCCTTGAAGGCCGCCCTCTTGTCCTTAGGTATCGCCGCGAGCAGCGATGCGAGGCCGCGCAAGACCTTGGGCTTCTGGAAGTCGTTCAAAGCCTCTTGATCCATCTCGACGACGCACAAGAAGTCGCCTTCCCAGTTCGCCGCCGCTTTCCTCAACGTCTCGTCGCTGTTGACGACCCTCTTGAGCTCGTTCAACCAATCCATTGAGGGGTATACCACTGCCATGTGTCATACTTTCTTTCGAGACTTTTAACCCCTTCGCAACAAAATACTGCAAGTCACAAAGTCACAAAAGAAATGAGCTTTGATGTTCTGCTGGGAAAAGTGGGAGCATCGACTAATAGGTGAAGCTCACAACAGACAACTGAGGGCCCTGCCCTGAAGGGCGGGAGAGGAGGTCAGAACATAACTACTACATGCGCATCTATTATGGCTATGATCCGAGATATCAAAGAGCCCTATTGGTTCGTTAGGATAGACGCCCTCCACACCAGCTCAAAGTTTTTGGGCTGTCTAGCTCGCTTATAAGTC
>CAZPGS010000075.1:0-4323 GCA_964586135.1 uncultured Nitrososphaerota archaeon
TCATGCCGCCCTCGCCAGTGGTCATGACCTTGCTGGGGTAGAAGCTGAAGCACCCCGTGACGCCTAAGGAGCCCGCGCGCCTGCCCCTCATCTCAGAGCCGTGCGCTTGGGCCGCGTCCTCGATGACGGCGATCCCCCTCTTCTCGGCTATCGAGTTTATGGAGTCCATGTCCGCCATCAGGCCGTAGAGGTGGACTGGTATTACGGCCTTGGCCCTCTCGCTGATCTTCCTCTCTAGGTCCGAGGGATCCATGGTGTAGGTCCTCGGGTCGACGTCGACGAAGACCGGCTTGGCCCCCGTCAACAGCACGACGTTGGCCGTCGCTACGAACGTCAGCGATGGCACGAGGACCTCGTCCCCCGGCCCCACCCCGATTGCCAGTAAGGAGAGGCACAGAGCGGCCGTGCCCGAGTTGACGGCGATGGCGTGCTTCACGCCCGCGAAGGAGGCGAACTCCTCCTCAAACGACCTCACATTCAGGCCTCCCTCTGGCGAGGACGACGTCAAGGCGCCTTGCCTCAGCAACTTGACCACTTCGGCTATCTCCTCTTCACCCAGTACCGGCTTGTTTATGGGGACTTCCATCCCAGTACCCTCAAGCCATGCCTAGCCCCACTTTTGCTCAGAAAAAGCTTAAGCTTTAAATAGCATAAGAGTGCTCGGCGAAGGAGCCGATGGGCAAGAGAATCTGCGCGGTAGCCGTTGGCTCTCCTGTTCACCCGCAGGTACAACGGGCTACGATCCTCAAGAGGCTTCTGAGCCTCTTAGACGACGCTGGCTTTGAGGTAGACATGATAGCCGAGCCCGTAACCTCTTTCGAAGAGGCCTGGGCCGTGAGGCGTAAGCTCCTCGAGGTCGAAGACTCACTCGCGATCTTGCACCTCACAGGCGGCACGTCCAAGCTGGCCGTAGAGATCGCGAAGTGGTGCAACGCCCCGGTGACGCTCGTCGCCCACGGAGAGAGCAACTCGCTCCCCTCGAGCCTAGAGGCCCGAGCCAGGCTCGAGCGCCTAGGACTCGACGTCGAGGTCAAGGTCGTAGAGCCTGGGGCTCGAGCGGTCGAATTCGAGAGGAGTGAGGTCGGCTTCGAGAGGTGCGCGGCCATCCTCGGCGAGGTCTCTCCGAGGACGTTCGACGTGACTTGCCCAGCGACCCTGGTCCAGAGGCTAAACGTCAGGGTCAAGCATGTAACTCAAGAAGAGCTCGAGAGGTACGTCGAGAAGCACAAGAGGAATGCCGAGCTCGTCCCTGACTTCTTGTCGAAGTTTAAGGGCGAGGTCAGCGTCCCGCTCCAAGAGCTCCAGCTGAGCCTATCCCTGAAGGAAGCGATAGGTGAGATCCTCGAAAAGGCCAAGTGCGACGCGTTCACGGTGGACTGCTTCGAGATCATAAAGAGGACCCACGCAACGCCCTGCCTAACCATATCGCTGTTGTTCGAGGAAGGGGTCTTGGGAGTCTGCGAGGCAGACGTCCAAGCGATGGCCTGCATGATGGCCATCAAGGACTTGGCCACTCCGTTCATGGGCAACATAGCAGCCGCTGGTGAGGACTCGCTAACGTTGGCCCACTGCACCGCAGCCATCAATCTGGCCTCGAGTCAGAGCAGAGTTAAGCTGAAGAGCCACTTCGAGACCGGCAGGAGCGTGGCCGTCGACGTGCCCCTGAAGCTGGGCGAGGCGACCATGATTGCCTGCGACCACAGGCTTAAGGAGGCCTACGTCGTCGAGTGCTTCGTTGAGAAGAGCCAGCTTGAGAACAAGAACATGTGCCGAACCCAAACACTCGTCAAGCTAAAGACAGAGCCCTCAAAGGTTCTGGTCGAGTGGCCTAGCGGCCACGCGGTCTTGGCCATTCGGGTGAGCGCGGCAGAGGCGAGGAGGGCCCTCGAGGGCGAGGGCTTCGAGGTCAAGGAGCTTTAGTATTGCCTAAAAGGATGTTTGTTTGCGACCACTAGTGCAACAGAGGACAGCTCTATTTCGCAGCCCCCATCCGCTAACAGGTGGTCGACGCTTCCCAAGAGCTACGATATCTGACCTCCTCCCGCCCTGAAGGGCGAGGCTTTCAGTTGTAAAGAAGATTTGGGGATGAAAATTGGGCCTGAGGGTCTCCTCCGCTCGCCTTAGCCTACTTCTTCCTCCCCAGCGTTATCTCTATCGTTGAGACGTTCCTCGCTTGCTCGCCCTCGCCGACCTTCTCCGTCCCTATCTTGACGTCGGTGACGTCCACTTGGTTCATCAGGAACCTGGTCTTGACTATTTCAGCTGCGTCCACTGCCTTGGATATGGACCTTCCCCTTGCCTTTATGACCACTTTGTCCGCTCCTTGGTTGAACTGTATCACCGTCGCGAGGACGTAGTTCATGGTCGGCTTGCTCCCGACGAGGACGACATTCTCCCCGGGTCTCGGCTTGCTCATGTCCAGCTGACCTCCGAACCGTTGACCTCTTGTAGCGGTCTGCTATTTACTCATCTGGCTACTTTTAAACTCTTCGCTTGGTTAGCTCAACGAAATAGGTCTTCCTCGGGGGACATTATCAGCTCCTTTATGGACGGGGTCTCGCTCCTCTCGTACTCCAGCCCCCTCACTATGGCCGCGGGAACGCCCTCGCCTGCCTGGCCCATTACCAGCTCAGCGGCCGACGCTATCTCGTCGGCTATGGCTATGAACTTCGACCTGAGGACGTAGCCGAAGAGGTCCTTCTCGCCCCTCCTGTCCCTTATTGGCTTCATCCCCGAGACCCCTATCGCGACGTTGACCTGGCCCCTCCTGAAGGGCCTCCCGTGAGTGTCGCTTATTATGACGGCCACGTCGACGCCCCTGAGCCTCTTTATCTCCTCCCTTATCCTCGAGGCCTCTCGGTCGGGATCCGGGGGCAGAGTCGCGGCGCTCATCCCCCCGTCTACGTTGGATACGTCAACGCCAGCGTTGGCGCAGACGAAGCCGTGCCTCGTCTCGCATATTATGTGCCTGTCGCTCAGCCTCACAACCCTTCGGGTTTCTCGGAGTATCACCTCGACGAGCTCCGGGGGCTTGTTCAAGATCTTCGACAACCTCAAGGCTTCTTCGGAGGGCTTGACGTCGCTCAGCCTGAAGACGAGGCCGGAGGCCTTAGAGACGACCTTCTGCGAGACCACGAGGACGTCGCCGTCTTGGAGCGGGGTCCCCTGCTTCTCGGCGGCCTCGCATATGAGGACGGCCACGTCGTTCCCCGGCTTGACGGGTACGGGGATCCCCCTTATGGGTATGATCCTTACCTCCATATCAGCACGCTATCTCCTCATCGACCATGCTTTTAAGCTTTGTATAGAGCTTGGACCCCCTGCTACCGCAGTAGCTGATGTTGATGTAGAGGTCGAAGCACTTGGCCCTGGCCGACGCTATCATCAGCTCGCACAGCTTCGCGAAGACCCTCACGCTGGCGTAGTTAGTGGTCGCCGAGAGCCTAGAAGCGAGGGAGTAGAGGTCGAGGACTAAGTCGTCGCGATCGGAGAGCGTGCGCGCGAGGGCCACCACTTGGTCGAACTGCTTGAACAGATCGAGCACCTCGACGAGCCCCGCGACGTCCAGCGGCTTGTCGGAGACCACGAGCCTATTGCGGCGCGACAGCTCCAGCGACTTCAATAGGGGCCTGTTGCCGTCGCCCACGACTAGGTACGACTTGCCCACCACCCGGCCCCCTGCTAGAAAAGTATGTGGTAGAAGAGGCACGCGCCCACGTGGCTACAAGCCCGCCTCCTGCTACTGGCGTAGGGCTTGTAGGGCTGGTGGCATGTGCACCTGAAGCTCCCGCTCTCCTCGTCGTACTCCACCACGTAGATGTCCTCCGCGTCGCCTAGCTCCCTCCTGCCTCTCACGATCCACTTGCCCCTCCCGTACTCGTAGACGTCGCACGCCCTCCTGACGCTCCTCCTAGCCCAAGAGCTCCCCCTAGCCTCCACGAGCTCTAGGAGCTTCTCCACGATGTGGGGCTCGAGCGGCTTCGGCCTCCCGCTAGGCGCTCTAGACGGCATCCTCGACCCCCCTCTCCGTTATCACGTAGCTGGCCGTCGCGCCGTAGGGTAGCGTCGGGCTGTCGAGGACAGTCATGGCCCCCCTGAGGACCCCCCTTTCGCTCCTAGTCGTCAGGAAGAGCCTGTGAGTCGTGGCGTGGGCGAGGGTCGCGCCCCCGACGGGCCTCAGCCTCTCGCTGGCACTCGCGAAGGCCATGGGGACCTCCATAACCGGAGTAGTGACGACCACGACGACCTCGTACAGCCTGGCTATCCTTATGAGCCAATCGAGCACGTAGCCCAGCCTGCTCTGCCTCAGGGCCAGCGACTCCC
>CAZPGS010000076.1:0-4126 GCA_964586135.1 uncultured Nitrososphaerota archaeon
TCGTTATGAAGTTGCCGACCTCTATGCCCATTTCCCTAACCTCTTCAGCGCTCTTCGCCCCGACGTCTATGAACATCTTGTCGTAAGTCAACAACTGGCGCCTCTCCTCGTCCCTCATCACGTGGATGGCTTTGCTCCCTATGATCCCCCTCACCCTACCCTTGGCCCCGTGCACCACCACCTGCTGGCCCACGAGCAGCTGGTCCCATATGCCCCCCAGCTTTGCGAACCTTATGAAGCCCTTGTCGTCTATGCTCTTGACTATCAAGGCTATCTCGTCCATGTGGGCTGTTATCATGAGCGACCTCTCCCCGAAGCCCTTGTAGGCTATCAGGTTGCCTAGAGAGTCCCTAGCGAAGCCGTCGACGCAGCCCTTGAGCTCGCTGACTATTATGTCCGCCACCTCGTCTTCAAAGCCGGGAGGCCCGTGGGCTTCCGAGAGCTTCCTCAAGACCTCTAACAAGCCGCTCATAGAAGGTCACAGCTATACCAATTGCCAACACTCCTACAAAAACCCGTCTCTTGGATTTTGGAGAGGACGGGTATTAGCGCCGAGCTCAGGGCTGTGGCTCTCTCATCGAGTCGATGCGGAAGGCGAGGTCATCGCGACGCGGTCGAGCCTCAGGCCTGATCGGGCACCTCCCGTTTTCAACTTTGATATTAAGGATGCGCGCGTCAAGCCTTCCTTCTAACCTCCTTAACCCTGGCCATGAACTCCCTGACCCTTTCCTCGGACACCGGCGCCGATAAGTCTCCTCCTCTAAAGTAGCTACCGACTATGGCAGCATCGACCACCTCGAGAAGCTCTCTCACGTTTTCGAGGTTGCAGCCACTGCCAGCTATGATCGACGCGTCAGGGAGCTTGGCCCTAACGCTTAGTAGTTCTTCTAAGGGTGGAGGCATGCCGGTGGCGGGGCCTGTCAGGACCACGGCATCTGCTAGCCCCCTCTTCAGGGCCTCTTCGGCCACCACGTCTACGGGCCTCTGAACCAGAGGGGCCCCGTGCTTCACATGGACGTCCGCGAAGACCTTAACGTCGCGCGCGTGATAGGCCTTCCTCGCCATTTGGACCTCGTAAGCGCAGGGCTCTATGACCCCCTGATCCGTCACCACGGTCTCGGCGTACACGTTGACCCTTATGAACGAGCCCCCAATCGCCTTGACTATGGCCAGGGCCGCTAAGGCGTCGTTCCTCAGGACGTTCACGCCTATGGGGATCCCCACCTCCCTCGCCACCTCCTTGGCTATGACGGCCATTGAGGCAACTGTCATCGGGCTGACGCTCCTCTTGCTATAAGGAGCGTCCCAGAAGTTCTCAATCAAAATCCCGTCGACCCCTCCACCGCTCAGGGCCTTGGCGTCCTTGAGGGCCTTCTCGATTATGGACTCTAGGCCCTCACCCTCATAGCGCGGAGAGCCGGGGAGCGGGGGTAAGTGCACGACTCCCACGATGGCCTTCTGCACGCCAAAGATCTCCTCCACAACTTTCATGACCCTCCCAGCTCCTCTACTTCGCTACACTAATTTGGGTGACCGCGCCGAGATATCTTGTTTGAGCCCTCGGACGGGCTCCGACGTGACCAAGCCCTCTAGCCTGAAGCCCATGTTCATCTCTAAAGGCTGTGAGGTGCTGTCGGTAGGGCGGACTCTGAAGAGCTTGCACTCGACGGTCTGCAGGGTCGACGATGTCGTGCTCAAGATGAGGTCCTTCGACGTCAAGTCCGCGAAAGAGGTCAAGGAGCGCTTGAAGGACGTCGCGAGGTCCTTCGACTTCCTGCCAGACTTCCTGGGGGTCGTCGTGGGCGCAGTCGAGGTCGGCGGTGAGGTTAGGCCTGCGGTCGTGAGCGTACACTCGTACGCAGAGCCCATAAGCATACTGACTTTGAAGGACGTTTGGGAAATGCTGGCCATAATAGTCCAAGCCCAAGCCAAGAGCTACGCCCTAGACATAAAGCCCTCGAACTTTGGCAGGCTGAGGGGGCGGATAGTGTACTTGGACGAGTACGGCATAGGCAAGCCCTTCCCAAAGGACATACTCGAAGACCTTGAAGAATTTAAGAGGAAGATAGAGCGATACTTTAAGCAGGTGTCCGCCATACTCTCTGAGAAGGGCTTGAAGAAAGCCGACGCGCGAACTCGGGGCTTGGAAAGGAACCCTTGTTAATTAGCCTTCCTTTCTAGCGATAATCCTAGGACACCTGCTATGGCATCGATGGCCTCTAGGGGGTCGGGCGCTGTCGAGCCGATGATTATGGTGGGTATTCTGAGCCTCGTGCCAGCTTCGAGGTCCGAGGGCCTGTCGCCCATAAAAACTATCGCGTCTCGGCCTATCTCGGCCCCAAGCTTTTGAAGCGCGATCTCGATCTGTCTCGATCTGTTGAGTTCCTCGTCCCTAGTGACGTAGACGTCGACGTAGGGCGCCAGTCCGCTGACTTCGAGGGCTTTTTTGAGGCCCTTCTCGCTCTGAAGGGTCACGATAGCGACCTTAACGCCCTGGTGCTTCAGGAATCGCAACAATTCCTTTGATCCCCTTAGTTCCTTTAGGTCCTTCATCGAGCCGATCTCATACCACTCTATGAGCTTGCTGAGCTCTCTGAAGAGGCCCTCATCTCTAGCTCGGGCCCTCCTCAAGGCCTCGAAGATGGAGGTCACCTCGGTCTTCAAGGCCCTCGACAGAGCCTCCTTGACCTCGCTCCAGTTTACTGAGACGTTGACCAGAGTCCCATCCAAGTCGGAGATCAAGACCTTCATAGCGTCCACTCTATGTCGTAAGCCGCGTTTTAAGCGCTACTCAAACCCAAGCTTGAGAGAGCACCTCAAGTCAGACCAAAGCTACAACGCCTTTTTATCTTACCGAGCAAGCTAGATCTCACGAGGATGGTGGACGAAGATGCTGGGGCCGCTGCTCAGAGACCAAGAGCTCGAGAGGTACGACAGGCAGATACGCATCTTCGGCTTCGGCGTTGAGGGTCAGAGGAGGCTAAAGTCGACTAAGGTCTTGGTGGCTGGCTTGGGAGGCCTCGGCTGCCCGGCCTCGCTGTACTTGGCGGCCGCGGGGGTTGGGAGGCTGTTGCTCGTAGATCGAGAAAAAGTCGAGCTCAGCAACCTGAATCGCCAGATCCTGTACTGGAGCTCGGACGTCGGCAGGCCTAAAGCAGACGTCGTCGCCGAGAAGCTAGCACGCTTAAATCCAGACGTCGAGGTCGAGGCGCTGACATTGGAGATAAGCGAGGACAACGTGAAGGACTTGGTCGAGAAGGTCGACGTAGTCGTAGACGGCATGGACAACTACAGAGCCCGCTTCCTCATCAACGAGGCCTGCGTGGCCTATGGCAAGCCCTTCGTCCACGCGGCGGTCTACGGACTTGAGGGCCAGCTACTTACAGTATTGCCGGGCAAAGGGCCCTGTCTGAGATGCGTGGTCCCATCGGATCCACCCGAGCAAGGAGCCGTGCCCGTGCTGGGCGCCACGCCCGGCGTGATGGCGGCTCTCGAGGTCGTGGAGGTCGTGAAGCTCGTGGTCGGCTTGGGGAAGCCCTGCATCGACAAGCTCTTGATATTCGACGGCCACGAAATGAGGTTTCACGAAATAAAAGTGGAGCCATCGCCGAAGTGCCCTGTATGCTCGAGCCTTAGAGGTGGGAGAGCCCTTTAACGCCGAGCTCACGTAATCTGTAGCTCGAGCTCCTCTACAGAGCCTTGCTTAGCGATGTACGCGGCTACTGAGCCATCGGTCGAGCTTATGATGAGCCACGCCACAGGCCACCCCCTCATGCACTCCAAGTCCGTGGCCGATGGGTTGGGAGGGCCGGGATGAGAATGGTAAATCCCCACGACGTCGAACCCTCTCCTCTCCGCGTAAACATGTGCTTCGTAGACGTCTCTCGGGTCCACTTTAAACGAAGTGCCCCTCGTGAGGGAGACATTCCTGGCCTTGTAGAGCTCGCGAGCCCTAAAGCGCTCGCCCTCGACCCTCCCTAAGAGAAAGCCGCATATCTCGCCATCGCTAGTCAGGGCCTCGTGTATTAGCTCCTTCACGAGCCGGCGATCTACCTCAAGCTTGCTACCCATCTGAACTCAAAAGCCCGGGGTCAAGACTAAAAGCCTTGCCCTCATAAAGCAGGGG
>CAZPGS010000077.1:0-4102 GCA_964586135.1 uncultured Nitrososphaerota archaeon
AGGGCGAGGCTTTCAGTTGTAAGCCCTCTAAATTTGCTCTTAGCCTTGGGTTGCGTGCAAGCTAATTTTAGCTCCACATCGCGAGAGCGAGCGCGGACTTGAAGGAGCAGTTTTTATGAAGCGTTGCACAGTGTGCTATGGGGGCAGAGGTTGAGATTCTTCATCCTCGTATTGGCATTGACATTGGCTGTTCAAATGAGCTTGATTGGCGTGAGCGCTTAGGGGCAGGCCACAGTTGAGGTGAGGAGTGACAGAATACCCCTGGCCTCAGGAGAGGCCTTAGTCATTATGCTTTACGGAAGAGAGAGGGTCGTGACGCTTTATTCGTTTCCAAGTAGCGCCAAGGTAGAACTCGTCGAAAGTCATCGCCAAGGATGGTTTTACGGAAGCGTAATCGTCAAACCAAACCTATCGGTCGAGGAAATTTGTGAGGGCGAGTTCATCTTCCGATCGTTGAGCTCCTTCAACCTGACTCTTGCTAAGATGGGCACCGCATCCGGGTACCCAATAAAGACTTATGTGTGCCCGGCCAATGTGACCTTAAGGCTCTTAGTGTATTTGGAGTCAGAGAAAGACTTGAGGCCGGCCAGCGCAAGCGTCCCGGCCCTGCTCTTTGACGTCGATCCATGGGCGCTGATACCTCATGCAGTCTTCACCCCACTCTTCGGGGCCACGTTAATGCTAGACCTCAGGGACACGAAGAGGAGGAAGGCTAATAGGTGGAGCCGCTTGGACAGCATAGCCCTTACGGTGAAGTACCTGTTTTACGCCTCTCTGGTTTCGCTCGTGGCCGTGACTCTTTGGACTCTCGGGTGGTCCATATACACGTCCCTCACAACGAGTGTTGCGTCCATCAAGCTGGGGTCCCTCTTAGCATCCTCCATTGCCTCTTCGGCCATGGGCTTGACGTATGCGATAGCTCGCCGGAGGGGTTGGTATGAGCTTATTGATGAGGAGGATTGAGGAGGAGAAGCCTTGGTGGCTGATGAGGCCCAAACTGAGGCTCTTATTATCAATGCCGCTCTACTTGCTAAACAAGGAGTACAGGAAGTGGAGGAAGGCCAAGCTCACGCCCCGAAAGCTCAAGAAGAGGCTTCGAGAGCTGGCCAAGCTCTTCCCGAAGACTAAGGAGGACTTGATGGGCAGAGACAAGGAATTTCAAATACTGATGACCGCTATAGCCTACCACGTCATCGAGGACCCGGCCGTGAGGGAGCTGTTCAAGGGGGTTCCTCCGCCTAAGTTCTTCATACTGAAGGGATCGACGGGGTCCGGGAAGACGCTATTAGCCGAAGTATGCATTCGAGAGGCCATAGCCCACGGGCTGGAGTTGGGCGTCAACGTACAGCCAATAGTCGTCAATGGGGAAGACATATTCCACCCGCTCTACGGGCAATCGATAAGGAACTTGGCGAACATATTCAAGAGGGCCGAGGAAGTCCCCAGCCTCATCTTCTTCGACGAGTTTCACTGCATCGGCCTGAAAGTGGAGCAACCCCTGTACGGAGCTGACAGGGAGGACGTCAGGATCCAGGACACCTTCATAGAATACCTCAACAAGATAATCAACACCAACAAGAGGGTCGTGGTGATAGCCGCCACGAGCAAGTTCGAGGCCATAAGAGAGGACATCAGGAGAAGGGCCTTCGTGATAGACCTCGACCAGAACATCACGAGGGACATGTTGCTTGCGGTGTTAAAGGCCGAGCTCAAGAAGTACGGATGGACCTACTTAGACCCCGAAGAGGTCATGTCCGTCTTAGAGAAGTCCGTCAGCGTTTATAGGCAGACCCAGCTCACCCCCTTCGACATCATCGACGCTTGTAGCAAGGTTAAGTCTAAGAAAGTAGAGCCGCTGAGGGAGAAATTGTTCAAGAAGCTTGGCTCCTTGAAGGGCGACTTCTCTTACAAGGTCACGCTCGACGATTTCAAGCTCGTAGCTCGAGAGCTCCGAGGCTACATGGATCAGGAGAAGAGCTCGGAGGTCTTGGGCTGTGTGTTGAAGGTGAAGCCGGCCGTGAGCTACAGCGACATCGGCGGGCTATTCGGGATCAAAGAGAAGATATTCAAGATAATCTCGTTGAGCCTGAGACCTGAGCTGACGAGCAAGCTGAGCTGGGTCCCTCCCAAGGGCTTCTTGCTGTGGGGAGAACCGGGGTGCGGCAAGACTTACCTCTCCAAGGCGATAGCCAAGGAGAACGAGGCAACCTTCTTCTACGTCCCGGCGGCGCAACTCCTCATAAACGCGAAGTGGGTGGGGGAGCCCGAGAAGAATATCAAAGACCTATTCCAGCTCGCTAGGAAGCACGCTCCTAGCATAATATTCTTCGACGAGTTCGACGTCATAGCGGGCAGGAGGAAGGGAGACCCTGTAAGCGATAGGCTTACCGCTCAAATACTCACCGAGCTTGATGGGCTGCAACCCCTGGAGAACGTGATAGTCATAGCCGCGACCAATAGGCTCGACGCGATCGACGAGGCCGTGCTCAACAGGTTCGAGCCTTACATCATAGAGGTGCCCCTCCCGAGGAACGACAAGGAAAGGCTGGACGTGATAAGGGTGCACTTGAAGCAATACATGCACCACCTCCACAGCGAGGTGACGCCCGAGGCCGTGCTCGGCATAATCAAGAGGTTCAGGGTCGTGTCGCCCAGGGTCATAGCTGAGGTGATAAGGGAGGCCAACAGGCTTCGTAGTCAAGAAGTCGTGGCCGCGAGCGAGGTTGTTAAGGCGATGACGTCAGGCCTCAAGGCCTCGGAAGTGTCGCAGATATATTTAGAGGACTTAAAGAGACTCGAGGAGGTTTTGGGCTCCACAAGCCTCGAAGCCCTCTCAAAGGTGACTCCTGACAATTATAAGATCAGGCTCTATCATTTCCAGAGGGCGGCCGAGCTCCTAGAGCTGGAGATAGACAAGGAGCTAATGGACATCCAGGAGGGCATGATCGTTAAGGGGCCCGGGATAGCCTTGGGCTTGGCGACCGATCCTCAGGGGAGGAGGGGGTTGTTGCTGATAGTAGAGTGCATGGTCAGGAGAGGACAAGGAAAGGTAAGCGTCACGGGGGCTGCGAAGACGCTCGCCCTGACCCCCGGGGCTCCGGTCGAGGACGTGAGCGTCGTCGAGAGCGCTCAGAACGCGGTAGACTACATCAAACTTTATGTGCAGGACAAGCTGGGGATGGACATAGCCGACTACGACTTCAGGTTCCAGGTCGTGAGCCCGCTCGAGGGGGTTCCGGGGACTGGAGTGTCCGGCCCTAGCTTGGGGTTGGCCCTCAGCGTGGCAGCGTTGTCGGAGCTCATGGGTTGCCCACAGGATCCATCGGTCGTAATGACCGGAAAGGTCGACATTAAGGGTAGGGTCGGGCCGGTAGGGGGCCTCGACTGGAGGGGCGCGGGCAAGATCATAGCGGCCATAAAGACTAAGAGGGTCAAGATCAAGAAGTTCATAATGCCCAGGTGGAACTACGAGAGGTCCAGGGACGAGATAAAGGTGCTCGAGGACTCCGGCATAACCGTGGTGCCCGTTGAAAGGCAGGTCGAGGCTTGGGTCCACTCGCTCAACATGGACGAGAACGCAATCCTCGAAAAGCTCGCAACCAACCTAAAGCGCGTGGACGCATTTACGGATCGCCAGTCGAGTCACTTGAGGAAGTTGAGCCCCGACCACCAGCTCGAAAGCCAGCTCAACACCTGAACGATAGGGGCCGAGCCCCAAGCCGTGCGCCCGACGGCGCCATGTACTGGTTAACGTAAGATTCTAGGCTCCAGCCTCACTCGAGATTTAGGCGCTCAAAGCGTTGAAGCCCTTGGGGGAAGTGGGCTTCTCGAGATTACATGACGAGGAATAAGTGCTATCATACTCGTAACGGCGTGAGCCCTTGGCGACGAGCCTGATAGACATGCTCGAGAAGCTCTTGAACCAAGAGTTGCGAGGCTGACTTGCCAGTCATCGCAAAGGACAAAATTAATACCGAGCGACTTGGCTCTGGAAGTGTGCTGAGCCCTTCGGCGTGAATGGATATGCCGAGCCCAGCGCCCTTCCAGATATTGATCAATGGAAGGCCCATACCTCAAAGCCTCGTATTTGATGGACTCCACG
>CAZPGS010000078.1:0-4033 GCA_964586135.1 uncultured Nitrososphaerota archaeon
CCCACTATGCTGACCATTGAGTAGGCGCAGCCGAGACCGTAGCCCAGGACCCCCACCTCTTCGACGGCAACGCTCTCGGCGGTCCAGCTCAGGCCCCTCCCGCCGGAGTACGGCGGGAACCTCAGGCCGAGCAACCCCCTTTGAGCAGCGGCCTTAACGAACTCGTACGGGTAGTCCACTTCGTTCCTGTCCATCTTCCTCAGGAGCTCGGGGTCGACGGTCGCTACGAACTCCTTAACCTCGTCCCTGAGCTTTATCTCCTCCTCAGTAAACAAGGCATCGTTTTCCAGCATGGTCCCCCACAACAATTCTTTAGGGGGCACGAATTTTAAACATTGCCAGGGCTCAAGTCACAAGGGCAGTTCCAAGGCCTTCGAGTTGGCTGTTGAGAGCGCTAGAGCTCACTGTCATTTTAGCAAAAATAGCCACCTCAAAGCGAATTAACAGGAGATATGCCGCCGTGGGCCTCGTCAAAAACCTTAATATCCTCGTTCCTGAGGAAGTATGGAGCGACATGGTAGAGGAACTCCTCCCAGGAATCTTCAGGGTCAAGGTGCCCTTGCCCAACAACCCCCTCAAGTATACGAACTCCTATCTCTTGGTATCGAGAGGCAAGTGCTTGGTAGTTGACACCGGGTTTAACGTCGATGAGAGCTACGACGCGCTGGCCACTGCCATGCGGAAGCTGAAGGAGCTGGGCATAAGCGAATTCGAGTTCTTCTCCACCCACCTCCACGCCGATCACATGGGCCTAGTGGGGAGGTTCTCGAGCTCGATCTGGATGAGCTCTGCAGAGGTCGAGCGCGTGGAGGTCGTGAAGCAGGATCCCCGCGGTTACTGGACGGGCGTGGTTAAGTTCTATGTGAAGAACGGCCTGCCGAATGAGGTAGCAGAACTGATACTGAGGTTTCATCCTGGGGTCAGGTACCTGAGCCTAAGGGACCTCTATTTCGAGAGGCTCGACGACGGCGAAGAGATCACCATTGGGGACCTCTCGTTGAGGTGCGTCTTGACGCCAGGCCACACGCCTGGGCACATGTGCCTCTACGACGCCGACGGAAAGGTGCTGTTCTCCGGCGATCACGTCCTCTTCGACATAACCCCGAACATATCTTATATGCCGGGCTTCGAAGACCCACTGAGTGAGTACTTGAAGAGCCTGGAGAAAGTCCTCTCGCTCGACGTCGAGCTAGTGATGCCGGGCCACAGGGGCCTCGGCACTGACCTGGGGAAGAGGGTTCGAGAGCTAAAGGAGCACCACGAGAGGAGGCTCCAAGAGGCCCTCGCCGCACTAGATCGACCGAAGACCGCTTGGGAGGTCGCGCCGAGCATAAGCTGGGACATAGAGGTAAAAGACTTGAACGCGCTGCCCGTGACGCAGAAGTGGTTCATAATCGGAGAGACGATAGCCCACCTCGAGCACCTATTTAACGAGGGCAAAATATGCAAGGCCGAGAGGGAGGACGTCATCCTCTACTACAGCTAACAGCTAAAGCGTGTAGCTCGAAGTCCACAAGGCCCTCTCGACATAAAGATAGCGGCCCGTAAGGTCCGTGAAGGCAAAGGGCAAGGCGATGACGATAGCTCGACCCAAAGGCCTCACGAGCTGTGAGCAGTTATAGGTTAAAATAGGTGCCCAAGCGGATTAAGTGTCGTGGTCGACTTGAGGGCTAAGAGATTGCTTGTCTTAGTACTCATCAGCTCGGCGGCACTACTACTCGGCGTCGCGATGGGATATCGCTCGGCCGGTGCCCTCAGGGACGTCCTGAAGGGGCTCGAGCGCTTCTTCGGCCCTCTATACGGCTTGCCACCTCACCTCTTGGCCGTGATGGTGTTCGCCAACAACTTCTCGAAGACCCTCTTCTTCGCCGTGCTCTTGGGCATCCTAATCGCGATCCCGCCTATTCTGTTCTTGTTCCTTAACGGAATGATCATAGGGCTGACGAGCTACTTCATCGTCGAGGAGAGGGGCCTTTTGTTCTTGATGGCCGGGATACTGCCACATGGAGTGTTCGAGATCCCGGCCTTGCTACTGAGTTGCGCCTTGGGCATGGACATCGGGATAGTCGTGTGCGAGAAGGCCCTAGGAAAGGACGTGAGCATCAAGAACGCCGTGGTTGCGTGCCTGGGAACTTACCTCAAGGCCGTCGTGCCCCTCCTCTTGGTGGCCGCCTTTGTGGAGGCTTACGTGACCCCGCTCGTCATGCGGATGGCCCCTTGACGACAATTAGCGAGGCGCTTATTTGGAGTTGGGCACGCGGCGGATCAGCGCGACTTGAGGCCTCGTCGAGACCGTCCCGTCGCCTTCACATAGAGTGCGTGGCGATGTTCCATGGCCTGCCGAGCATCAAGAATCCTAAAGACGTTCATGAAATGTAGCAGAGCTCGAGGCCTCGCCTTCTAAGGGCATTAGTGTAGAAACCCCGTAGAAGGCGTGGAGGAAGTTTAAAGGAGCGTAGAAAAGAGGCGAAGGAGAACCACGTAATGCCTTCGTGGTATCGCGCAAAGTCGTTTGATTGTTGCGAGACGCGTGTAGAGACCAGTCGAGGAGTTCATCGACGACGGGCTTCGCGCAGCCTCGCCTCAAGGCGTCGTTGCCTTCGACCTTGAACCTCGGGGCTCGAATGGGCTTCTCCTCTTAATCAGACCATATCCATGATCAGCAAGCCGAACCCTCCAAGACGCCTATCATCGCCGTCACGCCATGGCGGTGACGCGCAATATAGCCCTCGTTTAACTTAAAGCCCTCGTAGCCTATGCATGGCTATGTGCGCGTCAAATTATCGCCCTCTCTCAATGGTATTCCCTCCCCTCAAGAGAACAAAGCTTATAGCAGAGGGCCCAAAACCCTCGCTTTGGAGGCCACCTTCTGTGACCGTCATCAAGGCCCTTAGATATGAGAAGGCCTCTACCGCGATCTACGTCCTTCTATGCCTCTTGGCGGTGAGCCTCGCGCTGAACATCGCCTTGTCATACGTCTTGCTCTACGAGGCCCAATACTTCGCGCCGAGCACTGGCCCGACGACGGGCCCCTCGACTAGTGCCAGCGGAACCGAAGTCACTATCGGAACGCCCTACTCGCACAACGCGTCCTTCATATACATAGTGGGCGTGGTCAGCGAGGGGAGTTACGCGTACAGAGGCGTGGCAATGACTCTTCAAGGCGCCTTGATGAAAGGTGAGGGGAAGGTCTACGTCTCGACGACCCCCAAGATAGGGATAGAGCTCCAAGAGGCCGCCGAGATGGCCTTCAAGGCCGCTCAGAGGTTCACGGGGGTGGACACGTCAAACCTCGACCTCCTGCTCAGCGTGACGGCTAGCGAGAGCATATACGTGGTCGACGGTCCGTCCGCTGGAGCTGCCGTAGCGGTCTTGGCGTCGTCCCTCTTGCTAAATGAGCCCATAAGAAGCGACGTCGTGATAACGGGGACCGTGGACGAATTCGGCAATATAGGCCAAGTAGGGGGCATAGTGTACAAGGCCGAGGCCGCGGCCAAAGCGGGGGCGAGGATACTTTTAGTGCCCCCAGGTCAAAGCAAGGACGTCGTGTACGTAGCTGTAGAGAGGAGGGTGGGCCCCTTCGTCTACATAAGATACTATCCAAGGCTCGTCGACGTGGAGGGATATCTTAGGGAAGAGGGCTACGCCATAGAGGTCGTGGAGGTCTCAACCTTGGGAGAGGCTTTCAATTACTTCAGGGCTCGATGAGCAACGCCCTCAGCAAAACGACTCTTCAAGCCCTCTGATGCCATTACGGCCATTCTTACCCTCGAGGCTATTATCACGCTCACGTCTCTCGAGAGGGCCAACACCGTATAGGCGATTGAGACTAGCAGTACCGTTTGTCCCTAGATGCTCATCCTCATTACTTTATATTCACTCGTTGCACCTAGGGGCTTCCACCTCGCCCGCACCTCACGAGCTATTGGCGCGGGGTCGTGGGTGACGGTCGAGCCAACGGCACTGGGCCCCCATCTGCGGGCGCCCGCATGGGCTCGGAGCATTGCTCCCATCGCCCGAGCGGCCTCTGAGC
>CAZPGS010000079.1:0-3944 GCA_964586135.1 uncultured Nitrososphaerota archaeon
CTCTCGAGGGCCTCGTCGTGCCTCTTGAAGCCCGAGGCCATCTCTCCTATCAATTTGTTCATGTCCTCTCTGAGCTTGGCGATTTCGGTCAACACCTTAGTTAGCTCCTCCTCGTGCCTGTCGAGCCTCTTTAGCAACTCTTCATAGCCCAACAAGCCCGCCACAGCGTACCTGAACTCCAAGTCCTCTTTGAGCAGGGCGAACACCTTTGCTTTGAGCTCGCTCAGCTCCACGGCCGCTCTCCTCGCGAAGGGAGTGGGCTTCCAAGCATATAAACCAATTCATAGCTCGACGTTCGCAGGCGAAACGACTGATAGGACTCGAAGCAGCCGACGAGGTGGCCCAGCTCGAGCGCCAACGAGCGCTGGCCTCAACCGAGACGTATCCGAGGACGGATTAGACGCCGAGCACCTCAACTACAACCCTCCTCTTCCTAGGCCCGTCCATCTCCACCAAGAATATGGACTGCCAAGTCCCTCTGACGAGCCCTCCGCCCTTCACGGGAAAGACCCTACAGGACGAGGTGAAGGCCGAGGCCAAGTGGGCCGACGCGTTGTCGTCCACCAAGTTGTGCCTCCACTTCCCGTCACGGGGGAAGCTCTCCTCTAGCCACTCAACTATGTCCTCCTTAAGCCCTCTCTCGTCCTCGTTGGCTATCACCGCCGCCGTGGCGTGCGGAGCGAACACCAAGCAGATGCCGTCTCTGACGCCGCTTCTTTCAACCACCTCCTCCACTTGTTTAGTTATGTTGACGAGCTCCACCCTCTTAGAGGTCGAGATCTCTAGGGTGTCGAAGTGGACTCTCAACTCGACCACCGATGCTATTGCTCAGCGCGACTATTTAACTCGACTGAGCTTAGCGGGCAACTCGTCCTCGGGCAATCCGTTTGACCCTACGCCTTCATTTCAATCGCTTTATGTTCAATCATGATCGAGCGTAGGGACTTAGCCCTCAGCCACTCACCAAGCCTTATGATGAGTGGGTCATGAGGCTCCTTCGGCCCGAACGGCATGCGGGTCACATCTCCCGTTCCCCCCTCCCACCACCCACAAACCCCTTTGGGCGGCGTCGAGCATCGGGTTCGGGTTATTGCCCTACTTTTTAGGTTGTATGTTGTATAGGGATGCCACATCCCACCGAGACAGAATTCTCATTCAAATCGACCAATATGAAGCCCCTAGGCTCGTAGGGCTTTGGATCGTCCTTCCTAAAGATTATGTAGAACTCCACCACATTGCCCTTCAATAGTTTAAGCCTAGCTTCGCTCGCAATAATCCAACCACCATCGTAATACCTCCAGGAGAGCTTGCGGTATGCGGGTTCAATACCAACCAAACCACGCTTTGCAGCGATGAGCACACATCCAGGCCAAACCTCCACAGGTGGTCGTCTAAATGCACAGCAACCTTCCTCACCATGGGTTTGTCAGTACAAGCCCTCCCCTCTTCTTCAGCTTCTCAAAGCTATCTAACCCCTCACTAGCGTCCTCGCAGGCGGTGTAGATATGATGGAAGGGTAAGTCCTTATGCCTCTCCCCCTCATCCTTGTAAATACCCGCCTTGATCCTAGTGAAGGAGGTAGTCTCGTTAGCAAGCCCGTAGTTAATTGCATCCTCCAGCACCTCTCTGTACTCCTCTTCAACCTCCCTGAGCGCTGAGTAAGTATTATAATCAACTTTGACCCTCATCCTCACCGTCTATCCGCTCAACCCACCCCTGACAGCGACATAGGGGAGGTTGCGAGGTTGATGAAGAAGACCGGGAGAGGGGCATTGCTCGTCGTGGAGGAGGGGAGCTCAAGGGAATCATAACCGAGAGGGACTTGGTGATAGCGATAGCTTTAGAGCAGCCTCTCGATGGTCCTCGCGCCCTCCTCGAAGGCCCTCTTGTTCACGTCGAGGGCCCTCCCGCTAAACGCCCTCGCCATCGCCTTGAATATTGAGTCCTTGCTCAGCAAGAGCCTTCCCGTGGCCCAGGCGGCACCGAGCATGACTACGTTGGCCGATGGGGACGAGCCGAGGGCTTTGGCAATCTCGTTGGCGTTGATAACGTAGACGTCGCTAGCTACCTTTTTCGCATCTTCTATGAGCGCGTCTAAACCGGGGTAAGGGATTCCAGCTATGATTGATAAGGGCGGGGGCAGGGCGCTGTTGTTAACAATTACCACTCCTTTCGGCTTTAGGTATTGGAGGGATCTAGCCGTCTCTAAGAGCTCAAGGGACACGAGCATGTCGGCCGAGCCCTCCATCACGAGAGGCGAGCTCACCCTCTCCCCTATCTTGACGTGGCACACGACCGAGCCCCCTCGCTGGGCCATGCCGTGAACCTCAGAGACCCTGACGTCGTAGCCGTCGACGATCGCGGCGGTCCCCATTAGTGCTGCCAGCGTCAGCACCCCCTGCCCACCGACGCCCGAGAGCACCACGTCCACTCGCTTCACTCCCTCACCACCTCGATGGCCTTATGAGGGCAGGATCGCTCGCAGAGGCCGCAACCAGTACAAGAGGCCTCCTCTATCACTACCTTCTCGCCCCTCGGTATCAGGGCAGGGCATCCCACGAGCTTTATGCACGCCATGCAGCCCTTGCACTTACCAGCGTCGACCCTCCTCTTCTCGAGCATTGCCCTGCCCAGCCTATGCTCCCTCAAGAGGGTTAGCGAGCACGGCCTCCTAGCGACCACGACGGCGGGCCCAAGCCCCTTCTTGACGTACTCTATCGCCTCGACTATGCTCGCTATCGTCGAGTCCACGTCGTAGGGGTCCACGACCTTGCAGAACTCGACTCCACAGGCCCTCGCTATGTCCTCTGGCAGGACCCGCTTCACCTGCTGGCCCATCGCGTTCACCCCCGTGGCCGGGCTGGGCTGGCCACCGGTCATGGCTGTGAAGTTGTTGTCCAAGACCACGAGGACGAAGGCGGAGGGGTTATGTACAGCGTTTATGAGCCCCGGTATGCAGGCGTGGTAGAAGGTCGAGTCTCCAACGGTAGCTATTACGACCTTGTCAGTGAACTTGGCGAAGCCGCAGGACAGGCCCACGCCAGCCCCCATGCATATCGTGGTGTCAACTAGCTCGAATGGAGGGTAGTAGCCTAGCGTGTAGCAGCCGATGTCGCTTGGGTAAATGGCGTCGACCTTCGCCTTCCTCACGGCCATCTTTATGGCGTAAAAAGCATTCCTGTGGGGGCACCCGGCGCAGAGTATGGGCGGCCTCGGCGGGGCTTGAATGCTCGGCTTAACCTCGGAAGGCTCGACGCTCACGCCCAAGAACGAGGCCAAGCCTCTCAGAACCCTCAGAGGCGTGAGCTCTCCAGCTAAGGGAATTAGGTCCTTCCCGTGGACCTCAACCTCAAACTTGAGGTCGTGGCACAGGGCCTTGACCTGGAGCTCTATCAAGGGCTCGAGCTCTTCGACCACCAAGACCTTCCCCTTGCCCTCCAAGAACCTCGCAACGCAGTCCTTGGGAAGCGGATGTATCGTCGAGAGCTTGAGTATCGAGGGCCTTCGGCTTGGGCTCAAGCGCTCAAGGGCCTCTAGCACGTGCGCATAGGCCAGCCCACAAGCTATGACCCCTACCTTTGGATCCCCCTCCTCGACGACGTTGAACTTGGATCTCTCGAACTCCCCCCTCACGGCCTCGAGCCTCTCGATGGCCTCGAGCCTCATGCGCCTGGCGTTGGCGGGGAGGCAGACGAACTTTTCAGGCCTCCTCTCAAAAGAGCCCCTCTTCCTCGACCTACTCGGGGGGCTTAGTTCCACGGGACCCCTCATGTGGCTGAGCCTCGTCACGGTCCTCAGGATCACTGGCGCCCCATACCTCTCCGAGACCTCTAGAGAATACATGGTCAAGTCCTTGGCCTCTTGAGGGGAGCTCGGCTCGACGACTGGCACGTAGGCGTGGAGGCCGTATATCCTGTTGTCCTGCTCGTTCTGAGAGCTGTGGC
>CAZPGS010000080.1:0-3714 GCA_964586135.1 uncultured Nitrososphaerota archaeon
AAATTAGTGCGGGGGGTGGGACTTGAACCCACGAAGGCCTACGCCACGGGATGACTCACTAACCCATCTGCAGGCAGATCTTGAGTCCCGCCCCTTTGACCTAGCTCGGGAACCCCCGCATCGACCACTTTATGGTTACCCGAGGGGTGATTTAAAGGTGTCCTCTTAATCCGGGGCTATCAGGGTCGACGTCGCTGCGACCCCATCTATCTTCCTTATCTTAGTGACCACTTCGTCTAGCGCCCTGACGTCCTCGACTTGGGCCTTTGCCACTACGTCGTATTCCCCGAAGACCACCCTGACTTCGACGATTCCACCGATTTCTTGAAGCCTTCGCGCCACCTCGTGCTCCTTTGCTATCACGGTCTTCAACAAGATGTAGGCGATCATCAAGGCCCCTCACCTGCGAAGTCCTCGTCCTCTTTTAGTTTAACCCCTCCTAAACCCCTCATAAATCCTATCGCAGACTTCACGACCCTGCGAGGCCGAACAAAACCTTTGTGAGAGGCCCTCGCCATCTCATAGGGGACTCTTCGTGAGCGAAGAGGTCTACGACGTCGTGATAATAGGCGCGGGCCCTGCAGGGCTCACGGCCGCTATATATTGCGTTAGGAGCGGGCTGAGGGTGCAGGTGATAGGAAAGACCGTGGGGGGTCAAATAGCTGAGGCCTCCTTGGTTGAGAACTACCCAGGCTTAAAGGCCGTCAGCGGCTTCGAGCTGGCGAAGAGGATCGCCGAGCAGGCGGAGTCCTTGGGAATCGACGTGTTGATGGACGAGGTCGTCGGAGTCGAGCAAGTCGGCGACGCATTCATCATCAAGACGGCGGCTAGTGGGGACTTCAAGTGCAGGGCCGTCATCTTGGCGATAGGCGCTGAGCCCTCGAGGCTCGGGATTAAGGGCGAGGAGGAGTTCAGGGGCAGAGGAGTCTCTTACTGCGCTACTTGTGATGGACCCCTCTTCAAGGGCAAGGACGTCGCAGTCGTGGGCGGAGGGAACTCAGCCCTCGACGCCGCGCTTTACCTCAGCTCCCTCGCTAAGACCGTCTACCTGATACACAGGAGGAGCGAGTTCAGGGCGGTCAAGGCATTGGTGGACAAAGTGGTCGAGAGGGGAAACATAGTGAGGGTTCTCAAGAGGGTGCCCATCGAAATAGGGGGGTCGAGGTTCGTGGAGTGGATCAAGGTGAAGAACGTCGAGACGGGGGAGGTGGAGGAGCTGAGGGTCAACGGGGTGTTCATAGAGATAGGAAGGTCCGTCAAGAGTGACTTCCTCAAGGGCTTCGTGGACCTCGACGACGAGGGCCAAATAATTGTCGACAGCTTGTGTAGGACTTCGAGAAAAGGGGTCTTCGCCGCTGGAGACGCTACTAACGTACCGTACAAACAGGCGGTAATAGCTGCAGGAGATGGAGCTAAGGCGGCTCTGTCCGCCTATGAGTACTTAAAGAGGTTGAGGAGCTAGACCCTCAACTCGACGGCCCTCTTCAGGGCGCCCTCCACGAGAGAGGTCACGTCCAATGCCCTCTCGGCTTCGACGGCCCTCTCTACGCTGAGTGACGTCGACGGCCTGGACGGAGCGGCTTTGCAACCCTCGTCGGGCCTCGCGGATATCTCGTAGGTCCCTATCTCCCTTGCTATCCTCTCGGTCTCTGGCTTGTCGAAGCCGAGGAGCGGTCGGTAGATGGGGACCCTCTTGGCGGCCTCGCTTATGGCGGCCATGTTGCTCAACGTCTGGCTGGCCTGCTCGCCCACGGAGTCTCCGGTCACTATACCCAAGAGTTTTCTTTCGATGGCGATCCTCTCCGCTATCCTAATCATCATCCTCTTGCACAGGACGCAGGTGAGCTTTCGAGGGCATTTCTCTACTATCTCCCCGAGGACGTCGCCGAAGGGGACCTTGATCAGCTTGACCACATATACGAGTGACCACTTAGACAAGGCCTTTGCCAAATCGATTACCTTCTCCTCGGTCTTCTCTCCCGAGAACTCCTGCAAGTCGAAGTGCAGGAGAGTTATCGGGCAACCCCTCCTCATCATCAGCCACGCCGCCACGGGCGAGTCGATGCCACTGCTCATGAGGCATAGGACCCTTCCTTGAGAGCCCAGCGGCAGTCCTCCAACGCCCTTCACCACCTCCGTGAAGAGGAAGGCCTCTTCATCCCTTATCTCGATGTTCACGGCGAAGTCTGGCTCGTCGAGGTCCACGCGCCACTCCATGCGCTTCATCGCCTCCGAGATCTCGGACCCCACGTGCCTCGCTACGTCAATGCTGGTGAAGGGGTGCTCCCCGACCCTCCTGCATCGAACTGCGAACTTGACCCCGCGGCCTCCTCGCTCTTCGGCCAGCTTCACGGCTACGTCCGATATGGCGTCGAGGTCCGCCTTGCAAGATATTGCAGGGGACGTAGAGGATATCCCAAAGACCCTCGAAAGCGACTGAGCGACCTCCTTAGGCGCCGCGGTTTTCAGGTATATCCTACCATACCTCCTCTCGATCCCTTCGAGGTCCAGCCCGTCGGCCTTGAGCTTGGCCCTTATGTTCTTTATGAGTAGCTTATCGTAGCTCGCTCGGGTGCGAGAGCTCTTCACCCCTATCTCCGCTCCGTACCTCACGATTACGGTGTCGAAGCGCAGGTCCGTCACCTCACTTCAACTCCGTACTTCCTCGCTATCTCGTGGAAGCTCTCAACGAAGTGCTTCACTTGGTCCCACGTCAGCCCGTAGACGTTGAACTTGAAGTGCTTCGTCAGGCCTGGCTGGATGCCTACTATGCCCCTAGCCTTTAGCTCGTCGTAGAGGAAGTAGCCCCTCCTCTTGTGCTTCTTAGACACGTCATAAAAGCTCTGAGACTCCACGTGGATCAGCGTGTGCATCTTGGGCCTGGCCCCGAGTTGCTTTAAGCCGTCGATCCTCTCGAGCTCTTTGACTACGTAGCGGGCCTTCTCGACCTCCTCCTCCCACCTACTGACCCTCTCGACTACGTGGGGGAAGGATGCCATCAGGGTTATGAGGGGAGCTCCCATGACCGTGCAGCCCAAGAGGGCCAGCTCCTTCATCGCAAACCTCCTCTTGGACCAGTCGCCCTCTACGCTAGACGTCCTCAGGACCCTCTTGGCCACCTCCTCCGTCATGGCTAGGATGCCCGTGGGGGCGCACGCCGCCCAGCTCTTGTGCCCGCTACTGACTATGACGTCCGCGCCCAGCTTCTTGCCGTCCACCGGGCTGACGCCGGCCGTGTAAGCGGCGTTGAGCACGACCGGCACGCCGTACTCGTGGCACACCTCGGCGATCTTAGCCGCATCAGCCATGTTCCCGTAGAGGTAGTCCACGTGGGTCACGAGGGCGAGGGCGGGCGGCCTGCCACTTTCCCTCACGACCTCCTCAATCTTGGTGGCGTAGCCCTGGGGGCTCACCCTGAACTCGGGGTAGCCGGAGCTGGGGACTTCCTTAATCCTCAGGCCTGCCGCTTCGGCGGCGAGGTAGCTAGTGTAGTGGGCGAGGCTGTCCAAGACTACGTAATCCCCGGGCCTCGCAAGCATCATGAACGTTATGAGCTTCGCCTCCCTGCACCTAGTGACGACCCTGGCCTCGTCCATTCCGAGGAACTCCGCCAAGTCCTTGTAGAAGTCGCTTATAGGGGGGTTCGTTATCTTGTCCAGCCTCGGGGCCTGAGGAGGGCAGAAGTCGCAGACAGAGTAGCCGTCGCCCCACTCT
>CAZPGS010000081.1:0-3697 GCA_964586135.1 uncultured Nitrososphaerota archaeon
GAAACTTAGCGGCTGGAGTAGACATTGGGATAAACAACCTCATGGCTGTATACGTGGAGAGCGGGCTAGTGAAGCTGGTAAAATGGGAGACCTCTGAAGGCAATATCACACTACTGGCGGCGGAGGATAGCCGAGTACCAGTCCACTCTAAACAAGTATGGTTTGAAGACCTCTAGGAAACTCAGAGCAATGTACTCCGAGTGGAGAAAGCAGATCAAGAGCTACATCGACGCGAAGGTTAGACAAGCTGTTGAGTGGGTGTATAGCGTTGGAGTCTCTACGATCAAGGTCGGCTATCCGAAGTATATTGCACGGGAGAACGGGAACTTCAACAACGTCCACGTGTGGACATACGGATACCTGCTGAAGAGAATTGGCGAGGTAGCAGAGGAGTACGGGATGACTCTCATTTACATTGATGAAGCCTACACATCGTCGAAGTGCCCGCTACATGGAGGTAGTTGCGGGAAAAGAATAAAGCGAGGGCTATTCGAGTGCACAACGCTGAACGAGGTCTTCAACGCAGACCTAGTGGGGGCATACAACATGCTCATAACCCCGAGCCCCGCTAGGGGTGGTGGGCCGGAGGCCCGGCCCGGGACTGAATCCCTACTCCAAGGAGGTGTAGTCCCAAGCCTCCCCGCCCTGAAGTGCGAGGGCCCCCGATGGGCGGGGAGGAGGTCAGTTGAGTTCCCTATGCTATGCCACGCACGATAGCGATGAGGTTGGTGGCCCTTCGTGAATAGCAAGCTCGTCGCCCTGCTACTCGCCTTCGCAGCAATAGCCGTGGTCGCGTCCCGCCTCTACGCGGATGTTGAGCACCAACGCCTGATAATCGTGTCCACCACGGCTTCTCTTTATCAGCTCGGAGTACTAGACGACTTGCTCAGCGACTTCAAGAACGCGACGGGCATAGACGCAAAGTTCAAGGTCTTGGTCAAGGGCTCAGGTGAGGCCCTGAGGGTCTTAGCCGATGGCTCGGCCTGCATAGCCTTCGTCCACGCCCCGTCCCTCGAGCTCCAATACGTGGAGCAGGGCAAGGTGGAGCAACTCGCCGTGTTCGCGTACAACGAGTTCGTGATCGTGGGCCCATCCGACGACCCCGCGGGCGTTAGGAACGCCTCGGATGCCGTCGAGGCCTTCGAGAAGATATATCGCGCTGGCGAGAGAGGGGTCGCGAGGTTCGTGAGCAGGGGGGACATGTCGGGCACAAACGTCAGGGAGGTGCAGCTGTGGAGATTAGCGGGGCTCAGCCCAGAGGGGAGGCCTTGGTACCTGAAGAGCTGCCAGGGAATGGTCCAAACACTGTTAATGGCCGAGAACGTCGGCGCCTACACCCTCACAGACTCGGGGTCGTATCTCAGCCTCAAGAGGCAGGGGAGGCTTCAAGCGCTCGTGGAGTTGAAGAAGGATCCTCAACACTTAGTTAACGTGTATTCAGCGTACGTCTCGAGAGCGAGCTTCCTCAGCGACCCCTACGTGCGCCACGTGGCGCAAGAGCTCAGGAGCTACTTGATGACGCGCGGGCAAGAGCTCCTAGCCTCGAAGTGCAGGGACCTCATGAGAGCAGTGAGGGGTTGCGAGGGCGAGGTAAGGCGGGCTTGGGAGGCCTTGGCGAGGCTAGGCTAGCGTGAGGGCTCGCGATGCCGGAGTCCATCCTCTCCGTAACCCTAAGGAGCCTCTACGTGTCCTCTACGGCAGCCTTCATAGCGTTCGCCTCAGCCCTAGCCTTGAGCGCCATCTTAGCGCGAGTGCCGAGGAGGAGAGCGGAGATGGCCTTGGGGGTCTTCGAGGCCTTAGTGGGCGTACCGACGACGGTCATCGGTCTCTTCGTGTACATGCTGTTACACCCCCACAGCCCCTTGGGCTTCACGAGGTTGCTCTACACCCCCATAGCTATTATAATCGGCCAGTTCTTCGTCGCCTTGCCGATGGCCTTCACCTCGATGTTCAGGCCCTTTTACGAGCTGAGGGAGAGCGTTAAGGAGCTCGTCCTTTCGTTGGGGTGCTCGGAGAAGCTCGCCACCAAGGTGCTCCTAGGGGAGCTCGCCCCGGTCTTGACGTCGTCCTACCTCTTAGCCTTCTCAAGGGCTATAGGGGAGCTGGGCGTGGCGCTGATGGTGGGCGGCGGCATAGAGGGCTACACGAGCGTGTTGACGACGGCGATAGCCGTTAGGACCTCCATCGGGGACTACGAGGTCGCCATCCAGATAGGCTTGATACTCCTGTGCATCACCATCTCGCTAGCGCTCATGCTGAAGGCGCTTGGGGAGCGCGTGCTATGGAGGTAGAGCTGGTAAACGTCTGGCACAGCTACGATGGCTTCACGTATGCGCTGAAGGACGTCAACTTAGCGTTCAAGGGCCCAGGCGTGTACGTCTTGATAGGCCCCAACGGCTCAGGGAAGACCACTTTATTGAAGGTGCTCTCCCTAATAATCAGGCCCTCGAGGGGGGAAGTCGCCCTAAACGGCGCCAAGTTCTGGAGCCTCGACGAGAGGGAGAGGTCGTCGCTGAGGAGCTCGGTGGTCTACGTCCACGACAAGCCAATCTTGGTCAGGGGGTCCGTGAAGTACAACTTGGAGCTTGGCCTGAGGCTTAGAGGGGTAAACGTGGACAGAGCCGTCCTTGAGCACTACGTCGAGAGGTATGGGCTCAAAGACGTAGAGGACAAGCCCGCCACTAGGCTGAGCTCCGGGCAAGCGAAGCTGGTCTCGATGGTGAGGGGCCTACTGCTGAGGCCTAGGCTCCTAGCCCTCGACGAGCCGTTCACCTTCCTCGATAGCGCTAGGGCCTCTTTGCTGGTCGAGGACCTAATCGAGGTCGCTAGGGGCGGCGGGGTAGTGGTCATAGCGACCCACTACATGCACAAGGAGCTGAGGGGCTGCTCGAGGCAAGTCATCGAGCTCGTCGATGGAGAGGTCGCGTCGCGTAGAGAGGCTTAGAAGAAATTCATCGACCAAACGAACCCTTCATCAGGGGGCAAGCTTATTAAGAATTTATTTATCGAATCCCTACGAGGCTTAGGAGCTGGGCTCGTTGTTGTTCCACTTTAGAAGGAGCTTGGGGATGCCTCTCGAGGCCCCGAGTCGCATTAGAGCCTGGCCGCTGGCCACCTTGATAATCATAGCAGTCAACGCGTTCGCTTATGCCTTGACGACCTACGAGAACTTCTTCTCCGTGGTGAGCGAGTATTGGGTTAGCGTCGGCGGCTTCGTCCCAGCGCTGATGGCCTCGCCAGACCAAGCGTATGGCCAAGCGTATAGGATCCTGTCCTCCATGTTCTTGCACGCAGACTTGTTTCACGTGTTCTTCAACATGTACTTCTTGTACGTGTTCGGCAGGGCCGTCGAGGAGGTCTTGGGGGGCCGGCGCTTTTCGGCCTTATACCTCGCTTCCGGCGTCGTCGCGTCGGTGTTTCACACGGCCTTTAGCTTCATAAGCGGACTGCAAGCCTACGCCGTCCCAGCCATTGGCGCCTCAGGGGCCATAAGCGGGGTCTTGGGCGCTTACTTGATGTTATTTCCGGGCACCTCGCTCGTCCTGTGGATGCCCTTCTTCCCGCTAGCCTTCTTCAGGATGAGGGCCTCCTACTACCTCATCCTCTGGTTCGCCACTCAAGTCATCTACGGCTATGCTAGGCTGGGGGCCAGCGTGGCTTTCTTCGCCCACGCGGGCGGCTTCGTGGCCGGCATGGC
>CAZPGS010000082.1:0-3632 GCA_964586135.1 uncultured Nitrososphaerota archaeon
GCAGGGAGGGCTAGAGGCGAGCCTCTCCGCTCTTGCGAGTTGATGGCGTCTATGATAAGGCAACAAATTAGTCCTGCGACCAATACATCCTAGTCCTGATGTAGTTCTTCTCAGCCTCCAATATGTCTTTGAAAAGTGTGCCGTCGCCCCTAGCGTCTTTGGCGAGTATTCTCGACGCCGTTTGAGGCCCCACGCCCCTCGCGGCCAGGACCATCACGGCTTTCTTGCCGTAGGTCAGGACCAAGCCCGCCGACATCTGGTACTTCCTGAGCTCCTCGACCTCTTGCTTGCTGAGCTTCCCCATCTGCTTCTTTATGAGCTTCTCTACCTTGTCGTCGCCGGACCACGTCACCGTTATGTACTTTGCCCCGCACTTCGGGCACTTAACGTCGTCGGGCAAGTACTTCACCTTCCTGACGGTAGTCCACCCGCCGCAGTACATGCAGACTAGCTTCACGGTCCTCTCCATCAGCCTCTCCAAGACCACTTCATCGAGGGGCCTCTGGCTCGAGGCCTTGAAGAGTTGCGCCTCGAGCGGGACGTACTTGTTTAATATGGGCATCGCAAGAGGAGAGGGCCCTCCCTCGCCCTCAAACCACACGATCTCAATCGAGGCCCTCCTGATCATCTCTAAGGCCCTTTTGAGGCCCTCGACGTCGAGCTTGTCTATCAATAACTCCATCTTAGCGGCCCTGTCGACGACCGTTCTCAGCAGGAACTTGTAGGCCTTCGAGAAGGCCTTCACGTCCGCGCCCTTCTCCACGACGCCCATCCTCTTCGCCACGTGGAACAGTCTCCACAAGTAAATCTCTGAGGAGGGCATGAGGTTCTGCGCGAGGAGCTCGACGTCGTCGGGCGATAGCTCGCTTAGCACCTTGGCCACGAAGCCGGCCCTCATCTTCTGGGGCGACGTCAACAGTATCCTATACTGGTCAGCCCTGTAGCGGACCGCCGTGGCCAGCGAGCTGCTGAGCGTGGACGTCAATATCAGGCCCAAGAGCTCGTTGACCTTAGAGCCCAAGCACGCGTGAACTACAACGTAATTGCCGAGGCCCTCGATGACTATCCTCTTATCGTGAGGAAGGGGTACTCTGAGCCTCAGGTGTTCCACCACGTCGCTCAAGGCCACCTCGAGCGCCCTCGCCGTTAGCGGGTAGCCCTCGAGCGCTCCCTCTACCCCGCGGCCGCCCTTGTAGAGCTCCTCGGCCCTCCCCCTTATCGCGGCGACCTCGAGGGCCACGTCCATGGGCACCGGTATGAGCTCGCCAACCCAAGCCGGTATGGCCCCGAAGACGTCGTCGGAGGGCTCTACGTAGACCTTCGACTCCTCCACCCCTATGACCCTCCAAACCCTCCCCCCGAGGATTATGCTCGGCGACCCTTCGGTCCTCGTGGCCACGAACTCCTCATCAAGGACCCCTACCTTGCGCTTATCAGGCAGAGCTATCACGTCGTACTTCTTGACGTCTGGTATCATGGAGAGGTTGTTGAGGTAGAAGTCCATCGTGGCCTTTCCAGCCCGCTTCAGGGTCGAGCCCACTAGCCTGATAACGCCCCTGTCCGATAGGAACTTCGCCACGTCGAGGAGCTCCTCGCGAGTCAGCTCCCTGTACGGGTACGCGCCCCTGACTACGCAGAGGGCCTCGTCGACGTCTATGGAGCCCCAGTCTATGACGAGCCCGGCCAACTGGTGGGCCAAGACGTCGAGAGCACATTTGTGGACCTTTATCTCCTCCAGCTCCCCCTTCATCGCCCTCCTAGCCAAGACCGCCGACTCTATCGCGTCGTCCGATGAATAGGAGATTATGAGGCCCCTCGCCACGGCCCCCACTCTGTGGCCCGAGCGGCCGACCCTCTGCACTAAGGGGGTCGACTGCCTAGGCGACGTGAACTGGATCACGAAGTCGACGGAGCCTATGTCTATCCCGAGCTCCAAGGACGACGTGCACACCAAGGCCTTGACCGAGCACTCCTTGAACTCCCTCTCCGCCTGGACCCTCTCCTCCCGCGAGAGGGAGCTGTGGTGGGCCCTGACCTCGAAGTCGCTGGCCATCAGCGCTAGGCGAGAGGCCAAGAGCTCGGCCGCCTCCCTCGTGTTCGCGAAGACGAGGACGCTCTCGTGCTCTCTGACCTCGTCAGCTATCCTAGCTATGGCTGATGCTATGCGAGGGGTCACTTGGAGCGTCGACGCCAAGTCCTCGTCCTCGCTGAGCGGGGGCGCGTCGACTGTTATCCGCATCTCCCTGGGCATCGGGACTTGAACCACCTCTACGTCGCCGTCGCTGCCCGCCAAGAACTCTTTGACGACGTCAACCGAACCGACTGTGGCCGAAAGGCCTATCCTCTGCAATCGCCTCCCAGCTATCCTCTTGAGCCTCTCGAGCGCTACGGACAGCTGGACGCCTCTCTTGTCTGCCACTAGCTCGTGTATCTCGTCCACTACGACCCACCTGACGTTCGTCAGCCCCTTCTTCAAGACCCTGCCGATGAGCAGGGCTTGGAGGGTCTCAGGCGTGGTTATAAGCATGTCCGGGGGCTGCTGGGCCTGCCTCCTCCTAGCGTGTTGAGGCGTGTCCCCGTGCCTGACCTCTATTCTGAGCCCCAACCCTTCGGCGAGCCTCGAGAGCCTCTCCCACAAGTCCCTGTTCAGGGCCCTGAGGGGGGTTATGTAGATGCACAGAACCCCTCGGACCTCCTGCCCCCTCTTCAGCCTCAACATCATGTCGAAGATCGGTAAGACGGCCGCCTCGGTCTTGCCGGTCCCGGTCGGGGAGACTACCAAAACGCTCTTCCCGGCCAGTACGAGGGGGATGGCCTTCTCCTGGGGCTCCGTCGGCCTGGTGAGGCCTAGCGCTTTCAGCTCCCTCCTCACATCTTCGCTAAGAAGGTCGAAGGCGCTCTTGGTCATTAATTCAGCCGATCCCCGATGAAGTGCCTGAAAAAGCTTTAATTAAAATCCTCGATATTAGGTTTAATCATGGGGGCCTTCGATAGCTTCGCAGGGAGGTACAGCGCCCTAGTCGAGGAGGAGCTCGCCAAGTTCTTGGAGGAGAAGGCGAGGTCTGTCGCCGACGAGAGGAGGCGCGTAGTGGAGGAGATTTCCAGGTTCACCCTAGGAGGGGGGAAGAGGCTCAGGCCTCTATTGATGATGTTGGGCTACGCCGGGTCCAAGGGGGTCATAGATAGCAGGATAGTGAGGGCCTCGATATCGATCGAGCTGGTCCACTCCTACCTCCTGATCCACGACGACGTCATGGATCGTGACGAGTTCAGGAGGGGTAGGCCCACGGTCTGGAGGGCCTTCAGGGATCTGCGCGCAGAGGCTCAGGGGCTCGAGGAGGCCACTCACTATGGCTACAGCATGGCCATAATAGCTGGCGACCTAGCTGCCGCCTACGCCGTCCAAGCGCTCCTCCGATCCGAGTTCGAGCACGACGTGGTCTTGAGAGCTGTTGAGCTGATGCAGGACGTGATAGAGGGGACGGGCTACGGGCAGATACTTGACATGGCCTTGGAGAAGACGCCTCTGAGCGCCGTCAAGGAGGAGGACGTGCTCGAGGTCCACAGGCTCAAGACCGCGCTTTACACGATCGACGGCCCCCTGCGCATGGGGGGCGTCTTGGCCAGAGCGG
>CAZPGS010000083.1:0-3602 GCA_964586135.1 uncultured Nitrososphaerota archaeon
TATACTGCTCTAGGCGGGTTTCATCGAGGTAATCGTATGCGTTATGGTCTTTGAGCACTTAGAAAGTCGCGAAAGCCAACGCTCCAACCGTAGCATAAGTCCACCAAGGAGCATGGGCTTAAGCGCCTTGCCCACTCGTTGCGGCTAGCCCATAAAGTTTAAGGCAAGAGTTAAAGAGCGCTCCACATAAAATGTCTACGGAGGTCCCTGGGTTTTGAAGGTCGTTAGCGGCCTCCTCTTCGGCACGGCCGGCATACCCCTGAGCACGCCGAAGCCAGCCACGAGCGTCAACGGCGTCTTGAGGGTGAGAGAGCTAGGGCTGGACGCCATGGAGCTCGAGTTCGTCAGGGGGGTCAAGATGGGCGACGACTTGGCGTACAAGGTCAGGGGCGTGAGCGAGGCGGCCAAGGTCGTCCTGACGGCCCACGCGCCCTACTACATAAACCTGAACTCCCCCGAGAGGGCCAAGGTGGAGGCCAGCATAAACAGGGTCTTGGAGACGGCTAGGGTGGCGCACAAGGCCGGGGGATGGTCCATAGTCTTCCACCCGGCCTACTACGGCAAGGACTCGGCGGAGGTCGTCTACGACAGGGTCAAGGAGGCTCTCAAGAGGATAGTCAAGGCCTTAATGGACGAAGGAGTGGCCGTTTGGGTTAGGCCCGAGACCTCCGGCGGCTTGGCGGAGTTCGGAGGTTTAGAGGAAGTCGTTAGGCTGAGCCAGGAGGTCGAGAACGTCCTCCCCTGCGTAGACTTCGCCCACATACACGCGAGGAGCGGGGGCAAGTACAACAGCTACGAGGAGTTCGCGGAGATCCTCAACTTCTTGGAGAGGGAGCTCGGCGAGGAGGTCCTGAAGAGCATGCACATGCACTTCTCGGGGATAGAGTATGGGGACAAGGGGGAGATCAAGCACTTGAACCTCCAGGAGTCCGACTTCAAGTACGTGGAATTGGCGAGGGCCTTGAAGGACTACTCGATAGAAGGAGTCATAATAAGCGAGTCCCCCAACATCGAGGGAGACGCCCTGCTGTTGAAGGAGACCTACCAGCGCGTCTAGACGTCATAACTAGTCCTTCGCTACTTAGAGGGGCGCAACTCGACGAGCTCCTCAGCCCTCGTGCGCGGTTCGTATGGGCGAGAGCACAAGCCTAAATCAAGGACAAGGCCTCCGCAGAGCCTCAATCGTACTCGAAGAACCACCACGTATCGCTAGGTCCTCGTCGTTGAGCCTCGTCGAGCGCGTCTAGTCATAGGAGCTTGGCGCCCGAGAGCAGCGCTAAGAATATCGACGTCGCGGTGAGGTCTGCCGTAGTGCCCGGGTTGTGCGTCGGCCCCTTGGCCTCGAGCTCTCTGTCTAAGTCTTCTAGGAGCTCTTTACCCCTAGGAGTCGTGAGCCCGCCGGCCTCTAGCGCCTCCCTAGCCTTCATCGACACCCTCTTGGCCTCCTCCATCCCGAGCCTGACAGCCTTGTCTATTGAGGCGTGAGGGGCCTTTGCCAAGCCGACGTTCCTCGCTATCGAGGTATCGGGCCTGTGGGAGAGCAACTTCAAGAAGCAGTGGACTATTGCTATGTTTAAGTCCTTTGCCCTCTCGAAGGCCTCCATAAGGGTTGGAAGCCCCACGTTCGTGCAGGTCCTCAGGCCGCTGACGAGCTCCTCGGCGACCCCGTCCCATTTAGAGGAGGCCGCCAAGACCTCGTAGAGGGTCATGCTGGTCCTCTGCTTTTTCAGGGCGTCTGGCAAGCCTCTAGGAGGCCTGCCCAAGCCGCTCGGCCTTGTGAGCCTGATGCCCCTCATCAGAGCGTTGGCGTCCGTCGAAGTAGTCGACCTGAGGACCTCGAGCAGGACCTCGCCTATTTCGCGCACGTCTCCGCTAGTAGCAGTCCACGAGGGTATCGAGGAGGCTATCGGGACGAAGAGCATTATTATCCCGAGGTGTGTGTTGCCGGCGCCGTGAGCTTGAAGCTGGAGCTTGACGGCCTTCTCGACGAGCCTTCCAACCCCGATGGAGCTCAGGTCGCCCTTGAGCCACGCTCTATAGCCCCTCACGAAGGCCTCCTTCACGGCAGGTCCTATTGCGACCGACCCGGCGACGAAGTGCTCGAACCTCTTACCCCACCTGTCCCTTAGCCTGTGGACGTTGCCCGGCTTCGGGTGAGCCGAGACCTCGAGGAGCGCCGCGAGCTGGGCCTTGGTCATGACTTCGAGGGACTTCTCCTCGACCCTAAAGCTCACGCTTGACACCACAGAAAGTTAATAACTCCACTAACCACGTCTGTCTTGGTGAGCGGATGGAGATAAAGTTTAGGGCGATAGTGACCAGCAAGACCATGTACAGCGACCCCCTAGGAGGAAGGGGCGTCAAGATAGAGCTGGCCGAGGAGAAGGAGCTCCCCCCACCGGTCGTCATGTCGAGGGGCGAAGCCTCTGACCTGCTGAAGGACGTCATGCCGGTAGTGAGCCAGATAATACAGTCGCTGCCCTTCACTAGAGGGGGCAAGGTGACCTTTCCGAGAATGACCATTTGGCTGTCAGAGGAGGAGTGGGACAAGCTGGAGCCCAAGCCGGACATAGGCGACGAGGTCGAGGTCTCAATACTTCCATCTAACGTCACCATAAGGGTCGCGTGAAGTGACCCTCCTTGCACGAGATAGCGGGTGTACATGCTAAGGGCGCCGTGACGCTTCAAGAGCTGATCGAAGAGGTCAAGAGGGGCCCCCAAGCACGCAGGATTGGTTGCATCTTGACGTTCACTGGCGTGGTCAGGGGAGTGGCGAAGGACGGGTCCAAGGTACTGAGGCTCGAGTACGAGGCCTACCCCGAGGCCGCCGAGGCCAAGCTGAAGGAGATAGCCGAGGACCTAAAGAGAATACCGGGCGTCGTGGACGTGAGGATACACCACTTCGTGGGCTCGCTGGAGGTCGGCGAGGAGATCGTCCACATAGTCGTGGCGGCAGAGCACAGGGAGGAGGGCTTCAAGGCCCTGAGGGAGGCTATAGAGAGGCTAAAGGCTGAGGTCCCCATATGGAAAAAAGAGTACACGGAAGAGGGTTCGTACTGGGCGGGAGTCGAAAGAAGGTAATCGACTTTTACGCGACCCGCTTCGTGGCCTAGCAGGCCCTCACGATATTGGGGTCAACTTGGGCATTGGCCGTCCTTCTGAAGCGTCCAATTCCATGACGTACAAGGGGGTCCTGGGCTTGACGCCGTAGACCAATACACAACCGCGCTCCCTCGTAGCCTTTAGGTGCACTTCTGCTATGGCCCCGACGAGCCTCGAGAGTGTCGGGGTGCCCGGCTTCAACAACGTCATCCCCAAGTGATTGCCCCTCTTAACGACGGAGGCTAGCACCCTCATTGACGTGTAGGCGCCTCTTTCCCCATACCAGTCAGTAATCGTGTCCATGCCGAAGATATATAGCGTGCTCCCTCCGCCACTCTTCTTCCTGAGCTCCCTCCCAACGGCGTCGTACTTCAAGAGATCGGACTCGAAGTCCTTGCCCCCGACCGGGATCACGCAGGGCCCCATCTTGACCTCAGCGACCTCCCTTATGAAGATCCTAACAAATTCTGCAAGCTCCTCCTCCCTAAAGCCTCCAAGCG
>CAZPGS010000084.1:0-3571 GCA_964586135.1 uncultured Nitrososphaerota archaeon
TGGGGGCCAGCGTGGCTTTCTTCGCCCACGCGGGCGGCTTCGTGGCCGGCATGGCGCTGCTACCCATGCTGGCCGTTAAGGAGAGGCTCCATCACTTTAAGGCGGCCAGATCGTACCCTTGGCCCTCTTACGTCGTCTTAAGGCCATTCGCTAAGAGGGGCTTGAGCGGCGCGACCAAGGCGATAATAGCGGCACTCGTGGCGTCTCTGATCATAGGGGCTGCCTGCGCCTCGAGCGGCTTCTTCGTCGAGGACAACGCGAAGGTCGTCACGGTAGAGTACACGGTCGAAGGAGGGAATCACGTCGACTTCGCCGTCTTCAAGCTACCAGACGTCAAGGAGCAGATAGCCAAGATATCCTCCGGCGCTACGAGGATATTGTTGAGCAGGCTCGAGGCCGCGGGGCTACTCTACGACGCGAGCAAAGCTGGCCAGAGCATATCCTTGAGGCGCGTTGAAGGGCGAGTGCCCCTCATCGTCAGGGGGGTGCGCGTGGAGCCCCGCCTAAGCATCAAGTACCTCGAGGGCACGTACGATCGCGACGGCTTCTTGCAGTACTGCGTAGGAGGGATGCAGACCCAAGTCGTCTACATAAGTGCTCACGCCGTATCCTTGGGCGAGCCCGTAGACTACGAGTTCCGGCTGGAGAGTAGGACCGCCGACCTAGCCTTGCTGACGCAGTACGCCGGCGTGGCCTCGCTCGCGGTCGCCGTGGTGGCCTTAGTGGTAGCGCTCACGAAGGACAAGGACTTAGCCTTGGTAGGCGAGGAGGAGTCCCGACTTTGGTGAGGGCCCTGCAAGATGTGCCCCAGAATTGGCTTCAGCTCGATGACCTTTTAACGTAGCTGGGCGCCGTCGGCGGAATCCTCCCTTTCTTCATCTTCTTCATCTCTTGGTAGTAAGCGTAAGTGAGGGGCTCTTCGTCCTTAACGACCTCAGCATTTATTACTTCGCCTACGAACAGCGTGTGAGCCCACCTCGTAGCTATCAAAGAGGTATATAGTCGCCCTAGTCTTCCCGGCCGATTGCCTCAAGACGTCCAAGACCTCTCTACGGATCTCTGATAGCCTCTGAGACCTCATTCACGACGACCTCAGACGAGCTCACGACCTCTCCGGCCATGTCCTCGGATACCTCCTCGTGGAGCCTCTCGATCCCGGCGTTGAGGTGCCTGGCCTGGGTGTAGTGGGCCGAGAGCCTAGCCAAGCTGCCCTCGCCCATCTCCAACTTCACCGAGCCCCTGACCTTCTTGTAGAGCTTGACGAGGTCGCAGCCCCTCGCGTGCCCCCGAAGAAGCGCTGATCAGCGCCTTCAGCGCCGCTATGTAGAACCTATCTAAGATGTCGACGCCCTCTGTCGCCACCAGCACGTCCACGTCGCTCTACTCCCCGCCGCCCCCCTTAGACCAAGAGCCGAAGACTATCGCGCTCTCCACGCCAAACCTCCTACCGAGCCTCTCCAAGGCCTCCCTCACAGCTCCACGCCAGACCTCCTCAGCCACGGCTCGACCCACTCGAGAATCTTCTCAGAGGCCTCGAGGGCCCTCTCGGCCGTCGCCTCGTCGTAGTACATGCCGGGGTAGCCCGGCTCGAAGGCGCTGGGGTATCGCGACGGTATGTAGTGCCTGTCGAGCTCTCGCGCAGCAATGAACATGTCCTCGGAGACCTCGGTCAACTCCTTGAGCTCATTAGGAGCTCCACGACGCTATGCCCCCAACCGTGCTTACCAAGCACATGCGAGAGTGCCTTCAGGGCCTTCTCGGCGGCCTGCTGGGCTTGGAAGCAACACCACTCGTAGTTGCCCGCTTCAGCGCTATCGCGGGCGGCCTTGATGTCGCGGCGCGCTTGCATGAACCACCTCTTGCCCTCTTCGATGCGCTCCAAGAGAACCACCACGATTTCTGCGCGCAGGAGGTCTATTAACTTCGTGAGGATAACGAGTGCTCGAACTTGTCGAGAGGAGAGCGCTCTGTAGGAAACGGGCTCTCTCGTGGTGCTCAATCCCCCTTTCTAGACGAAGGCCGGTGAGCTTTTAAGGAAGCAAGTGATGGGACCTGTCCTCCTGCAGGACCGTTGACTACATCACTTGACCTTTACAGACGGCCGCAACGTGCAATTTCACTGCAAAGCTTTCGAGAAAGGCGACGGGGACGAGGACCATGGGCCGAAGCTCATTCGACTTACGTAGGCAAGCTCTTCTATAATGCCTCCAGCTCTCAAGTCTCTACTTAAAGGCCCTTCCTCTCCCTCTTATCGAGCTCGTCCCTGAAGCACCAAACCCCCTCTAAGGGGTCGATTATCATCACGCGCAACGCGTCGGCGGAGCGTAATTTAACGGTATGAGCGTCCCTCAAGTGACATGGACGTAGGCCTTCACGAGACTCTCGACTCCGTCCTCAGTAAGAAGTAAGCCTTAAGGGGCTCTACGAGCTTGGGGGAGGGCGTTGCTACCATCGATCAAGGTCCTCTCAAACTAGCAAAAGGCTTGTGGCTAGGGGCTTAGCAGGAAGATTCTCCGTATAGACGCATAGCACCTCAGCTTACTTCGCTCGCTAACGCCTTAGATACGGCACGCGTGAAGTCATGAAACAAGGCCAGAGAAGGCAAAAGCGTGGCAATGAGGGGGTGACTTTGGTCGATAAGAATAAGTGTCTTCACGCGAACTTTTCGGTGGTGGTCAAATGGGAATATCAGGTGGAGAACTTCTCGTTAAGTGCTTGATCCAAGAGGGCGTTAAATACGTCTTCGGCATCCCAGGCGCGCAGTTGCTCCCGATACTCGACGGCATAAAGAGGTTCGGGGAGAAGCACGGGATGAGGTTCGTGAACTGCAGGCATGAGCAAGCCGCCGCGAACATGGCTGACGCCTACGCGAGAATAACTGGCGAGATAGGGGTCTGCATGGGAACTGTCGGCCCAGGGGGTGCTGACCTAGTCCCAGGGGTATACCCGGCTTACGCCGATGGGGTGCCCCTGCTCGTCATCACAGCGCAGAACCAGACTTGGCGGAGCTATCCCGATCGCGGCTCCATGCAAGCTCTCGACCAGTACCACTTGCTCAAACCCATTACGAAGTGGAGTGCCGTCGTCTATAGCGCGCGGAGGATCCCAGAGCTGGTCCAGAGAGCGATAAGGGTGGCCCTATCCGGCAGGCCCGGGCCTGTGCACCTCGACTTCCCTGTGGACGTCACATACGGGGACACCGAAGAGGTCGAGGTCTATCCGCCTCACAGGTACAGACCGACGAGGGGCCCTGCTGCGAGCTTAGAGCTCATCAGGGAGGCCGCGAAGATCCTCTACAAGGCGGAGAGGCCTCTCATACACGCTGGCAGCGGGGTCCTGAGGGCCAAGGCGTGGAGGGAGCTCAGGGAGCTCGTAGAGTACTTGGGCGCTATCGTGACCACGAGCATGGCCGCGAGAGGTATCATGCCGGAAGACCACCTACAGGTCCTCATACCTGGCAACCCGGCCGCCCTGAAGGCACAGAGCGAGGCCGACGTCGTACTCTTGGTGGGGACTAGGCTGGGCGACCTCGACTTCTGGGGCAGGCCACCAGCGTGGGGCAACCCCGAGG
>CAZPGS010000085.1:0-3538 GCA_964586135.1 uncultured Nitrososphaerota archaeon
GCCCTCTACTACTTGGACATAGTAGGCCTGCTGAGGAAGAGGGACTTGCTCTGCATGGACTTGCCCCTCTACGAATTGCGCCTCTTGGAGCTCGCCAGGGCGCTGGCGACGAGCCCCAAGCTCATCATGGTCGACGAGGTCATGGCTGGCCTCAATCCGGTCGAGGCGGACAACGTCGTAAAACTCGTGCAGAGGCTGAGGGAGGAGTTCAAGCTGACGATCATTTGGGTAGAGCACGTCTTGAGGATAATCATGAGGTCCGTTGAGAGGGTCTTGGTGATGAACGAGGGGAAGCTGATAGCCGACGGGACCCCTCGTGAGGTATCCAGGGACGCCACGGTCATTAAGGCTTACGTGGGCGAGGAGGTGGCGGTCTAGTGTTAGTGGTGGAGAACCTCGAGGTCTGGTACGGCAAGGTCAAGGCCCTCTGGGGCGTTTCCCTAGAGGTTCGAAAGGGTGAAGTAGTGGGCCTCATAGGTCCGAACGGGGCTGGCAAGACGACCACGCTGAATACCATAATGGGAGTCGTCAAGCCGAAGGGCGGCAAGATATTGTTAGATGGGGAGAGAATAGACAACAAGGAGACTCACGAGATAATTAAGAAGGGGCTCTTCATGGTCCCAGAGGGCAGGGGGCTCTTCCCTTTCCTAACTGTGGAGGAGAACCTGCTCGTAGGCGCCATCCACGGGAGGGCTTGGAGGGAGAGGCACCAATCCTTAAGTTTTGTTTACCAATTGTTCCCGTGGATGAAGGAGAGGAGGAAGCAGTTGGCTGGAACCCTGAGCGGTGGCGAACAGCAAATGCTGACCATAGCGCGAGGCCTCATGTCGAAGCCGAACTTGTTGTTAATCGATGAGCCAAGCCTAGGCCTAGCCCCCAAAATAGTCTCGGAGGTCTACAAGGCGATAAGGTCTCTGAGGGACCACTACAAGATCACGATCTTGATCGCCGACCAAAACGCTCACAGGGTTTTGGACATATGCGATAGGGCTTACGTTATCGAGAACGGCAGGACGGTCATGGAGGGCCCTCCTGAAGAGCTTAAAAAGGATAGGAAGATTAGAGAGGTGTACTTGGGCTTATGAGCAACTACTTCGAGTACGTCGAGGAGCTCTTCAAGAGCGGGGAGAAGCGCGATCCCCCTCTCAAGGGCATAAAGGTGCTCGAGATGACTCACTACGTCTACGGCCCGACGGTCGGCGCAACCCTCGCACTACTCGGCGCTGAAGTGGTCAAGGTGGAGCCCGTAGGAGAGGGAGACAGGTTTAGGACGGCAGCGCTGTGGATGAGGATGTTTAAGAAGGCCAACTTGAATTATCTCTTGGTCAACGCGAACAAATACGTAATAACGCTTGACGCGAGGAACGCCAAGGCGCGCGAGATCCTCTTCAAGCTGGCCTCGAAGGCGGACGTCTTCGTGGAGAACCTGAGGGCAGGCCTCTTAGACATACTGGGCCTCGGGTACGCACACCTCAGCAAGGTCAATCCCAAGATAATTTACGTGAGCTGTAGCGGCTACGGCCAGTACGGACCCTTGAGCAGGGCCCCGAGCTTCGACGTCTCAGCTCAAGGCATCATAGGCTTAGCCATGAAGACTGGGTGGCCGGACGTAGATGAGTTCTACAAGCTACCCGACTACTTCGGAGACTTCTTCCCGGCCATGGTCGCCGTAGCCGCGATATTAGCGGCGCTGTACTATAGAGAGAAGACAGGGAAGGGTCAGTACATAGACATGACCCAAGCCGAGTCACTCTTCAGGTTTTTCTATGACGTGACTTATTTGAGCCTCACGGGAGAGGAGATAGGCAAGACAGGTAACGTGGACCCGCTTGCGATAGCCTCGGGGATCTTCGCCACTAGTGACGGGAAGTTCGTAGCAATAGCGATCATGGACGAAGGGCAGCTAACGGCCCTCTCGAAGGCCATGAACGTGGACCTGCTGGGCCCCTACAAAGGCAGGCTCAGGACCAAGGAGTGCATTAGCGAGCTCAATGACTTAATATTCAAGTGGGCGTCCTCGAGGACGTTAGACGAAATAATGAGCTACGCCAAGACCTACGGCTTCCCCGCAGCGCCAGTCCTCACCGACCTGGACGTCTACAAGGACCTCTGGAGGTGGGAGAGGGGGAGCACGATCGAGTTCGAGGACAGGATGTACGGCAAAGTCCGCATACCGAGACTCCCAATACACTTATCGGCGACCCCGCCCAGGGTGAGGTGGCTCGGGAGGCCCGTTGGCTATCACAATAGGTTGGTGCTCAAGAAGTGGCTCGGCTACACCGATGAAGAGATAAAGAAGCTGGAGGAAGAGGGGGTCATAGGCTATTGGGATCAGTCCCCGGGCATGTGCCCGCCAGATGCCTGGGACATAGACAACGACCCTGTGTTCAGGGGTGAAAGGGATGAGTGCGAGTAAGAGGGACGAGCTCCTCGCAAAGCTCTTCAGCCCCGAGGGCAAGCCCTCGGCCTTAGAGGGGATAAGGGTCGTCGAGCTCTCAATATCTAACCTCGTCGGCTCAATGGTTGGAGGCTTGCTCAGGGAGCTGGGAGCCGAGGTCGTAAGGGTCGAGCCTCCAGACGGAGACCCCTTGCGCGAGCTCTCCCCCTACAGGGTCAAGGTCAAGGGCTTCGGGATACCATATCTGATCGAGAACGCTGGTAAGAAGGTCGTCCGCCTAGACCTAGAGCGTGAGGAGGACAGAGAGGAGCTCAGAAAGCTCTTGGTATCGTGCGATGTCGTGATCGACGCCCTCAAGCCGGGGTACTTGGACTCAATTAACCTCGGGTACCGAAGCATTTCGGGCGAAAACCCGAAGGTAATATACTTGGCCATATCGCCCTACGGGCACTTCTCGAAGAAAGCCAAGGAGATGTCCAATGTGCCCGACTCTGATCTAACGGCCCAGGCCTACAACGGATATCCGTCGCTTATAGGGAACCCGGGCATAAGGCCAACACCGTTGCGCGCGGGCGTGTGGGTAGCTTGGGCCATGGCGGCCATATGCGCCGTGAACGGCGTCCTCGTAGCCCTCTATGAGCGCTTGAAAAGCGGTAAGGGTCAGTTCGTGGACATAGCCACTCACGAGGCACTGGCGGCGGTGCACACATACCCGATAACTGTCGGTTTCCTCTTCGGGAGGCCTAGACCCCAATACGGCTTCATAGACTACTTAGTCTACCCATACGGCGTTTTCAAGACCAAGGACGGGTACATAACCATAGCGACGCCCTTCGACACCGACTTCAGGGCCTTCCTGAAATTGATTAATAGGTGGGACCTGGAGCCGGACTGGAGGTACGCCGCTGACAGGGTCACGGACGACGTCGACCGAATAGTCGAGCTGGACAGAGAAATACGAAGGGAGCTGATGAAGCGCTCGAGCGAGGAGCTGATAAAGAAGTCCTTGAGCCGAGGGTTGCTACCGGAAGCCCTGAGGAGGCTCGTTGGCAGGCCGGTGATAGTGAAGTCCTACACGCTCAAGGAGACTCTGAGCGAGGAGCACTGGTACATTAGACGATCGATACTGAGGGTCAAGGT
>CAZPGS010000086.1:0-3235 GCA_964586135.1 uncultured Nitrososphaerota archaeon
GCGACGACGCCGGGTATCTCGCCTAGGACTATCGGCGAGCCCACCTCCCTGATCTCGGTGTCGAGTATTGGACCTCTTCCGACCCTCATCCTGTACTTCTCTGTCTTGATCTTGTGCTGGGCCGCTGCCTCTATGAGTGAGAGGGCCGGTATCTTCCTCGGGCAGACCTGCTCGCACCTAGCGCAACCGAGGCACACGTCGTGCAACATCGACAGCAACTCGAGGTTGCCGTTCTTGGCGTTGAACACCGCCTGGTCTATCGGCAAGTCTATCGGGCAGTTCCTCCTGCAAGTCCCGCAGAAAGTGCACTGAGAGGCCTGCGCTTGCACCTGTGACGGGTCGGGTATTATCTTGAACTTCTGCCTTATGGGCGCCATCCTTATGGCGGTTATGGCCGTGACGGCGCCCGCCTTCTCCAGGTCCGGTAAAAACACCCCAGGCGTCGAGCCGCTCACGAGCATCCCGACTATCTTCTCTATCGGTAGCTCGCTGACGTCTGGCAGTCCGTGAGAGGCCTTGTCCGAGACCGCTATGACCGGCGTCTTCACGCGTTGGGCCTCGTAGACTACGTTCGTCCTAATGCACTGCTCATCGATCATTATCGCGTCGGCTGCCCCCGACCGTATGATCCTGAGCTGATCAGATATCGGTCCCACGATCTTCGCCTGCTCCCTATATCTAGTTATGTCGTGGGCTGTGCAGCAGAGGCCGGCAACCTCTACAGCCTCTCCGGGCCCGCCGAGGCCGCTCTTCTCTAGGTAATCTATCACCTCTACCCCCGCCGAGACGTTGTGGCCTATGCACAGCACCACTGGCTTGCTCAGATCCAAGACCCCCAGCCCGACCCACGTCAACGGCGCGTTGGGATCCCCCTTCGGGAATCCATAAGTGACTATTTGCGCGACGTCGGCTATCTCCATGGCTAGATGGTCTATCATGCTTACGTGGAGGGCCTTGGACTCGAAGTCCACATAATTGCCCTCTTGACCCGTGTGTGCAGCGGCGAGGCACTGAGTAACTTGCTTCTCGCAGTAGTTCAAGAGGAACGCTAGGTCGCCCAGAGTCTTGGGCTTTATGCCCGTTATAAGCCTAGCGTGAGGCATCTCGACCGCTATTTCCGATCCGAGGTTTATGGCGTAGTCCTCGCCGTACTTCTCGATTAAGTGGTCGACCATGTGCCTAGCGTGGGAGAGGTGAGTCGCGGCGCCTATGCAACAGGCTATCAAGACTATCCTGGCCGTCTGCGCCTTCATGTCTAGGCCACAAGCCCCCGGTCTCCCCTTGGACAAGTCGCACTTGCCGTAGGTGCACAAGCAACAATAGTCGCAGAAGGGGGCGTAAAACGGCTTGTACCTGCTCAGCAACAAGTGGTCCCAAGACCTCAGCGCGGCTATCCACGGGAAAGGCGTTGGGCCCAGCGGCTCCCACTCCTCCTCCATCGCCAGCCTTCCTATGAAGACCTCGACGTCCTTCGCGTGCACGAGGCCGCTCGTCAGCTCTTTAGCTGAAATCTTCAAGGGGCCCTTCTCGGCCATCAATTATACCTCCAACGATGTAAAGTCACAGTAAAAGAGCTACCAAACTACTTTTAAAGCTTGTGTGAGGCATCGAGCACGCGAAATGGTCTAAGATATGCGCAGAAGCTCGTCTCCCAAAGGCCTTCCGTCGCGTCTCTTCGCGCCACTAACCATTAACTTGCGAGGCAGCTCAAGCAGGGCTTATCAATATGGGCCTTCCCTCCACTATGGCCGTTATCAACTTCCTCCTGCCGCTCTCGACAAGCCTCCAAACAGTGCTCCTCGAGACGTTCATCTCTCGCCCGGCCTCTTCAAATGAGCGCTTCTCCAGATCTATTAAGCGGAGGGCCTCGACCTCCGCTACCTCGAGGACTACGGGCTCTCGGGACATCGGAGGCGGCGGAAGCGGGTTGAAGCCTTGAAGAGGCGGCAACGAGCTTATGATCACTGGCTTGGGCTTTCTTCCTATCTTCCCCCTCCTGCGCCTGTAGCACCACGTCGGGCCGAAGCCCATGGTTTGCGAGCCTCGTTTCTGTGTGACGAATTGCAGAGCTCAGAATTTAAAGCGTCCTCGACAACCTTAATGGCGAGCATCGAGGAGGTCCTTCCTTATATTACTTCGCTTCTAAGGCCATGAGGCTAAGAGCTTGTTTTGTGTGACATATCACAAAACTTATATAACCGGTCCCACACTAAAGGGAGCGAGGAGAGAACCATGCCGTGGGGTTGGATAGGCCCTTGGCCTGGTAGGGGTCCATTCAGCTACTTACCTCCTTGGCTGAGGCCTGGTTGGGTCTTCGGTAGAGGGGCTTGCTGGTGGCTCTTCGCTCCATATGCGTGGCGCGCTTGGACGAGCCCATGGCTCTGGTACGCTGGGTACTGGGCTCATCCATGGTACTGGGTCTACCCATGGCCTTAGCGAGAGGGTTCGAATGGCTTGGCCTTTGAGAAGGCGCTATTGGTGGCGTGGTTATGGGTGGTGCCACTCGCCGTACTACGGCTATCCACTGTATCCGCCTGCACAACCACCGTACTACCAGCCGCCACTGGCACCGCCTTGGGCTCCGCCAATGACGCCCGAGCAAGAGCTCCGCTGGCTTGAGGAATACAGGAAGGAGCTTGAGGAGTGCATAAAGGAGCTTGAGGAGGAGAAGAGAAGCATCGAAGAGGAGATAAGAGGAGTCGAGGCGAGAATAGGAGAACTGAAGAGAATGCTACAAAAGTGACTTCTGCTTGCTTGGATGGACTTGCGAAGATCGATTGGCGAAGGCCTCTCCGGCTACATCGCTGAATTCCACGACGAACCCTTGGTGCTACGATCTCGATTTCGAGCTAGCATTAATCGCTTCGCCGAATACCGCGCTGGAATCCTGTGGGCCCTGCGCTCAAGAGGCAGGGGCGTTGCAACCATCCCCTTACACCAGGAAAATTTGATGGCCTCTCGAGGCCATAGTGGTCGGACTGAGATCCCATGTCCTTAGAGCTCATGAAGAGAGCGCTGAGCGCGTTAGCTGTTGGGGCTATGAGGTGCCCTGATCAATGTAATGAGGTGTGTAGGCTTTCGAGGTGAGCCGTAGTTGAAGATAATGGTGTGTGGGGAGGGCGTTCCGGGAAGTCAGTGGTCTCGGTATTGATGGCTAGAGCTCTAGCCAAGGAGCACACCGTGCTCTTAGTGGACTCTGACGAGTCCAACATCTTGCTGCCCAAGCTCTTAGGGG
>CAZPGS010000087.1:0-3062 GCA_964586135.1 uncultured Nitrososphaerota archaeon
ATCCCGGCGTCGTACAAGATGTCCAAGTGCTTGGAGGTGGTCGATTGAGCTTTCCTTAGAGCTGGGATAAACCCGCAAACGCACCTCTCTTCGTTTTTCAAGAGCTCCAATATTTGCAGTCTCGTGGGATCCGCCAAGGCCTTCAATATCTTGACCTTGGACTCCACTAAGGCGTCCCTGCTCACGACTTTCACGTTAGAGATTTTTGTTCACCATGATTTAAATGTGTCGACGTCCTCTGACGCTCAAAGGGACTAGCGAGAAAGCTTTATATATAATTATCGATATATCGTGATTTCGCGAAAAAGGTGATGGACTTGGAGGTCGTCGTCAAGGTATTTCACAGTGAGCCTCCCTGCGCCAAGTGCAGGGCCGTCGAGAAGGTAGTCGAGGAGGTGGCCAAGGAGTACGGCGGCAAGGTCAAGGTGGTCAAGCTCTCGGCTCTCTCAGACGAGGCCGATAAGTACGGGATCTTAATGACGCCGACGGTCGTCATAAACGACCGAGTAGCGTTCTCGGGGAAGGTCCCCACCAAAGAGGAGCTCAAGAAGGCCGTGGAGGAGTCCATGAAGTAGCTCACGTCTGCGGGTCGCAGAAGGGGAGGGACTCGTAATCCTAACCATTTTTATTCGTCGCGAGCACGAAGATTTACTTGAAGAACTCCGCCAAGCTACTGAACGCCTCATCGGCGAAGAGGTTCGCGTCGAGGCCGTAGGCGGGCTCGAGGACCTCAAGCAACGCTTGAGGGAGAGCGAAGGAGGCTCCTTCCTCTTCTTTTTTGTGGGGCCCAATGCCTTGGGCGAGCTTAAGAGGTTTGGTAAGCGCGTCAGCTCCCTCGACGAGCTCGTCATGCACGTTGCTGGAACGTACACCAACGAACAAATAATCGTCTTTACGACGTCGAGGGACGACGAAAACGTATTGATAGAGTTCAAGGCGGTCTACGAGATGACCCCTAGGCAACTGGCCGTCTTGAGGGCCGAGAAGGGGGATTTCAAGTCACTGATCGACGAGGTGAAGAGGTTCCTAGTGCTGGGCTACAACAAGGCCCTCTTGTGCTCGCCTGACTTGGCGCTCTCCTTCGAGGATGTGGAGGGCCTGTTCCTCGAGGTCGTGGGGGTCAAGAGGGGCTTCAACTTCATAAACGCCCTAGACGTCTTAAGGGACGTCATTGGCGCTCGCAGAAAGCCCTCCAGGCCCTCGAGCTTCGAGGTCAAGCGCGTGCTCCCCTGCATCGCTGACTCGACCAAGATCAGGGTGATAGCCGAGATAGACGCCCTCATAGAGAGGGCCTTGCCGTACCTCTACCTGCACTTCAAGAACTCCAAGTACTTGGAGCCCCTTGGGGTGCTGACGTTCATGACGATGAGGGACGAGATGGTCTCGGTATACTCGTCCGGTAAGGTCTGCGTGGTGAAGGTCGAGAGCGAGGACAGGGCCAAGGAGATATTGGACGAGCTCCTGAAGTTAATATCCAAGGCACACGACCTCGCCTCGAAGAGGGGGCTGCCGAGCGAGGAGGAGCTCGAAGCCAGGAGGAGGCTCAACGTCATGAGCGTTTACAGGCTCCTACCGAAAATGAACTGCGGGGCCTGCGGGGAGCAGAACTGCATGGCGTTCGCCGCGAAGCTCCTATCGGGTGAGGCCAAGCTGCCGATGTGCAGGCCGTTGATAGAGCAACCGAGGTTCAAGGAGCCCCACGAAAAGCTTAAAGCCATGCTCTCCTCGCCGCTAGAATAGTGGGGCTTCATGGTTTTGATATTGGCCCTCAGCCCTCCCTATTACTTGTCTTACAGCGAGCTCTTCAAGCTCTTCGTCCCGAGGGCCGTCGCGCTTTACCTCGCCAGCAGCGGGGTCTACGCCACTGTGCGCGGTAACCCCTTGGAGGGCTTAGTGTCCGAACTCGCCAAGAGGGACAAGGTCAAGGTCTCGTGGGAGGACTTGAGCGCTAGGGGCTTAAAGGTCGACGACTTGATCGAAGGGGTCAAGATCCCTAGGGACTTCTACGGTGACTTCGTCGAGAGGGCCCTTCGCGTGAAAAAGGTCTTGGTCTTGTAGGTGGTAGCATTGAAGGTCGTGATTAAGCTGTTGCTGGGGCCCTACACCTTCGAGCACTCCGAGGTGGCTACGAAGATAGCGGAGAAGGCCGTTGAAAAAGGAGCCAAAGTCGTCCTCTTCCTGTATATGGACGGCGTTCACTGCGTGAAGAAAAGGCAGAGGCCCAAGGAGTTCGCGAACGTCGGAGAGAAGATGGCTGAGCTGGCCCGTAAGGGAGTTAAGGTCGTGGCCTGCATGAGGTGCGCGGCGGCGAGGGGCCACTCACCTGACGACATCGTCGAGGGCTCGAGGCTCGAGCCCCTCCATTACTTCGCTGGACAAGTGAGGGACGCAGACGTGGTGATAACGATTGGCAAGTGAGGAGGGCCGCCCGAAGAGAGCGCTGATAATCATCACGAAGCCCCCCTACACTTTCGAGCATCCCCTAGGGGGCTTATACACGGCCTTGGCGCTCGTCGACGAAGGGGTCAAAGCCTCAGTCCTGCTAGTAGAGGACGGCGTCTACTGCGCGCTCAGAGGCCAGAGAGGCGGTAAGGTAAGCTTCGAGGATTTGCTCTACACGGCTCACGCGAGCGGCGTGGAGGTCCTCGTGCTCAACGAGTCCCTTAAATCGAGGGGGTTGTCGAAGGAGTTATTGAGCGAGGTCTGCAAGGTCGTCGACGACTTGGATGGCGTAGTAGAGGGTTGCGATCACATTCTCTGCTATTGACCTCGACGAATTGAAAGCTTTGAGGTTTACTCGACAGCTCTCTCGTTCATGGCCGCCATGTACGTCTTATACACGCGCTTTTCTCAGACGGCTATCATCGCCTTCTTCGATAGAAGCTCGAGCGACTCAGCGATCTCATGCATTAGCTTTGCCGGAGTCCCACGAGCATGTACTCTGGCTGAAGATCCATGGCCTCTCTACATCCATAACACTCCGGGACTTATGTTCACCTCTAGTTAAGTAGGGGGCAACCGTTACGTCTACCTGACCTCCTCCCCGCCCTAAAGGGCGAGGG
>CAZPGS010000088.1:0-2979 GCA_964586135.1 uncultured Nitrososphaerota archaeon
GGCGTATAACATCGGCTCACTTCACTATGTCTGCAGGCGTGAGGGCCGGGAACTTGCTTATGTCCGCTCCAGCGCTAAAGGCTCGGCCCGCGCCGGTTATCACTATGGCCCGGACCTTGTTATCTTTCGCAGCATCTTGGAGTGCCTGCACCAATTCGGCCCTCATCTGCATGTTTTGGGCGTTGAGCTTGTCGGCCTGTTCAACGTTATCCAAGACGTTCTTCTTGACGTTCTTCTTCTCGTAAATTATCGCCTGGAACTGAAACTGAGACACCTCTACCCCTGGCCCGTATTTATGAGAGTTTTTGAAGTTAAAAAGAGTTTTAAGAGCAGGGTCCTCCCAAGGCCTCTACTCGCGACTTCGATGCGCATTCGGCATGCGGAGGACACGTCTTAAAACGATTTAGGCTCAAAGCCGTATCTGTTAAAGCAAGGAGGAGTTAGTTTATGAGCATCGACGAGTGTAAAGAGGTTGCCGCCAAGGCCGCTCTGCGTGAAGTGCGCGATGGAATGGTGTTAGGGCTTGGGACGGGCTCTACGGTGGAGCGCTTCGCGGCGTTCCTGGGCGACGAGGTCAAGAGGGGGTTGAGGGTCAAGGTCGTTCCGACGTCTTACCACTCCATACAGATGGCGGCAAGGTACGGCCTCGAGGTAGTGCCCACAGAGCTCTTAGACAGGATTGACTTGGTCGTCGACGGAGCGGACGAGGTCGATCGGAAGCTCAACATGATCAAGGGCAGGGGGGCCGCTCTAGCGAGGGAGAAGGTTGTAGCGTGCATGGCCTTGAGGAGGGTGTACGTGGTGAGCTACGACAAGGTGGTTGAAAGGTTGTGCTCCACCAAGCCCATCCCCGTCGAGGTCCTGCCCTTTGCCTACAAGTACGTCATGAGGAGGCTGGTGGAGCTCGGGGGAGAGGCCGAGCTCAGGGGGGCTGGGAGGTTCAAAGACGGGCCGCTAGTAACGGACAACGGGAACTTCATAATCGACGCGCGCTTCAAACCCCTTGATGACCCCGAGGGGCTAGAGTTGATGATCAAGAGGATACCGGGCGTGGTCGAGGTGGGCCTCTTCTGCGGCATAGCGGATGCAGTCTACGTCGGAGGGCCCAAGGGCGTCGAAGTCCTCACGAGGGGTTGAGGATGGATCAAGCTCGATAAGCTTTAAAGGGTTGAGGCCTTAAGTTTAACTTGGTGCCGGGGTCGCCTAGGGGCCTAGGGCGCCGGACTCATAATCTCAAGGCGCGAGGCCAGAGGCGGAGTCCGGTTATCGCGGGTTCGAAAGGGCGAGCCCCCGAAACTCCCGCCCCCGGCACCATCAACTCACAACTTTAAGTAGCGACCTCAAGGACTCGTAATTATTGGGGCCTCTCGAGCGTCTTTGCATGCCGACGCGCAATGGAACGGCTTCGCTTTGAGGGCCAAGGATCTCTACTCTTCAGCCCTCCAGGCCTTGCGACACCAAAGCCGACGGCGCGGACCTTGCTTAGCCTGAGGCGCGCATCCGGGTGCGAGGTGGAGGAAGGCATGATAAAAGGGTGTTAAGTAGCTCGACGGCTTACCGGCTGACTCATAGCCACAGCTCTTCGTTTTTATGTCTTCACACTTGGCCCGGGGCAGCGAGTCCGTCCTTTAAGAACGTCGCCGCCTTCGCGGCTGCGCCGAGGGCCTCCGCCACTGTGTCCCTTACGTCCTTGGGGCCTAAGACGCAACCACAGACGAAGACCCCGGGGACCTGAGACTCGACGGGGTCCACTTTTTGATGCTTCTCCATGGCGAAGCCGTGCTCGTCCACCGGTAGCTTCATCTTCTCCGCGAGCTCCTTCAGATCGCGCGGCGGGACTATCGGCACCGCTAGCGCCACTATGTCGTACTCGTCTTCCCTGACCTCGCTAGTTAGCGTGTCTTCGGCTCGGACCACTAGTCTGCCGTTTTTACCCTTGAATATCTCGGCCACTCTGCCGCGTACGAATATGACGCCCGCCTCCTGCGTCTTCCAGTACAGGTCTTCGTAGCCCTTCCCAGCCGCCCTGATGTCTATGTAGTAGACCGTCACGTCGAGCCCGAAGACCGTCTTCAGGAGGTAAGCGAGCTTCACGGAGTACATGCAACATATCCTGCTACAGTACGGCACGTGGTTTTTGTCCCTCGACCCGGCGCACAGCGCTAGGGCTATCCTGCGCACCTCGCCACCGTCGGCCCTCTTCAACTGTCCGCCACTTGGCCCGCTCTTCGACATCACCCTCTCCAAGGCCATCATCGTTATCACGTCCTTGTAGATTCCGTATCCGTAGCTCTCGAGGTTCCTCGCATCGTAGAGGTCGTAGCCTAGCGCCAATATTATCGCACCGACGTTGAGGTCTACGGTCTTATCGACGTCCTTAAGGTTTATGGCCTTCGTCGGGCATATCTTCTCGCATTCCCCGCATTTAGTGCAGGCACTGAAGTCTATGGCGTAGGCCGGGGGTACGGCCCCCGGGTACGCCAAGTATATGGCCCTCCTGGTCGAGAGGCCCTCGTTGAACTCGTCCGGGACCTCCACTGGGCACACCTTCACGCACACGCCACACGCTGTGCACTTCTTTACGTCGACCCCCCTCGGCTTCACGTGCACTCGAACCCTGAAGCTACCGGCTTGGCCGCTAACCTCTTGTACTTCGGCTAGGGTCAGCAAGTCTATGTTCGGATGCCCCCAGACAGCGTCCATCTTAGGCTTTAGGAGGCTCTGGGCGTCGTCGAGCGTCGGGAACACCTTCGTGAGCTTGGCCATGTTCCCGCCGATCACGGGCCTCTTCTCGACGAGGTGCACCTTGACGCCCATGTTCGCGAGCTCGAGGGCCACGGTTATCCCCGCGATGCCGCTTCCGACAACTAGGGCTTCTCCCTTGACGGGCTCCGAGGCGCGCGCCATCGAGCTTCCCTCCAATTACCGCTTTGAGGCGTTAAGACTCTCAAGTGAAGCCATTTTTAAATTTTAGGTTGC
>CAZPGS010000089.1:0-2936 GCA_964586135.1 uncultured Nitrososphaerota archaeon
CATGCCCCCTCCGCCTATCCCGCCGCCGAAGCTGAGCCTCCTCTCGAAGACCACGACCTTGAATCCGCTCTTGGCCAAGTACCTGGCAGCTGTCATCCCCGAGGGGCCCGCGCCGACTATCACGACGTCCGTGCTGGCGATATCGGCCCAGTCCCTACAGGCGTGCTGAACTATTATCTTGGTTATCTCGTCCTCCGGCAGGCTCTTCACGAACATAGGCGCCAGCTCCAGAAGCCGGCGTACGGCCGTCAGCCTGTTAGGCATGCTCGAATTATTTAAAGTTACAGTTACTTTGAGAAGTCCTTTAATGCCTCTTTGAGCTCTTCGACTAATAAGTGAGCCCCTCTCCCGTCAGTCCGTGAGGAGAAAGAGATTGTTAAGGGGTAGCGACGTTGTCATGAGGCCCCAAACCCTGGGCCCGCCTACGAAGACCGTCACTAGCTAAGCCAAGTCGCGACTTCTCGACTATGGTTGGCGCTTTAGTGAGGCCATGGAACCGTTAGTGGAACCCATGCTTCCTGAGCTCTTCGTTGACTAGCCTCAAGAACTCCTCGGCTCTCGCAGGAGGCTTCGTCACGTAACTACCGAGGCATAGGATGACCGCTGACGCTATCAGGCCCCAAATCGTCGAGGGCACGCCTAGAGGGCCGACGCCGAGGACGTAGCCTAGGCCGACTATGACGACGCCCACCGCCATGCTCAAGAGGGCCGCCGGAGCCGTGGCGCGCTTCCAGAAGAAGGCTGCGAAGATCGAGGGGACTATAACCAACATCCCTCCAGACGACATGGCCGACAAGATGGCTATCAGGCCGGGCCTGAACAACGCGAAGACGTAGCACACGATGGCGAAGACGAATATGAATGCCTTCCCTATGCGGAGCTCTTCGTCCTCAGACGCGCCGGGCCTGAGTGCTTTGTAGACGTCCCTGCTCACCATGGACGAGAGCGTCAGTATTATGGAGTCGATCGTCGACACGGCCGCCGCCGTTATCCCTATGAGCATGATCATCGCCACGACGGGCGGCACCTTCGTGGCCAAGAGCGTGGGCATGGCCTGATCGGCCGCTTTCAGCCCGGGCACTAGAAGCCTGCACGCGAAGCCGAACTGCGTGGATGTCAACGTGTAGACAAAGCCGAAGACGGTGAAGCCCCATATCATCCTCCTGAGGGTCGTCACGTCCTTGGGCACGTAGTACCTCTGGAAGACCTGAGGGTTCGACAGGGCGAAGAAGAACCACGGTATCGTGAGGCCTAGGTAGGGCAGTAGGGGCCAGTTCACCTTCAAGAGGTCCGAGGCCTCAGTCGACAAGCGCTCAAAGTAGGGCCCCCAGCCCCCCAAGAAGGCTTGGACGACGTAAAAGAGCGCGCCGAGCGAGGTGGTGATCATGATGAGGCCTTGAAGGACGTCTGTCCAGGCCACTGAGCGCATCCCGGCCCAGTACGCGTAAACGAGCGTGGGGACCATCGCCATCAGGGCCCCGACAGCGAAGGGCATCTCCCCGCCTGTGAGCCCCTCGCATAGGTAGCCTATGCCCATGAACTGGACGGAGGAGTAGGGCACTATCATGACGAGGCATATGACCGTAGCGACGAGGCCGACCCACTTGTTCTCAAACCTCTTGGAGAGTAGCTCCGGCGGCGTGACGCAGTCGTAGAGCTTGCCGGCTATATGGATCCTAGGGGCGAAGTACGCCAATAGGATCACCGTGCCGATCAGGTAGGTCAGCTCGAAGCCGTGCGCCGAGGCGCCGAGCGAGTACGTCAAGCCCACGAGCCCGACCAACATGAAGGCGCTGTAGGTCGTAGCGGCGTAGGTCAAAGCCGCGGGGAGGGCCGAGAGCCTCCTACTCGCTATGAAGTAGTCGGCGACCCCACGGCCCACGTACTTGCGAGTGTAGTAGGAGATCGCGCTACCGGCCGCGAACCACACGGCTATCCCGAGACAGACCCAGAAGGCTCCTACGGCCACGGCTCACCCCCTCCACTTACGCATAAAGACGCAGACCAGCGCTATCGTGATGGCCGTCAGCAAGGTCCAGAAGGCGTAGGCCCCCCACAGGCTCGCCACGTCTTTTAATACGGCGTAGGGCACCGCGAAGGTCAGCACGATTATCACTGCGAAGAGGAGCGCCCACAGGGCCTTGACGGCTTCGCCTCTGTCGGCCGCCTTCCCAGACGACACGACCATCACCCGCTCTCTATAATCCTAGTAGAGACCGAGTGGCCGTCGATGTCGCGCTCGTCTGAGCCGCTCAGATGGCCTATGTAAGAGCATAGCACGAAGGAGGCTGTTATAGAGCCCACGACTGGAGGTTCCATGCTCAGCCCCCAGCTCTTTATATTCACTTCGAACTCTATTTTTTCCGAAGTAAAAATATATAAGCTTTCTCATAGATTTGTTATTGCGGAGATGTCGGAAGAAGCTATAGTCAGGTTCTTGAGGGAGAGGGGCAGCAGAGGGGCCCTCCAGTCCGAGGTCGTCGAGTCCACGGGCTACTCGAAGTCCACGATCTCCTACTTCTTGAAGAAGCTAGAGGAGAGGGGCGTCGTCTACAGGAGGAGGGAGAGGGGCTCCGGGTTCAGGGTCTGGCTCAAGGGCTTCGAGTCCTCGAGCAAGCTCATAAAGGTGGGGATTGTGAGGGCCGCCGAGTACCCCTTCGTATTCGACTTCAAGTCGAGGCTAGAGGAGGTCGGCTACGGCGTCCACTTGAGGGTCTACGAGGACGGCATCTCGCTGATGAGCGACCTAGTCAGGGGCAGGATAGAGGTCGGGCTGTCGCCCTTGATAACTCAGCTCGTCTTCTACGCGGCCTCTAGGGGCAAGTTCAAGATCGTCGCCTCAGGAGTGAGCGGCGGCGGGAGCATAGTCTTGAGGAAGGGCGTCGCGCTGAGCGACGTGAGGAGGGCGGGCTCCACTCTCGCGTCGACCATGGACG
>CAZPGS010000090.1:0-2870 GCA_964586135.1 uncultured Nitrososphaerota archaeon
GCGTTGGCCCCCATGTCTATGCCGACCGTCGCCACAGGGAAGCCCCTCGGCATCTGTACCATAGACAGAAGCGCGTCCAGCCCTTGGAGCTTGCTGCTCACTGGCACGCCTATCACAGGCTTTTCGGTTATCGAGGCTATAAAGCCCGGCAGGTGAGCCGCCATTCCAGCTACCGCTATGAATACCTTGGCCTCACTTCTCTTGACGTACTCCTCCAGCTGAAGGTGGTTCCTGTGGGCCGATAGGTACTGCACTTCGTGCTCTATGCCCAGCTCCCTCAACGTCGAGGCGACTTCCTCTACTACTTTTTCGTCGGATCTGCTCCCCGCTATGACGGCCACTAAAGGCCTAGCCATATTTTATCGCTCCCTCAACGGTGTGAGCCGCTCTCAGGGCCTTGGACCTCGCCTCGTTCACCGAGTCCGCTATCGCTAAGGCTATCCCCATCCTCCTGTCGACGTACGTCACAGGCTTGCCGAAGAGCCTTAGCTGGACGCCCGGTATCTTCAGGGCCTCGCTGACCCCTCCGTACTTGGGCGCCCATGCGCTCCCGACCTTGGCCAATATGACGTGGCTCGCTCCGCAGGTCAGGACCTTGACCTCCGGTATCGGGAGGCCCAAGATGGCCCTGACGTGTAAGGCCATCTCGGACTGGTCTTGAGTGGCCAAGGTCACCATGCCGGTGTCATGAGGTCGAGGAGAGACTTCGTTAAAGAACACTTGCGGCTTCTCGCCCTCATCGCCCAGCTTGACGAAAATCTCGCAACCGAAGATCCCCAGCCCTCTCAGCCCCTCTTTTGTCTCTAAGAGCTTCGTGACGACCTTCTTGGCGATCTCAGACAACATCTCCTTCACCACCCTCGCCCTATCTGCGTCGATCCTCTTGCCGTTCCACTTGGACCTCCACTTGAGCCCGTCCACAGGCGGGTCCTCCATCAAGTGCATGGGCCCTCCGTAGCCCTCGAAGGACGACTTAGACAGCCCGGTGCTCGGGTCTATGTCGAAGAGAGGCTGCCAGCTCACGTGGTAGTGGCCCGTCGACCTAACGTGGCCCACGGGCTCCAGTGGCGTCACGGCCACCTTGCCGCTCGAGTCTATGTGAGCGAGCGTCAGGACCGTTACCTCGACATCGAAGTCTATCAGCTGCTCGACTATCACTTGCCTGCTGAAGCCCCTAGCCTCCCTAAGGGCCCTCTCGTAGGCGGTCTTGACCATGCTCCTATCAGTAACTACCGTAGAGCCCAGGCCGCCACTGCTCATCTGGGCCTTCACCAGGCAGGGGTAGCCTAGCTTTTCGCAACACTCCTCGAGCTCTTCGAGACTCTCGGCGAACATGTACTTGGAGGTGGAGACACCAGCCTCTTCGGCCGCGAGCCTCCTGAGCAATATTCTGTCCATAGTTATCCTGACGGCACGGGCGTTGGGCACGACGAAGAAGCCCTCTTCCTCTAGCTCTAGGAGGGCGTCGGTGTTTATCGCCTCTATCTCGGGGACTACTGCGTCGGGCCTCTCCCTCCTGACTATGGCCTTCAGGGCCTTGCCGTCGAGCATGTTGACTGTGTAGTGCCTGTGAGCCACGTGACTGGCAGGGGGCATGTCGTACCTGTCCACAGTCACGACCTCCACCCCGAGCCTCTGGGCCTCGATGGCTATCTCCTTGCCGAGCTCTCCAGCGCCCAAGAGCAAGATCTTGGTCGCGCCCTCAAACAAGGGCGTCCCTATCTCATCTCTAAAGCGCAAAGGCACCACTCCTTCCACTAATTCTGTCACTTCATGTTACGAGCTTAAGAAGCTGACTACCTCGATGTCCTCCAAAGCGCTTGCCACGACCGGACGAGGGATCAAGGAAAATCTTAAATCGATCTTGGTCCTCAAATAGCTCTGAGGACCTCTAAAGTGAGGCCTTGTGGTCTCCAGGGCTAGGGACTGGATGAGGCAGTCCCTCAGGGACTTGGCTCACGCGGAGCGATCTCTAGAGATGGGGGACTACGAGTGGGCCTGCTTCGCGGCCCAGCAGGCCGCCGAGAAGGCTGTCAAGGCCCTCTACGAGAGCAGGAACATGGAGGTCTGGGGGCACTCCATATCGAGGATGTTGGAAAGCCTCCCAGAGGACCTCAAGCCGCGTGAGGATCTTATAGACAAGGCCAAGGAGCTCGACAGGCACTACATCCCGACTAGGTACCCGAACTTCCACAGCGAAGGGGCTCCGTTAGACTATTATACTAAAAGCGATGCCGAGAGGGCAGTGAGGTATGCGAGAGAGGTCATCGAGTTCTGCAGGAGTAAGGGTGTTCAAGCTTGACTATGAGCTCGTGCTTAAGGAAGTGAGGGAGTACGCCGAGGACTTAGTGAGGAGAGGCCTCGCTGAGCTGGTGGTGCTCATAGGCTCCTTGGCCAAGGGCGATTACTCCCCTTTCTCCGACGTCGACTTGCTGGTAGTCGCGAGAGAGGCCCCGAGGAACCCCTTGGAGAGGATCTCTGTCTACATAAATCCAAGGCTTTCGCGAGACGCGGAGCCCAGGGTGTTGACGGTCGAGGAGTTCTTCGATATGGCGAGGGAGAGGCGAAAGCTGTTAGAGGAGGCCCTCCTCAAAGGAGTTTTCTTGGCGGGAGATAAGGGGTTGCTCGAGGAGGCCAGGAGGGCGTACGAGCAAGGGCGCAAGCGAGGCTAGCTTTACGCCCTTCAACGCCCCTCAGCTCTAGGCCCCGAGGGCACACGCCAGCCTTAATGACCTCGAACGCGACAACTCTCCATCGTTTAATGCATTATTCCTTGGGTTACGACTTTGAAGTGGTAACTGCCTGTCGAGTTTCTTCCTCGCCACGAACTACTACCTGCTGAGGGCTGTTTCGTGGTTGATGTTTATTGG
>CAZPGS010000091.1:0-2783 GCA_964586135.1 uncultured Nitrososphaerota archaeon
CGCTATGGTCGGAGGGGTGTCGGCTATCCCGTTCACGACTTTAGCGACGGTGTTCGCGGTTGCCGGCGATGCTACGAGCGCTAGGTACCTCCCCATCGAAAGCCTCCCAGCCTTGCCACAGCTGGCTCCATCGCTTGGGGTCACGAGCTCCCTGTAGTAGCTACCGTCGGCTATGGCCCTCAGCCTCCTCTCGAGACCGTACATCCTGACGACCTCGAGCCCGGCCTGGGATATGAAGACCGTTATGTCAAAGCCCTTGGCCGCTAGCTCCTCCATGACCTCTATACTCTCGAAGAGGTGGTGGCCCGCCCCACTTATGCACCAAGCCAGCTTATCTCGAGGGGCCCTCAACCTCTCCTGCCCCTCTCAACACCTCGTCAAGCTGGCTGGCTAAGACCCTCAACACTCCTTGATAATCCAGCTTGCCCATCTCTATCAACTTCATTTTCTCTTCGAGCTCCCTTGTAGTCTCTTCGGATATGAACTCCTTAAACCTGCTCATGAGTCGCTCGTACACTTTCCTGCCCAAGGCAGTTGCCACGAGTCCACTCCATTTGTTCTTGACCACGTACTTGTGCCTTATCAGCCCCTCTATGATCTTGGAGTACGTCGAGGGCCTGCCTATCCCCCTCCCCCTCATAAGCCTGACGACTTCCCCCTCTCTGTAAAGCGGTATCCTAGAAGTCCTCCTGACCTCGAGGTTCTCGATCTTCAGGCAACATCCCTTATCAAGCCTATTGAGCAACTTATAGCCGAGGACGTCTAGGAACCCTAAGTCTCTAACTTCGACTATGCCCTCCTGAGCGGCTAAATACTTGACCCCGTTGACCTCGAGGCTGAAGGTGTACTTAGCCCTCGTGACCACTGCCCTCTTCATCTGGCTCGCCATGAACCTCCTAAATATCAAGTCGTAGATCCTGTAGTGCCTAACCGTCAGCGGCACTATGGTCGTTATTGAGCCGTCCATTACCAAGCGCTGTAGCGTCAGGGCGTCCACAGGCCTCGTCGGCCTTATGCACTCGTGAGCCCCCTCCTTAAACCAGTCCCTCGGCACGAACCAGTCCCTATACCCATCCCCGTACTTCTCCTGAAGGTAGTCTCTAGCTATTATCTTCCCGACGTCCGAGACCGTCGTGCTGTCGGTCCTGTGGTAGGTTATGAGGCCCATTTCAAAGAGCTCTTGCGCTACCCTCATCGTCTCAGTTGAGCTGAAGCCCTTAGTCGAGGCCACGTACAGCAGCTCGTCGGTGGTAAGGGGAGGCGGGGGGTTGAGCTCGACCTCATCGAATGCCACGTCCTCCACGACGACCTCGGACTCCTTGATCTTCGACGACGACTTCTTGACCTCTCTGTAGGGCAGGGGGACGTCGAAGTAAAGTCGAAGGCCCCCCTCGACGTCCACTATCACGAAGTTCGTTGCGTTCTTCTTCCACTCGTCGCACCTCTCGATTATCCACCCCAAGACTGGAGTTTGAACCCTGCCAGCTCCTAACCACTTCTTTTCGAATAGATCCCAGAGCCACTGGCTCAAGCCAAAGCCGATCCACCTGTCCTCGACCCTCCTGACCATTTGGGCCTCGACCATCGGTATACCCACATCTCTCGGGTTGTTGAGGGCCTCGTAGACGGCCTTCCTCGTGACCTCGTGGAACTCGCTTCGCCTCACTTCAGCGAGGTACGGGGCTATCGTGCAGGCGGCGTCCCAGCCTATCTTCTCGCCCTCTACGTCGGGGTCTGTGGCTATGAAGGCCAAGTCGACCTCGCTAGCTATCCTCCTGAGCAGCCTCACCACGTCGTCCGCCCTCATTATGTGGCTGGATCCGCACCTAGGGCATAGGTCGCTGTCAACCGTGAACTGATAGCCGCACTTCCTACATCTCTTGAGCGTGCCGTATATCGGGACGTAGCGTCCGTTGAGCAGTAGCACGCCGTACTTGCCTATGTCCTCGGTCACGACGTCGTAGACGTGTCCCCTCGTCGCGACTATGCTCAAGAGGTAGTTCCCGGCGAAGACCTCGAAGACCCTCAAGGGCCCCAAGACCCTCCTCGAGGGCCTCCCGAAGAAGTTGGCGATGGTCCTAGCCTTGGTCGGGCTCTCGACTATCATCAAGGCGCTCTTGACGGGCTCTCTCACCTCCTCGATCTCGCCCGTCAAGGACTTCCTGACCCTCTCCCTATCTTCGTCTATCTCCTTAACCAACTTGTCCAAGCTGACCTCAGAGAGGGGCCTCCACCGCACGTCCTCTATGTAGATCTTCGTCTGCTTGATCAGGTTGTTGAGGGCGTTGCGATCCTCAGGCAGGAGTACCACTATGCTCAGCCCCTTCGTCAGCCCTCCCGCGTACATCCTAGAGGTCCTGCCGCTCGCCTGTATGTACGTCATGACGTCTGGTATGAACATGTAGAGCTTGCCGTCTACCTCCCTCACGTCTATCGCGGGGCTCGCGAGGAACTTCCTCTTGACGTCCTCCCTCTTCAACAGCTCGACCATAAGGCTCCTAGCATCGTCGAAGAGCCTCCGAACCTCCTCCAGGTAGCCCTCGAGCTTGACCCCCTTGCGAAGGGCGTCAGCTAAGAGCCTCGCTTCTTCGTACCCGAGCCTGAGGACGTGCCGCCTCATCTCGGCTACCATCTTGGCAAGGTGAAATGCCTCGTCCCCCTCGACTATCGTCTGCAGTACGGACATTACCTGGAGGAGCCTCACTGGGTGATTCTCCTCGGAGTCCAGGGTGAACTTGAACTTGGGGACGGCGACGAAGATGGCGTACCTGACCCTCTCCGGG
>CAZPGS010000092.1:0-2709 GCA_964586135.1 uncultured Nitrososphaerota archaeon
GCGATAATCGAGTAGTCCTTGCTCGTCGCCTAAGGGCGCGCCCTCAGTCGCGGCTCAAGTCTTCGAACAAGGCTCTGTAATTAACGTTCTTCGTCATGAGCTCTCTAACGATCTCTATTCTCTTCGTGTCCTCGGGCTTTATCCTGCCGCTGAGCTTATTTATCATCTGCACCGTGGTATAGGTGTCGTAGTTGACGAGTATCAGCGGCACTCCCTTTTCCTCGGCCTTGGCAATGATCCTCGAGCCAGGGTGTATGCCCCCCGTCAGAATAATGGCGACAGTTGGCGTCTCAAGGGTCGATAATAAGAGGTCTGTCCTGTCACCGCCCACTATCACGAGCTTGTTTGCAACCCTCTTGGCGTAGATGAGGGCTGATTCACAAGTCATGGCCCCGATTAGTATCGTCTCGTAAGTGTTGTCAATTTTCTCGGGCGCCGTCAACACTTCGCCGTTAAGGCTTCTCACTATTTCTCTTATGGTGGGGTTTAGAAGGGCTGGCACCTCTTGTATGAGGCCGTAGATCTTCACTCCCTTCATTTCCAGCAGAGGTACCATGTCCTCTTTGACGTGGTGGTAGAGGTGATACGGTATGAAGGTCAGGATCGCTCCTTGTAACTTTGCCCCCACGCTCTCGATGAACCTCTTCTTGAGCAGTACTTCGTCTACGAATTCCTCTTTCGTAGCCTTGACCGCGAGGAGTACCTTCGCGCCGATCTCTTTGGCTATCTCGGGAGCAGATAAGCCCGCTACTAAACCGGTCTCAACGCTCCTAAACCCTCCAATCAACAGGAGGTCGTGGTCCTTCTTCAACTGAGAATAAGCCTTGAGTATCTCCTCTTTCCCCTGCTTCCCCAACTTCAGGAGCTTCTCGACGAAATGCTCGTCGACTACTATGGGGCACAGAACCTCGTATGGATGGGGGAGTCCCAAGACCTTCTTCATTAACACAACATCTCCATCCGTCAACTTCCCCTCTACCATCGTTTCGGCGATTCCTATAGGCTTCATGTAACATACCCTGAGCCCCTCCTCCATGGCTTTGAGCGCAAGCCCTAAGGCTACTACCGTCTTCCCAGCAAAGCTTTCAGAGGACGCTATGAAGAGGGCTTTAACCACACTTCTTCACCACACCTCAGCACCATATCTTAGCATCAACGACGACACAACCCTTGAATTTCTCGTATACGAACAGCGGATTAATATCGATTTCCTGTATCTCCTTGAACTCTGCCGACAGCGCGGAGACCTTTAATATTACATCGACCACGGCGTCCAAGTCTCCTGGCGGGCTACCTCTAAAGCCTCTAAGCAATGTATAAGCCTTTGTCTCCATTATCATCTCCAAAGCCTCGCTCCTCGTAAGGGGGGCGAGCCTAAAGGACGCCTCTCTCAATAGCTCCACGTATACCCCGCCCAGGCCGAACATTATCATGGGACCGAATTGAAGGTCTCGATGCATACCCACTATTACCTCCCTTCCTTGGGGTACCATCGGCGTGACCGCTATGCCGTATATAGTCGCTCCTGGCACGTATCTCGAGACATTCGCCATTATCTCGTGGTAGGCCAGCTTCACGTCGTTCGGGGTCCTCAGGTCGAGCTTCACGCCGCCCACGTCGGACTTGTGGGCTATGTGGGGTGAGGCTATCTTTAGTGCCACCGGGTAGCCGATGTACTCGGCCGCTTGGACGGCCTCTTCGGGGCTCCTAGCGATTTTACAGGGTGCGGCCCTTATGCCACAGGCGCTGAGGACCTCGCAGACCTCATCTGGCATTAGCGTCTTCCTCCCTTCGCTCACAGCCCTCGATATTATCTCCCTTATGCGCTCCCGGTCAATGGGATACCTAGGATAGCCCTCCTTTAGCAAGCTCGCCTGCTTCGCTTGCACCTCCTTGTACTTTATGAGCAAGCTAAGCGCTCTGACCGCTCTCTCGGGGGTGTCGTAGTTGGGTATCCTGCTACTCTTCAGGGTCGATACAGCACTAGCGACCTTGGGTCCTCCTAAGAAGCTCGTCACCATGACCTTCTGAGGGTTCCTGAGCTTGAAGTCCACTAAGAGCTTCGCGACCTCGTTAGGCTCCGTCATCGATTGAGGGGCCAGTACCACTATGTAACAATCTATGTCCTCGCGGCTTGACAATATCTTCAGGACTGCCTCGTCCTCTCGGCCCTAGCATCTCCCAAGACATCTATAGGATTGTTGGTCGAGGACGCTGGGGGAGGGCCTTCCTCAGCTCGTTGACTATTTCTGCGCTCAAATGCGCCAGCCTCAAGTTTAGTTTTCCACAAGCGTCGGCAGTCAGTATCCCTGGCCCCCCGGCATTGGTGATTATAACTATGTTGCCGAATCTGGGTATGGGCTGGCTCTCAAAGCACCTGGTCGCGTCCAACAACTCCATCAACTCCTCGACCTTAAGGGCTCCGAACTGCTTGAATGCCGTCGTGTAGACCACTTCGCTCCCGGCCATGGAGCCCGTGTGGGATGAAGCAGCCCTAGCGCCCGCTTCCGTAACGCCGGCCTTCAGTGCTATGATGGGCTTTTTCACTGAGACCTCCCTGACGGCCCGAGTAAATTCTTCCCCCCTCTCCACGCCCTCTATGTAGAGGGCGATGGCCCTCGTTTCAGGGTCATCGGCCAATAGCTTTAGGTAGTCCACTTCGCTCAAGTCGGCCTTATTGCCGAGGCTCACTATCTTGCTAAAGGCTAG
>CAZPGS010000093.1:0-2674 GCA_964586135.1 uncultured Nitrososphaerota archaeon
GAGCCTAGCGTCCCTCCACGCCCTCAAAGCCCTTCGAGCCTCTCGGCTGAGGCCACTGGCCATCATCAGCCTCTTGAAGTCCTCGAGAGATCTGAGCCTCCAGTTCCTCCTCTCCAAGAAGTCCTTGTACATCGAGTACAGCTTCTCGAACTCCCTCCTCTCGTCGTCCGTGAGCTCCACGTAGACCCTGACGAGCTCGAAGTCCGCCAAGTGCTTGCTCTTCATCTCGTATACGCTCTTCCTGTACACCACGTCGCCGACCAAGTCAAAGAGGTCTACGTGCTTGCCGTCCTCCCTCTCCAGCGTCGCCGTCAGGCCGAGCCTGTAGGGAGCCGCGCTCATGAGGGCTATTTGCCTGAAGCTCTCGCTGGGCAAGTGGTGCACCTCGTCGAAGACCAAGAGCTTGAACTTGTCCCCCATCTCCTCGGCGTGCAGATAAGCAGAGCTGTACGTCGACACCGTCACAAAGGAGAGCTCTCTAGAGCCTCCCCCCACGACCCCCACGTTGACATTGAGGGCCTTTGAGAGCTCCAGCCTCCACTGCTCGAGGAGCTCCAGCGTCGGCACGACTACTACGGTGGGCTCATTCACTTGCGCTATTATCTTGATCGCTATCATAGTCTTGCCCGTCCCCGTTGGCAACACTATCACCCCCCTCTTGCCCGCTTTGAGCCACGCCTCCACGGCCTCTTCCTGGTAGCTCCTCAAGGACTTGAGCGACGCTGTCCCTATGGAGCCTTTAATCGGCGAGAGCACGCGGTCCTCGAACTCGAGGCCCAATAGCTCGAGGACTCTCTTGACCTCAAGGTACTTGTAGGCCAACGCCCGCAAGCACTTGGCCCTCGGGTCCCACTTCAGCGGCGGAATCTCCTGCGTCAGCCCTCTGACGACTATCGTCCCGCGATCGTACTCCAGCCTTATGCGCTCAGGGCCCACGTCTACTCGGCTCTCTAAGCCCACTCACGTCCTCCTTCACCTTATAGCTAAAGCCTGCTCTAATAGTTTGCACTCAACCTAGCGCCTCGACTACAGGCTCTTCTCAAGTGCTCCAAGAGCTTTGCTAAGTCCCTCGGGCTCGCCTCTTTGCCGTCGGGCCTCCTAAAGACCTCCAAGACTACGAAGTGCACTCTCAAGCCCCTCTCCTCAAACCTCGATAGGGACCTCATAAATGGAGAGTCGAGCGACGGGGCCACGTGCTCCTGGACCCTTCCCCTCTTGACCAAGCAGTCGTGCGCGTGCACGGCTCGAATCTTATGTCCGAGCTCTTTGACCCACATGTCTACTACCTCTTCGACGCTAGCCCTCCTCCCCTCACTGGACTTCAGCGCTTGGAGCCAAGCATGTCCGACGTCAAAGCAAACCTCCGCCCCGCTCACGCTCGAGACGAGCTTCTTCATGTGGCTCGCGGAGGAGCAGAACGACCAGGGGACGTTCTCGAAGAGAATGGTTATCCCGAGCTTGGAGGCAAGGCCTATTAGCTCTCGAGCCGACTGTATGGCTGCGTCGACGATGGGCTGCTCGAGCTCCTTTACCTCGTTCACTGCCTGGTCCGTGGATATGTGGAGCACGACGTATTTGGGCTCGAGCCTCTTGGCTATCTCGAAGGTCTTAAAGACGTAGTTTAAAGAGGCTTCCCTGATCTCGCTCATCGGCGATGCTAGCTTCACGTCTCTCCAGCTCCCATGGATTGCCACGTCTAGGCCCGCGCTTTGAGCGCAACTTGCTATCTTCCTCGGCGTCTCCTCGTCGGGTATGGGCCAAGGATAGTCAAAGCTTAACTCTATGTAGTCAAAGCCGGCATCGCGTGCCTCATCGACCTTGGACGCGAACTTATCCTTATCGCCAAGCCATAGCGGGAAGCCTATCAGAGTCATGGAGTACCGCCGAGGGCCCTCGCCCGCACCCTCGCTTAATCGATGGGCGAGGTAAATAACTTAACTGCAAAGTGTCGTAGCACTCTAAGCGCTACACTTGGTAGAAGACGGACTCCCTATTTAGGTCCATGAAAGCCGCTTTCGACGAGCCCAGCTCTACGACGACCCTCTTGTCGCTGGTGGTCTCGCCCACCACGGAGGCTACATAGCCATGATCCTTGAGCGTCTCGACGCACTCTTGAGGGTTGTCCGTTGCGAGTATGAAGCCGAACGAGGGGTAGCTCTTGAGCCAAAGCTCTAAGTCGACGCCTCGGGGCATGGGTATAGAGTTCAAGCGCACCACGGCTCCGACGCCACTGGACTCACACAACATTGCTAGAGAGCCGAGCATGCCGGGAGCGCTTATGTCTCTGGAGGCGGAGGCCAAGCCCCTCTCGGCTATCGATATCATGGCGTCTATCAACCTCTTGACTTGCTCGGGCGACTTGCCGTAGGCCGAGTCGAAGCAGTAGACCCATCCCTTGAAGCGCCTAGAGCCATCGAGGTCTATCGCGAAAACTATCTTCTGGCCAGGCTTCGCCGTGCTGCTCGGGATGACCTTCTTCGCAACGCCGACGACACAACTGTCAACAGCGTCGTACGTGGTGTCGGGGTGGGTGTGCATTTTGAGTAACGCGAGGCCGTAGAGCCTCAGGGCCTTCCTCAACCCCTTGACCACCTCCACCCTGACGGAGTGAGAGCTCGACGCTATCGTGCCAGCATAACCTATGGGCCTAGCGCCCTTGGCCACCACGTCGTTC
>CAZPGS010000094.1:0-2606 GCA_964586135.1 uncultured Nitrososphaerota archaeon
AGTTGCTTCCTATCGCTGTGGCCGCTGAACCCCTCGCAAGTGTGGACTTCCATTTCGACCTTAACCGTCAGGGGCTTGCCGTCGACGTAGCCGACTAGCACCTCTTTGGCCCCTTCTTGGATCGTCCTCCCAAGGGTCCCCTCAACCTGGTAAGAGACGAATACCAGGGAGTTCCTCTTGTCCTCGGCCATGAGCTTGAAGTACTCGAGGGCGGGGCCCGCGTTCAGCATTCCTGAGGTGGCCAGTATTATGCAGGGCTCGCCCTCAACCACGTCGAGGCGCTCGTGGCCCTTGGTCATGATGACGAAGTTCTCCGCCAAGAAGGGATTCACGTCCTCGTAGAGTATCTTGTCCCTAACTTCTTTCGCTAAGCTTTCGGGATACGCAGTGTGTATCGCCGTAGACTCCTGTATCATGCCCTCAACGTATATGGGCACTGAGGGTATGAGCTTCCTCTCGACGGCATTGGCCAAGACCAGCATTATCTCCTGGGCCCTGCCGACGGCCAGCACCGGGATCAGCACCTTGCCCCCACGGCTCAGCGTCCTGTTTATTATCTCAATGAGCTTTGCCTCGGTCTCCTCTCTGGACGGCATCACATCATTCGGCCCTCCGTAAGTCGACTCCATTACGAGGGTCTCAAGCCTAGGGAAGACGTACGTGGCTGGCTCAAGGAGCCTCGTCCTGCCATACTTGAAGTCGCCCGTATAGACTATGTTGTGGAGGCCCTCGCCTATGTGGAGATGGGCGATCGACGAGCCGAGTATGTGGCCCGCGTTGTGCAACGTCAGCTTGACCCCTGGGGCTATGTCCGTGACCTCTCCGTGGTTTAAAGCTATGGTGTGGAGGAGGGCCATCTTCACCTCTCTGATGCCGTATATCGGGGTCCTGCCCTCTTTCTCTGCCACATCTAGGTAGTCCTTTAATATGAGGGCCATGAGCATCTTAGTCGGTTCGCTACAATAGACGGGCCCTCGATAGCCGTACTTGAAGAGTAGAGGCAGTGCCCCGCAGTGATCCAGATGCGCGTGTGTTATCACGACAGCGCTCAGAGAGTCCACGTCGAAGTCGTCGATCCAAAACGCTGGGAACTCGCTAATGTACTCCCTCGCACCGGGCTTGGCTCCGCAGTCTAGCAGAATTTTGTCTTCTCCCACTTCGACGAGTATGGATGAGCGGCCGACCTCCCTAAATCCCCCTAGGGCGATTATCCTTATGCTGTCTACTTTGTAGAGAGGGGCTCTGTGGATCCTCCTCCCAGCTTCCTTTAGCATCTTGAGCCTGTAGCTACTGTTCTTGTGGAGGAGGGCCGAGACCGATTCCATGAACCTAGACTTGAGCGGCGGAGTCCTGACCGGCACAGGCCTCCAGAAGGTGTGTGCAAGGAGCTGCCTGAGAAGTGAGCTGTTCTTGCCTATCACCAAGCCTGGCTTCTTTGCTTCTATTATCATCTCGCCCATGACGTCGTCGAAGTAGATGTTCGTCACGCCAGCCTCTGGCGGCACGAGCTCGTAGGCCACCTTCTTGGCCTCTTCCTTGTCCTTCCTGACGGCCGGGTCGGGCCTCAGCACTATCCTCTTCTTTAAGCTCTTGGCCACGATTTTAACGAGGTCACCGTTGGACAGCAAGACCGCGGGGTTCTTGACGTAGACCGCTATCTCAGGCCCCTCAAAATCTATCCTAGTTATGCCCGCCTCTGGTGGTATGCTCTTTAATATCCCCTCTCTCAGCAACGCCAAGTGATTGAGTTGCGCCAATTTCCTTACCTTCCGTTTAAATGGATTTATACTAAGCCTCTTTCGAGCTTTTCTTGAGGTATCTCCTCAGCCCCCTCAGTCGATATTACGACTACGTCGAAGCCCTCTCCAGAGCCGGGGTCCCACTTCATAGCCGCCTTGATCGCTTCTACGGCTATCGGGATCGCTTCCCTCACCTTCAGGTCGTCCCTGTATCGAGTCTCAAGAACGGCCAGCGCCAGAGGGGAGCCCGAGCCCGTTGCGATGTACTTCTCATCGGTCATCGTTCCGAAGAGGTCCACGTTGAACATCTTCGAGCCTTCTTCGTCTATCCCCGCCACTATCACCTGCACTATGTATGGGTAGTACCTCGACGAGAAGAGCAAGTTCGATATCAAGCTCGCGACTGCCTTGACGGATGGGGGTTGTTTCGTCGCGATCTTAAGGTATTTGACGTGGGCTTTAATGGCATCGATTAGCATTTGCGCGTCGGCAACGACGCCCGCTATGGTCGCGTATATCCTGTCCTCTATTTGGAGGATCTTCCTGCCCCTCTTGTTGGCGATGAAGAAGCCCGCCGTCACGCGCCTGTCGGTCGCTAGCACCACTCCGTCAGCGCACTTAATCCCCACAGTCGTGGTCCCCTTAAACACGGGGATTTTAGGTTCTCCTATCATTGACATTTGCTAGCACACCACAAAGCATGTGGATTATTTAAAGGCTTTGGCCGATAGAAATCTACCTGGTCGACGAGGAGAGGGCATGCGCATTTAAAAGTTTTGCGGAAAGCGGCCGTCTTGCCGCTTTGCCGAGCATAACTACGTTGATTATTGGCTGGCGACGCTGCCAAGGGGCTCACAACTGAAAGCC
>CAZPGS010000095.1:0-2550 GCA_964586135.1 uncultured Nitrososphaerota archaeon
CTCAAGGCGGAGTGCTCGCTCTCGATGGGTATGAACTCCGCGTCCAGCTCTCCATTGGCTACGAACTCGGAAATCTTCTCCACCACCGTCGTTTGAGGGGTTATCGGATATGCCGTTACAACGTCCACGTCGCAACTCTTAACCGCATAGGCCACGGCATAGTTTGTCGAAAGGAACATCTTCTCCTCCATGGACCTCACCTCTTCATCGTTATCGCCTTCGGGTAACACTCATTAGCGCAAATGCCGCAACCCTTGCAATAGGAGTAGTTGACCTTCACGAAGCCGTCTTCCTCTAGCTCCACGGCGCCCTCTGGGCAAAACACCCAGCACAGGTGGCACTTCGTGCACCTGCTCTTGTCTACGACGGGCCTAAACGTCCTCCACCCGCCGGTCAAGTTCCTCAGACTTGAGCCGGGCTCTGTGTTCATGCAACCCACGGGTAGCTCGTACCACTTCTTGAGCTCCGTCACCCCTCAATACCTCCCCACGAGGGTCCTCTCGTACGCTGCGCTGAAGGCCTTGACGTTCTTCTCGGCCAGCGTGGGGGAGAACTTCTTCTTAAATACCTCGACCACGCTCTTAGTGCTAACTATGTCGATGGCTCTAACGACCGCCCCCAATATAGCCGTGTTGACTATGGGGACCCCTAAGACCTCAAGAGCCACCGAAGTGGCATCGACTGTCGCCACATCACCTTTGAAGCCCAACTCCTTGGCGATTTCGCGCGGCTCTCGACCGCTATTAACGATCAACTTGCCATCAAGCTTGAGCCCCGCCATCACTTCGGCCCTCTCTGCTTCAAGCAAGCCCTCGTCAAGGACCACCACGACATCCGGCTCGTAGATGAAGGACCTATTGAGTATGGGCTTATCATCTATCCTCGTAAATGCTTGAACAGGAGCGCCGCGCCTTTCAGCGCCGAAGCTCGGAAACGCTTGAGCCCACTTGCCCTCGATCACGGCTGCTGATGCCAGTATCTCAGCAGCCGTGACGGCACCTTGCCCCCCTCTACCGTGCCATCTTATCTCTATCAACTAAAATCCCTCCAAATCTTAGGCGCAGGTATCGCGATTTAAAGGAGGGTTCTAAAGTATATAAGAGAATTTCCCACTTCCTTTAAACTTTCTCAATATCCTCGAGGGCTCATATAGAGCCGCTAACTTACTTCTCGATCTTAATTGACTTTATGACGAGCTCCCTGCCGGACACGAAGCTGAAGTCAGCTTCCCCGCACTTCGGACAAGCGCACTTGAAGAACTTTTCTGAGTCGTAGGCCAGGTACGTCAAAAACATGGAGTGATCTGTGACCGGAGATACGTCGCTAAGGCCCACGTCCCACTCCTCGTTGCACTTGTTGCACCGGGCTTTGGCCTTAACGACCTTCGCTTCAAACCTTGCACCTTCAGCTATCGTCCCTCTGCTTAGGACCTTGAAGGCCATGGAGAGCTGGTCTGGGTTCAGTAGCGTCAACTCGCCCACCTCGACAACGACCTCTAAGACCTTCTTGGCATTGTTCTTCAATGCCACCTCCAGCACGACCTCAAAAATGCTGGAGGCCATTGAGAGCTCGTGCAAAGCCATCACGTGGGCACGAGAAATTTTTAAGTCAACGCAGTAGAACAGTTTGCGATAAATAAGCCTTTTGGGGTCGGAGACGGTGGCGTTAGAGAGGCCCTCGCCCGAAGAGGCCTTATTTAGACTCTTGGACTTCGTGATGGAGCACAGCAAGAAGCTTTGGGACTCCTACAGGTACTTGGAAGAGATGATGGAGATTTATTTTAAGAGTAGGGCTAATAAGAGGATCAACGAGCTCGCCGAAGAGATCAAGAAGGTAGAGAAAGAGGGCAACGACGTCAAGCTCCGCATCTTCGATTACCTGGCTAGAGCCGGAGAGGCATTGATGTACAGAGAGGACTGGATGAGGTTGATCCTAAACCTGGACAGCCTCCTCGACTACGTTGATGGCATATCGTACCGCATCTCGATGGCGGCCTCGAAGAGGTGGTACTCAACTCCCGAGGTGGCCGAAGGGTTTAGAAAGCTCTTGTTGCTCATCAACATGATGTTCAATAAGCTGAGGCAGGCCCTCTCCTCACTTTCAACAGACGCTCTAAAGGTGCTAGAGCTGTGCAACGAGCTCGAGGACTTAGAAGGGGAGGTGGACGAGCGCCACAGAGAGCTGAACTTAACGCTCCTCGAGTCCAACGTCTCTCTTTCGGCGTTTGTAGTCTTGTACGAAGTGCTCGAGAGGCTTGAGACCTTAGCGGACCTCGTCGTTAGGACGGGAGACAACCTTAGGCTCATCGCCATGCACAGGGCTCCTTGACCTCCTCTCGAACAGACCTCGGAAAACGTCTGCCGAATAGAACACCGTGACGGGCCCCGTGACGGCGACCTCGGAACAGATAGCGATGGCCCTAGTTAATATCGATGCCGAGGAAGCCATCGCGGGAGCGACGCCCAAGCTTACAAACGTTGCCCTCATGGCGCTCTCGACCACGCCTAGCATAGCCGGTATTCCTACGGGAATCATGTACGAAAGGCTCTG
>CAZPGS010000096.1:0-2425 GCA_964586135.1 uncultured Nitrososphaerota archaeon
AGTACGGCAATTGCATTACGAATGGTTCACCATTAGTGGATTTTGAGCTACGAGGGCCGCTAAAAGACTGGTGGTGACCGCCGAGAAAGTCGTCCTGCAGGGAAAGGAAAGGTTTACTTGTCCGTGAATTACCTCGTAACCGGAGGTGTCATACGTGTCGAAGCCCGGACGCGTCCAGGCGAAAAACGATGATGACCGCAGCCTCGAGGCTCTTGAACCTCTACGGAGTAACGCTCCATAGGTAGGGGCCTCTTCGATGGCGGGGTACCAAAACGAGGGCTCTACCGAGTTAGAGGTCTTGCAGGAGTTCCTCTCGAGGGTCTCCTCCTCTCCTTGGTACAAGCTCATAGGGATGAGGCCAAGGGTGGTCGACGGGGACGTCGTGATAGAGCTAGACCTCGACGAAGAGAAGCACCTCCAAGCCCTAGGGGTGGCCCATGGAGGCGTGATAGCGAGTGTCTTGGACGCAGTAATAGCTCTCAACATAAACAAGAGGCTGGTCGGGACTGGAAGAGTGGCAGTGACCGCCCAGCTCAACGTCCACTATCTGAGGCCCGTGTTCAAGGGGAGGCTAGTGGGGATCGGGAGGCCAGTCCACATAGGCTCCAGGACGGCGGTCGGCTGCGGCGAGGCGAGGATCGGGGACGGCGTGGTAGCAGTGGCCACGGCGACGCTGGCAATAAGGGGGTTAGAGGCGGGGCCCTCCCGCTCGGGGCAGGTGCGTTAGCCTTCTCCAGTCTTTCTATCCTCACAGGGCCTCGTCACATACCATAAATCTCAAAGCCCTTAACCTGAAAGAGGGCCTCCTTTGCGCGCAACACGATGGACTTGAGGAATTACGTAGGCGATACTAGTTCTAAGGCACATGTGCAAGGCATAACCTCGTAGGCGCGTGGTTAGTCGAGGAGCTTGGGCTACTGCGTGTTAATGCCACACCGCGGTTACTCGCCGGGGTCCGCGACACGTAGTCGAAGAGCGAGAGATGAAGTCGACGAAGGGGTCACCTGACGATAAGGACGGCGAGCTATGAGAAGCCGGTTATAGTTATTGGCCACATCAAATATCGCATTTATAGTGACTTTAACTGCCATAGCCCTTTGCTTGTCGCTTGACCGCTCGTGTGCGAACTTAGTAATGAAGAGGGCTCGATGGAGACCCGCCCTAATCGACGGCTTCAAATACGCCTAGGGCGTACTCCTAGGAGTTTCCATAGAAGTCTATTCCGCTCGCGCTTCACAAAAGAGGTAAAAGGGGAAAAGGGTAAACAGGGCATTAGAACTTCACAGCGTTCTTTCCCTTAAGCCCCAGTATCCTTCTAGCGTCGTCGGGCGTGGCTACTTCTCTCCACCCTATTATGTCTTCAATTATACGCACCATCTTCTCTACGAGCTCGGCGTTGCTCTTCGCCAGTACTCCTTTCTTCAAGAACAAGTTGTCTTCCAGTCCTACGCGAACGTGCCCGCCCATCATCGCAGCTAGGGTGCAGAGCGGGAATTGCCATCTCCCAGCAGCCGCGACAGACCACGTGTACCTGCCCGCTCCGAACAAGCTATCAGCGACTTGTTTCATGTATATGAGGCTCTCTGGAGTGGCCCCGATGCCTCCTCTTACTCCCAGGACGAACTGTATGTGGACTGGCATCTTTATCACGCCGTCCTGCACTAAATAGTACGTGTTCCATATGTGACCTATGTCGTAGCACTCGCACTCGGGTTTCGTTCCATACTTGTACATAGTTTGCACGAATATCTTCACGTCCTTGAAGGTGTTCTTGAACACGAAGTCTTCGCTCATCTCTGCGTAAAGCTTCTCCCACGGATACTTCCACATATCCTCAGGAATTATCTTCAGGATGTGGTGGAGGGTAAAGTTCATCGAGCCCATGTTGAGTGAGCACATCTCGGGTTCGAACTCGGGCACTACGGCAATCCTCTCCTCGGCTGTCATGCCGAGCCCTCCACCAGTGGTAACGCAACAAACTACATCGCTCTTCTCCTTTATCTTCGTAAGGACTTGGCGATAGAGATTGAGGTCGGAGGAAGGCCTCCCGTCTGTTGGGTCCCTTACGTGTATATGGACTATTGCGGCCCCAGCCTCCGCTGCCTTGATCGCCTCGTCAGCTATCTGATCAGGCGTGATCGGCAAGTAGGGCGACATGGTTGGCGAATGCACTGAGCCCGTTATGGCGCACGTGATTATTATTTTCCTCTCTAGACTCATTCCACACCAAGTCCTCCTTCAAACTGAAGGGAAAGTTCTTTAACGTATTTAAGCTTTACGCCTAAGTATCATGCACAAAGCCCTACTGTTAGCCGTGGTTGTCCTTTTTGTTGGTCGTCAATGACGAGGGAAGCAGAAATGTGAGGGCGAGGTCGAGCTCTATGAGGGCCAATCTCATGGGAGGGCGTCGAAACGCCATTCTCTC
>CAZPGS010000097.1:0-2245 GCA_964586135.1 uncultured Nitrososphaerota archaeon
GCTCTTCTTCCTCTTCTCCTTCAGCTTCCTCAAAACCCTCCTCTTGATTCTGCACTTGACCCCGTACAGCTTATCATACCTCTCTTAGACACTCTCCCTCCTGTAGCAGTATTCCAAGACGACGCCTTTGAAGCCCGTTTCGAACAAGTAGACGCTACCCCCCAACCAGCACAGCGACGTGGTTCTCATTCACATCAACAGCCACGAGCCCCTTGGCTCGTAGACTTCAACGCTCTTCTTGAAAGTCAAGTAGATGACTAACCTCTTATTCTTCTTGTCGAGTTTCACCCTTGCCCCTGTCGCCGGCCTCCAGCCCCCATTGATGTACCTCCAGTATTGCTTATATGGCTCCAGCACTGCTCTGAACCGACCTTTGTGAGTCGCTATCTCAATAGCTGTTAAGCTGCTCAGCTTCCACAAGTGGTCGTCGAGCCAGGTAGAGACGCTCCTGACCTCGGGGTACTCCCTACTCGTTAAACCCTTCTCCTTCAGCCTAAGGAGGCTCTTAGCCCTGGTGGAAGCATCTTGGCATGCTGTGTAGGCGTAGTGTGATGGTAGCTGTGGATAGAGGTTCCTCAACTCACGGTACTTCAAGGCCTTTAGCCTAGTGAAGCTGGTGATGCTGTTTCTAACCGCGAATATTACTACTTGCTCAACCATGTTCTTGTACATACCCTCAAGCTCGACAAAAACCCTGAACACCCTCCTCGGCAGAGGAGCCGACTTGAGTACAATAGTCCTAACTACCTCGCTCATCTTTCTCGAGCTCTTCTAGGAGCTTTTTGAAGCCGTCTACGAGCTCTTTCTTCTTGCGGCTCCTCATGCCGTAGAGCTTCCCAGCGAAGGAGGTAACCATCTCTACTAAGTCCTCCACTAGCTCTTGGTAGGCGTCCTTAGGCTCCTCGCCGAAGACAGCCTATATCCTCACACCGTACTGGTTGAAGAAGTACTCTAGGTAGTCGAAGCCAAACCTCGTAAGCCTATCCCTATATGTGATAACGACTACATCTACTTGCCTACCCTCCCTAACCCACCTAGAGAGAGTGGAGTAGCTGATACCAAGCCTCTGACAGACCTCCCTAGGCCTCAAAGCCTCTCCGAAGCACCTGAAATAGCCTGAAATAGCTGGCACCAATAACACGAGCAGGGTCAGAGCTTATAAGCCCAACCCGTAAACATCAACCACGAAACAGCCCCTCCTCAACCCCTCGTGGATAATGGAGGTTATGGAGAAGATAGACGCAAAGCACTTCGTTATACAGACTAACGGGACCCTGATTGACAGGCTACCTCGAGATTATTGGTTGCAAATGGACGCCATTTTATTGTCGAGAGACGGCGTAGAGGAAGTAATGGACAAGCATAGAGGCAAAGGGGTCTACAAGAGAGTCGTGGAGGCGGCGAGGAGACTTAAAGGAATGGGCTATGAGGGGGACTTAATAGCTAGGATGACCTTAACGGAGTCGAGCGACGTCTATAGAGACGTTACACACCTGCTCTCATCGAACCTCTTCGACCACATGCATTGGCAGTTAAACGCTGTCTGGAGCCCGGACATGAATGGCTTTAAGTCTTGGCTGTTCGATGACTACATGCAAGCTCAAGCGCTTGGTTGACTTATGGATCTCCGGGCTCCTCAGAGGAGAGGTCTTGGGGATAGCGCCTTTCAAGGCCCTGTCTCACGCCATCGTGAGGGGTCTGAGCTTAGGAGCTCCTCCGTGCGGAGAGGGGCGGAGCGCCCTAGCCATAAACACCAACGGCGAGTCCTGGCCTGTCCGATAGCCGTCGACGTGAACTGGGCGAGGCTCGGCGACGTCAAGAGGTCCACGTTCGTCGATTTCTTAGAGAGGGTGGGGATCGGCTCTCCTTGTACAGATTGTGACTACAGCGCGCTCTGCGGAGGCCGCTGCCTCTATGCCCACCATGAGAGGTTGTGGGGGCGACGAGGGCTTCGAGCTCCTTTGCAGGGCCACACACGTCCTCATAGACCAGCTTTACAGGGATAAGTTCGGGATAGAAAAAGCCCTGATAGAAGGATCCGTGAGGGTCGGAGCTTTGAATTACCCTCCCTTCCTCAACACCATCGAGATAATACCTTAGAGGGGCTCAAGGCTTAGAGCGCCAACCTGGCACCCTTGGCGTCGACCTCTTCAAAGCGCATCGACGTCAGTTGGCTTTCATGCCTGCACGAGCTCCAGAATCCAAATCGCTAGGCTCAGCACTCAAGATCTTCTTCATCGAGATC
>CAZPGS010000098.1:0-2195 GCA_964586135.1 uncultured Nitrososphaerota archaeon
CTCTCGCTTCTCTCGTCGCTTATCGGCCTAGTGATGGGCGTTGCATACGGCAGGCTCAAGCTGAAGGACCGTGGCTCGGAGGAGAACGCAGAGCTAGGAATGATAGGGGATGGCAAAGTCGGTCCCAGAAAAGTTAGCCTTAGAAGATCCGTCAAAAAACGCTGCGCGGTTCGTAGCCAAGACAATCCAAAAACGTCATAGTCATAACGGTGTTGCTCGTCCTCGACTACTTCGGCGCCCTCTCTCTAACGAGCATCGCCCTCCAAGAAATGAAGGTGCCGTTGAGCTCACAAGCGCTAACGGCCTTTGCGACCTCTGCCTTGAGACCTATGGCTGGAGTGCTCATGGCCGGCGAACTAATTAGGTCACATTTCATAGAGGCAAGAGAGGCCATGTTAGCGCTCGCCCTCGGAAAGCTCGCCTTTCTAACAACGCAAGACCTCCCTAGGAACGTCTCCCCACTTTATGCCTCTTTCTATCCGATAAAGACCGCGGCAAAGCTCTTGGCGCTCTTAGTTTTGCGGACGGCGCTGTCGACTTAGCTGTGTGTACTGACGATTTTCCTCATGCTGTGATTGAGGGCTATTGGAGGCTTCGACGAGGTTCGCCGACACATCTCGAGTCCATCGTGCCTAAAACCACGACAACAGCTTCGATATGAGGGACCTGCGAAACTTCCTCGCGACCCTCTCTATGGGCTCTCCTACGACCTCCATACTCTCCATGCGAAGCGTGCCGAGGCCCTTCTTCTCGGCCAAGACTAGGTGCCTCACTTCTCGGGGGTCTATGCCCATGATGAGCGCCCCCACAGCGTCGGCGGCCACCGGGTCAGCGCTGGCGATCACCAAGCCCATTTCAACGGGGCACCTGCTCATCTCGTGTACTTCTCCAGCTACTATGCCGTCTATGACCGTCAGGCTAGGCCTCAAGACCGACGCCAAGTCCGCTATGTTCTCGTGGAGCCTGCCGTCGTGCATGCTACCCTTGGACTCCAGAGCGCCCATCATGTTCTTCAGGCCCAGTGTTACTGTCGCGAGCCTGTGGACCTTCAGCTTGGGCACGCTGACTATGACCCTCTCGAGAGCCGTCTTGGCCACCCTGACCCTCTTCAGCGCTAGCGGGTTGGGAGGGCGTACTTCGACGAACTCGTCTCTGTTGAGGTCCACTAGCCCCACGCCCCACCTCTCGGCGACCTCGTCCACGCCGGCCACCTTGAAGGCCTCGAACGTGTCGGCAAAGCCGCTACCCTCTCCTATGACTATGTCCTCCACGCCCCTCTCCTTCAAGAACTTCACCACCCCCTCTATCACTCTCGCGTCAGTGGTCACGCCGGTCGAGGGGTGGTCGGCGGTTATGTAGTTTGGCTTAACGAGAATAGGCCTCTTGCTCGCGATGATGTGCTTCAGGTCGTCCTCTATGGCTTTGAGCGCCTCGACCGTCACCTCCACCGGGTTGGACCCCTTAAAAATGGCGACTCTGCTCATACACAATCTTACCTTATCAATTCTAAGAAAACCTTTCGCGACCTCGAAGTTCATGAAATGTTCATCGATTGAAAGTAAACCCCGCTGTTTAGCTTTTAAACGTGAGAATGGGATGGGATCCGTCTTTGCGACTCTCGCGAGCATGATCTTTAGACTTAGGGACGCAATGGTGCGAGATAACGTAACGCATATATCGAGAAGTCCATGTACATGCATTCACATAGTGCTTCTGTTATGGATAAACTTTATGTACGCTCCAATACTTTTTAAATGAGCGTGGGGATGTAGATGAATTTCTTGGATCTAGAGGAGTTAACTGAAGACGAAAAGCTACTGAGAGAGGAAGTGCATAGATTTGCTGAAGAGGTGATACGGCCAGCATCAATAGAGCTGGACAAAATGCCCGCCAAGGAGAGAGTAAAGCCTGGTTCTCCATTCTTCAAAGTGATGAAGGAGATGAAGAAGCTCGGCTACCACAGGATCCACCTTCCGCCTCAAAAGGGCGGAATCGCCATGAGCCCTCGGCAACGATGCATAGCCTTTGAGGAACTCGCATGGGGTAGCCTCGGCTTGGCAACGGCCTTAGGGGTCGACATGATCCCCTTCACCGTTGCGGCCTTCTTCGGAGACGAACGGGCCTATCAAGACCTCGTGGCCCCGTGGCTCGAGGGGGACGACTTCATCGGTTGCTGGGGAGTCACGGAGCCGGAG
>CAZPGS010000099.1:0-2099 GCA_964586135.1 uncultured Nitrososphaerota archaeon
TGAACTCCCAGACCTTGAGGACCTCGAGGTCAGCGACCGGCTCGAAGTCGTCGGTTAGCCTCGCGTACTGAATGGTCAAAACCATGTTTATGCCCGGCTCGGCCCCGTTCCCTCGACGTCGAAGTAGTAGAAGGGCATTAAACCACCTGGACCGCGGTCTTGTATAAGCGCAGGAGGCGTATATGCTTCATCCACGGCGAAGCCTTCAAATCCACCGCGCGCCTCCCATTGCGGTCTCTAAAATGGAAGAGGTCCTTGAATGGGCGCTTATTTACGGTGAATATGCCCCTACTTCGGGACCTCAATCGCCTCCACGAACGCCTTGTTCACGTAGGCGGTCCTCTCGCTCGAGTCCCTCACCTTGAGCCAGTAGCGCCTTACCTCCAGCAGGACGCCCTCCACCACCGTCTCGCCGTCCAACATTAGGACCACTGCCTCCCCACGTACTCGTCGCTGAAGTCGCTTGCTTTACTGCCAGCTGGCCTTTGAGCCCTCGTCCTTTGAGAGCTCGCCACCGCCCTCCCCAAGCCTCTCCTCGAGGGCCTTGAGGATCAGCTTGAGCTTGTCAACAAGCTTTGAGAGCTCCTCTTTGCCCACGTTTAAGTGAAGGAGGGCCGTCAATAGGGAGTCTAAGTACTCCACGACCCTCCTCGGCTCCACCAGGCCCTTCAGCGTCAGCCCGAGCCCCTCGTGTGTTGAAGTCACGTAGGCGTACTCCTTTGGCCCTAGACAGCACTTCTTCAGGGCCTCGGAAGCGCGTTTGGATGCCGGCTCAGGCTCCTTGCTCGATCACCTTCCAAGCTTGAAAGAGCTAGGATGTGAAGAGGGGCCCGCGACCCCCGAAGATAAGTTAGAGGCGAGCGGGGAGGGGCTTCGAGAGGGTAGAAGCGCTCAAGGAGGCGAGCGCGAGGCCCCTCGCGAGCGTCGCGAGCGGAGCTGAGGAGAAGAAAGAGAGGGAGAAGAGGGCTGCCAAGGGCAAGGAGCTAGACGACTTCATGGAGGAGCTCTTGGGCAAGAACATTGCCGTGAAGCTGCAGGGCGGGGAGGCGATCGCCGGGAGGCTCTTGGAGACCAGCAGGTTCTGGGTCAAGGTCGAGAACGCCAGCGGCGACGTAGTCTACGTCAATAAGGCCTTCATAACCACTATCCACCCCCTCGGCAAGAAGAGCTGAGGAGAAGGAGGAGGTCCAATAAAGGGCGCCCGGAAAGCTGGCTCTCTGAAGTGAACGGCAAGGGCTTAACCACGCTTCCAAGCTGCTCGCGCTCAAGACCTGCTCGGAGCTCGCTCGGAGCTCGCTCGAAGCTCGCGCTTACGAGCTACTTTGAGCAACTTCGTCTACGACCTTTCTAATAGCTCTCAGGAGCTCTGTGCCGAAGCGATCGGCGTATAGTTTTGCTAGCTTCTCGGCTTTGTCCTTCTTCTGGCCGCGTGCATGCACGAGCCAATTCCTAATCTCCCTTATACTTACCTCTTCGTCAGGCTTGTAAGTTATAGAGTAGTCCTCTGAAAACTTCTTTACATCTGGAAACCCCTTTACATTCTCATAGCCCATTATTGAGGCCAGCATCTCGAGCACTATGTAGTAGTCCAAGAATTTATCCACCTTATCCTCCTCCAGGTAGCCCTTCACCCACCATTTAATCGCCCTTAGGAGGTCTTCACCGCGCTCCAGCTTGCTGAGCTTGTCTAACTTGTTTGATAGCTCCTTTAGCTCGCTCTCCTTTTTGCTCAAAATCTCTTTAGAGAACTCCACCATACTAATGAAGGCTTCCGCTCTCATGAATTCGTAGATCACTGTTTCCATAACGTGTCCCTCCTTTTTGATGACAACGACAGGGCGGGGCGCATCCTCTACGACGAAGCCCTCTCCGAAGAACAGCGTGAGTAGTGAAGCGACCTTATTTGCCCTCTCGAAGGCCTTCTCCGCTATGAGGTTGGGGTCCGCCTTCTCCACTTGCACTACCACTTCGCCGCATATCTTGCCGTCCTTCGTCTCTAGCCTAGCTCCATCAAGTTCTATCGCCTTATCGAACTGGTACTTAGAGCGGCTCCGCAAGGTAAATACTGCACGAGCCTCATACATTGCGACCAGCCCCAA
>CAZPGS010000100.1:0-2071 GCA_964586135.1 uncultured Nitrososphaerota archaeon
CGAACAACCCGCAGGTCAAGCTCATCACGTTGGACTTGTGGACTATCGTGACCAGCTTCTTGGGCCTCCTCGATGCGAGCTCGAAGGCCTTCCTAGCTATCCTCTCGCAGCACCTCCTCGTGATGACCCTGAGGGCCACTGCCGTATTGCCCTCGTCCAGCGAGAACTCGTACCTCTTGTAGAGGTCCTCCGTGTTCTCCCTGACTATGACGAAGTCCACGCCCTCGCGGAGGCAGGGGACCCCCGGATAGGACTTGAAGGGCCTTATGTTGGCGTAGAGGTCCAGCATCATCCTGAGCCTCACTATCACGTCCGCGGCGCTCTCCCCCACGGGCCCCTTCAGCGTGGCGTGTGCCCTCAAGATCGCATCGACGGTCTCCTGGGGCAGGGCAACCCCTTTAGTCCTCAGGCAGTTATCGCCTGCCTCGACGAAGTCGAGGGATAGGCTCAGCCCCTTGACGACCTCTTGAAGGACCTCTAGGACCTCTACCGTGGCGTCCACGACCTCCGGGCCTATGCCGTCCCCCCTTATGACGGCAATCCTATAGGAGCCCATGTCGCTCCCTCACGACTAGCAGAGACGCGAAGACCATAGAATATAAGCGTTACCTCGAAGCTTCTCGGGCCATCAGCTCCTCGTTAAAACGTCGCCTTGACCTCTACGCCCAGCCTCCTCGCGAGCTCCAGCCCGTCTCTGAGTACTTCTCTGTGATCGAAGGCGAGCTTTTCGGGGATGACGTAGAACTCGCCGACCTCGGTCTCCCTCGACCCTCTGAGCTCTCCGCCTACCTCGACGACCAAGAAGGCTATCGATATCACGTGGCCCCTGGGGTCCCGACCAAGCTTCGAGTACACGCCCACGAGGCCCTTAATCTCGACTTCTAGGCCCGTCTCCTCTCTGACCTCCCTTACCACGGCTTCTTCGACACTCTCGCCGTACTCGACTAGCCCACCGGGCAAGGCCCAATAGCCCTCGTAAGGCGGCTTCCTCCTCTTGACCAAGACGATGCTTCCTCTGCTCCTGACGACAACTCCGTCTACTGCCACGAGGGGGCTCTTCGCGGCGTTGCGTAGAGCCGCCATAACCGCTCCACAATAATTATAAGCGGTCTGAAAAAAGAGGGTGTGGGGTCATTCTCAAGCCCGTTAGAGGTGGGCCTCTTGAGATACGTGAAGCTGCCGAAGGAGAAGCTGGCCGAGCTCTTCGAGGCCTTGAAGAGGTACGGCGAGGTGCACGCGCCGGTGAAGAGGGGCAAGACCTTCCTCTTTGCCAAGGTGAGCTCACTCAGCGAGGCCGTCCTAAACTACAGCAGGACGATGCTCCCGCCGAAGAAGTACTTCGTGAGGCCTATCGAGGAAATACTCAAAGTCAAGATAGGCAAGGGCTACGAGCCGGTGGTCGAGGAGCCGAAGAGGGTTGTGTTGCTGGGCCTACACGCCTGCGACATCAACGCACTGAGGGTCTTGGACAGCGTCTACCTCGACGAGCCGGAGGATCCCTACTACCACTCCCGAAGGGCCAACACCTTCATAGTGGGCGCGTCCTGTGAGCCGGACGAGTACTGCTTCTGCAAGTCAATGAGCGCGGACTACGCGTGGACGGGCTTCGACCTCTTCCTCCACGACATAGGCGAGGCCTACTTGATGAGGATCGGCAGCGCCAGGGGAGAGGCAGTCGTGGAGTCGATCAAGAAGGCCATAAGCGAGCCCACGAGAGACGACTTCGTCAAGCTCCGGGACCTCGAGCTCAAGAGGTCGAAGATGTTTAAGAAGGAGCTCAACACGTCCCTCTTGCCAGACATCGTGGACACGCTCTACGAGAGCGACGCCTGGACGAAGTTCTCCGACAAGTGCCTCGCATGCGGCTCATGTAACTTGGTGTGCCCGACGTGCAGGTGCTACGACGCGTTCGAGAGAGTAGGGCTGAACCTCGAGGACGGCGCGAGGATCAGGCGATGGGATTCCTGCTTCATAAGGAGCCACGCCCTCGTGGCCGGGGGCCTCAACTTCAGGCCCACGAGGCTCGACAGGTTCAGGCACAGGTACAACTGCAAGAGCTCGATAGAGCCCA
>CAZPGS010000101.1:0-2059 GCA_964586135.1 uncultured Nitrososphaerota archaeon
AAAGGGAGCAGGGCTAAGGCGGCCGCTCACGCAGTGCTCGTCGCCAGCGCCGTCTTGTTTGCCTTCCTGTCCTTCGGCCCCTTGCTCCTCGAGGTCTTCCGCATAACCCTCGACTCCCTAAGGGTAGCAGGAGGACTCATCCTCGGGATCCTCGGCACTCAGCTCGTGCTCGGGCTGCGAATCCTCGAGAGGGAGGGCGAGGGAGACCAAAGCCCGGCGCTCACGCTGATAGGCACCCCGATGCTCACGGGCCCCGGAGTCATAACGATGGCCATGATCCTCGTGCAGGAGAGCGGCCCGCTAGTGACGACCTGCGCGGCCGTGGGGTCCTTAGTCCTGAGCTGGTTCGTGCTCATGGCCTCGGGCCTCATGAGCAGGGTCATGGGGAGGAACGCGATAGACATAACTTCGAGGGTCATGGGGCTTCTGGTGACCGCTACCGCCGTCGAGATGGTCGTAAAGGGCTTAAGGGCCATGCTCGGAGCTCTATGACTATTGAGGGCTCAGCACACGGACCTCGAGGGCCCTACCATGTCCAGCCGACGTCGAGGACATTAATTATCAGGGGGCATCTTTAGAAGGGCTAGCCCCGACGGCCCACCTCTTCAAGCGCGACCAACAAGTCCACGTCGCCGTCCCCTCGAAGTCGCCTCTGGCGTAGGATTCGTGTAGCACCAAGGAGACGAGCTCGTCGCCGAAGACCTTGATGAATGACTCTGCGAGGATCCTCTCGAGGGCTTTAACGGCGCGTCGACGAGTGGGCGAGGGCCAAGTTCAAGAGCTTGGTCTCGAAGAGGCTGGGATCTGCAACCCCTTCAAGGTCCACGCTGTCAGCGGAATGGGGTGGAGGGAGTGGTACATGAGGTTCGTGAAGGGAGACTACGTCGAGATATGACGCAATGCGCTTGACCCTAAAGCCCTAAAGACCGTCGTTGGCGCGCTTCTAAGAGCCCTCGCTATTAGGGGAAGAATGCGAGTACAACTCCTTCATGCCCAGTGGTTTAACTTGGAGATAAGAGAGAGATCGATCGGGGGCAGACGGCCATCCCAAAGATTGTTAGGGAACTTCTAGCAGTTGGCTCAGGAGACGAGATTGTCATTGAGACTAAGAAAAGATGTCTTGATCAGGCCAAGAAGCGATTTGAGGGCAGAGACCATGCAGTGAAAGCAGCACACGAACCTAGGGCCCGTGTAGATCTAAGCCCGCCTAGCTAATCACGCTTGCTGTTGGGCACTCTTTTCCTTATTAATAACTCTACGAGCTACCTCTCTGAGCTCTTCGTACGTTCGGATCACTTCGCCCGCATCCGCTTCCGTCGGGCTGTATTCGGGGTCGTACCTAGCTTTGTTCCTCAACTCCAGCGCTCTATAGAGCTTCGCTATTATGTCCCTGCCGACTTCGCCTCGAAGCACGTAGATCTCCCCAAACTTGTGAATGTAGCCTCCATGGCTCCTCGGCAGCGCCTCTCCCTTGGCGAGGATCAGCGCCTTTAGCACCAGCTCTATCGCGTTCTGCCCGAGATCGATGGCTGGCCTGTACATCAGCTGTTGCACGCACCTAAGTGAGTAGCCGTAGCACTCCTCGGCCAGCTCTATGAGCTTCTTGACCATCTCCTCCTCGGGCTTGGGGTCGCGGTAGAGCAATCTGCCGTAGCGCTCGACCTCGTAAGTGAAGGGGTTTCCGAAGCTCTTCGCCCTGTACTCCTCCAAGTCCATGATTATGTACTCTACGGGCTCGCGCCACCTAGTACTGACCTCAAACGCCGTCTCGGCCACGACTCTCCTGACCTCGTCTGTCACGCGGTCGACGACTACGAGCAAGTCCACGTCGCTGTCCACGTCACTTAGGCCCTTGGCCACGCTCCCGAAGAGGATCACCTTGAAAAGCTTGCCCTTCAATCTTCGGGCCAAGACCTCAGCGAATTCCCTCGAACAGTTGACCTTCCTCTCTACGACGCCCATAAGGCCATTCGATTGCCTCTACGACCTCACACTATTTAACCCTTCCTTCTCAATACTCATGAAGCATCAGCGACGAACGTGATCTTGCCCGAAGGGT
>CAZPGS010000102.1:0-2041 GCA_964586135.1 uncultured Nitrososphaerota archaeon
GGAGGGGTCCATAATCTCGAGGGAGAGCAGTAACGTGTGTCTGTACGCGCTCGGGGCCCTATTGCCGTACTTAACCGTCGCCTACAGGAAGACCCCTGAAGACGACTGGATCAACATGGTCCAAGAGCTTCAATGCCCTGACCCCGTCAACACGGTCGTTTTCAAGGTAGTGCGCGAGGAGATGAGGGAGAGTAAGGGCTGAGGAGGCCGAGGCAAGGGCTAGGCCCTCGAGAGGACGCCCTCGGCCGCGTAGGCTATCGAGTGGGTCCTCGGAGACCCTGTCGGAACGGGGCGAGTGCCGTTTGATAGAATACGGCTCCTTGCCGCCATCCTCCTCTCCATCATCGCCGAGATCATGTCTACGAGCTCGCGCGTCTCGAGTCGCAGGGCGTTGATCGTGACGTCCGTTAAAATCGATGGACGGCCAAGGGGTTGAACGGCTCTAAAGTTTTTATGAGACTGAGGCTGCAAGCAATAGGCAGAGGGGACTATGGCCCAATACAAGTGCTTTAAGTGCGGCAAGACGTTTACGCAAGACGAGATGATAGAGGGCTTGGGAGTGAGGTGCCCCTACTGCGATGGGAGGATAATGTTCAAGTTGCCCTCGCCAGTCGTCAGGAAGATAAAAGCCCGATGACGTGTAGCATCTAACTCATACTCATATAACTCACTCATAGTAGGCGCGCCTGCGTGAGCTGAAGCTAGCCTATGCGCTTCACTAAGCGATATAAGTCTTGAGCACGATGATTGGCGCCTTGACCGAGTAATCGATAAGCAGTAATTGAGTAAGCGGTCTCTGCTTCTGAGCTCCGCTTCACGAGCCTCGACAACATGATCGCCGCGCGCGACAATTGACCGTGCGAATGAGAGAGATCGAGCTTCGATGCGTGCTCAATTTTGCTACCTCGCACCTTGGCTAAGGATTCCAGCGGGGTCCTGTCGGCCCTAGAGGGTCCCAGAGCAACTGGACCGCGGGATCCCGTTCATTCGGACGATGACTGGGCGACTTGCATGAGGCCGTGGACTCACTTCCCCGTCCCTGAGGCGCGGGCCGTTGATTGCGATGAAGGTTTTAAATCCTCAGCGCGAGTTCCGCGGCCTCGTGGGTTGCGTCTATGGCCTTTCTGGGGCTCACGCAGTCCCCTACCTTATAGACCTCCGGCACCTTGCCCACGAGCCCGTCGTAGAGCCCGTCGTTTGGCTTCGTCCCCACGGCGAGCACTACGGTGTCGCAAGGAATTTCGCTCCTCTCCCCGCTCTGCGTGTCCTCGACCACTACGGCGCCCCTCTTGACCTCCACGGCCCTCTTATTCGTCAACATCTTAACGCCCCTCTCCCTCAAGTACATGATGACGGTCCAGCGAGTCGTTAAGCCTATGTCCTGCCCCATCCTCGGCAACATCTCGACTATCGTGACGGCCCTCCCTTCATCGGCGAGCTTCGCGGCGGTGTTGCAACCGACCCCTCCGCCCCCTATCACGACGACCCTCTTGCCCACCTCCGCCCTACCCATGAGCACGTCGAAAGCCGTGACCGCGTTCTCTACTCCGGGTATTAGCGGAATCAGAGGCGACGCCCCCACAGCTACGATCACTACGTCGGGCTTCTCGGCGAGCACCCTCGAGGCGTCGGCTTCGGTGTTGTAGTATACCTTGACGCCTAGCTTCGGCAGGACGTTCATGAAGTACTTGCCGACTTCCTCGAACTCGTACGCGAGGGGGGACTTGGCGGCAGCGTTCAGCTGCCCGCCGAGCTTGTCGGTCCTCTCAAAGAGCACGACTTCGTGGCCCTTCCTAGCCAAGAGCTCCGCCGCCATGCACCCTCCCGGCCCGCCGCCGACGATGACGACCTTCTTCCTCCTCTCCGCTTTGAGGTCCTTGAACTCCTTCTCCCTACCGAGCGTCGGGTTCACTAGGCACGTTATGGGCTCGAGGCTGAACACCTTGTCGAGGCAACCCTGGTTGCAGGCCACGCATATGCGTATCTCGTCGAACCTCCCCTCCTTGGCCTTGTTGGGGAATTCTGGATCAGCTAACAGGGC
>CAZPGS010000103.1:0-1962 GCA_964586135.1 uncultured Nitrososphaerota archaeon
GCCTGACGGCGACGCTGGAGAGGGAGGACGGCAAGCACGTGGACCTCTTGGACTTAGTCGGCGACGTCGTGTATAGGAAGAGCGTCTACGAGATGGAGAGCAAGCACTTGGCGGACTTCGAGCTCGTCAGGGTCTACGTGGAGTTCACAGACGACGAGAAAAGAAAGTTCGAGAAGCTATACTCGACGTATAGAGACTTTTTAGAGAAGAGGAACTGGAGGCTCAAGTCCCTCCAAGACTTTAAGAGGCTGATAATGGTCAGCGGGCTCAGCAGAGAGGCCCGAAGGGCTTTGATTGCCTGGCGAGACGCTAGGCTCCTCGTTTTAAACTCGGTCTCTAAGCTCGACATATTGAGGGACTTGCTGAAGAAGCACCAAGGCGACAGGATATTGATATTCACCGAGCTCAACGAGACCGTTCGAAGGATATCGAGGATGCTCTTAATCCCGGAGATAACATACAAGACGGGCCCCAAGGAGAGGGCGACGGTGATGGAGCTCTTCAGGAAGGGGGTCTACAGGGCGGTCGTGACGAGCAGGGTCCTCGAGGAGGGCGTTGACGTCCCCGACGCGAACGTGGCGATAGTCCTGAGCGGGACCGCGAGCAGGAGGTCGTTCATCCAGAGGCTCGGGAGGATACTAAGGCCCGCGCCTGGAAAGAAGGCCGTTTTGTACGAAGTCGTGGTCAAGGACACCCCAGAAATAGTGATATCGAAGAAGAGGCGTAGAGGGCTGGTAGGAAGCTAATGCTGCCCTCAGAGCTCCTAAGGGTCAAGAGGAGGGGCAACAAGATATTGCCCAGCTTCGCCAGCCTGAGCCACGAGAACGAGTACGCCTCTTCGCTCCTTATCGACGTTTACAGCGAGCACGTCGGCAAGACTTTGAGGGAGCTCGATGAGGCGGTCAAAGAGGTCGAGGACCAGCTCGAGGACTTGGACTACCACCCGAAGTTCGTTAGAGGACTCGTAGAGCTCCTCAACAGGGCGATAACAACGGAGAGGCCGGTAACGAAGGTGCCACCCGACGTGGCCAGGAGAACCGTGTTCTCGGTGTCGTCCGAGAGGGGATTTGCCATCACTAACCGAGACAGAGCTGAGGTTCTCAGCGAGGCGTCTCGCAGGCTCGGGGTACCGGTCGAGGACTTAATCAAGGCCTTCGAGGCGAGCTACGAGGACTCGGAGGTGATAATAGACTTCAAGGCCCCGAAGCCCGTTGAGCTCCTAAGGCAATACAATCTGTCCCTCCTTCAGACGCTGATGTTCAAGGCCACGTCTATGACCATAATAGCCAACATGACGGGGGCAGAGGCGAAGAGCTTGCTCAGGACGATCAAGCGGTTCGGCCTCATGTACATGGCCCACAAGGAAGAAGGCCCCTTGAGGATACACATCGACGGGCCGGCCTCGATCCTGACTCAGACTAGGAGGTATGGCACTAGGATGGCCAAGGTCTTGCCGACAGTCCTTCATTTAAAGACGTGGAGGATAAAGGCCGAGATAATTCACATGGATAAGCGCTATACCTTGGAGATCGACGAACGTTACGGCGACTTACTGCCCAGTAAGCCTTCGATAGAGGAGAAGTTTGACAGCCTTGTCGAGGAGGAGTTCATGTTGAAGTTCAGGGCCTTCAGCATGGGCTGGGAGATAGTCAGGGAGCCCGAGCCCCTCATCGTCGATGGCACGGTCTTCATACCGGACTTCGCCTTGAGCAAGGACGACCTGAAGATCTACTTAGAGATAGTGGGCTTCTGGACCCCCAGCTACATAGAGAAGAAGCTCAAGAAGCTCAGCAACGTCAGGGACGCGATAATAGTGGCAGTGGACAAGAAGCTCTCTTGCGCTAAGGAGGTTAGCTTAGCACTAAAGGAGTTGTCAAACATCAAGCTGGTGACCTTCGAGGACAAGTTGAAGCTCTCGGACGTGTTGCCAGTGTTGCGAGAGCTCGAGAAGCGCAAAGCCGT
>CAZPGS010000104.1:0-1954 GCA_964586135.1 uncultured Nitrososphaerota archaeon
GCATAACCGAAGGCGGCTTGATATACCTAGAGCCCGTCGGTGGGTGGGACGACAGAGTATTGCTGGGCGAGAGGGTCGTGATTTATGGGAGCGGCGAGGAGCTCGAGGGACTGGACTGGAGGGACAGAGCCGTCGTCGGCGTCGTGGGCTCGAAACCGATCCACTACCTCAGGCCTGAAGAGAGGGACAAGGCGCCGAAGATACAGGACCTCTTCGTCGACTTGGGCTTAAGTAGCAGGAGCGAGGTCGAGAAGCTGGTCAGGATAGGGGACCTAGCGCACCTCTACAAGGACTTCACGCCGATACCTAGGAGCGGCTCGACGACCGTGGCGTCGAGGAGCTTCGACGACAGGGCCGGCTGTGTGGCGGTGATCTTGGCCTCCAAGATCTTGGCGGAGATGGGGGTCGAGCACTACGCCGTCTTCACGGTGCAGGAGGAGGTCGGGGCCCGAGGCGCTACAGTGGCCGGGTACAAGCTACACCAAGAGGGCGTGAGGCTCGCAGTCGCAATAGACGTCACCCACGCGGGGGGCTACCCCGGGCTAGAGGAGAAGGACTGCCCCATAAAGCTCGGGCAAGGCTCAGTGATATCGAGGGGCCCGCCCATCCCCTCGTCGCTCTCAGCGACTTTTGAGGACGAGGCTAAAAGAAGGAGGGTACCTTACCAGCTCGGCCCTGAGGCCGGGAAGACGAGGACCGACCTGGACGTCCTACAACTCGCTAGGACTGGCCTGAGGGCCATGTTGATATCGATACCGCTCAAGTACATGCACACCACAGTCGAGGCTGTGGATCTGAGGGACGTGGAGTCAGCGGCCAAGGTCATGGCTTACGGGGTGGAGAGGGCCTTGAAGAGTTGATCACGTGGACTGGCTCTCCTTTAAGTCCCTCTTGGCCCTCTCGACCTCGAGTATCGTGTGCATAGCCACTCTGCGCATCAGATCGCTACAAGCGCAGTAATCGCACACTAATGTAGAGGGGCCGTTGTCTACCATCGTGCAAAGGCACTCCACCGCCCTCTTTGATCGCCTCTAAGGCGTATTCCTGGGCCATGAACGTTGACCTTGATAGGGAGTTGGAGGAGGGGTCTGGCTCTACACAAAAAGGTTTCTGCAGAGCTTCTTCGCTCGAGTGGCCTCGCAGTACTCAAAGCTCACTAAGCGCTAGACTTGATCGACTGAGCGCTCTTCAGAAAATATGGGCCCATTCTAAAGCGAAGCCGAGGGCTTCAGCTGGGGCTTGCGGCAAGGCTTATAAGGGTTCGTCGTCCAATACATCGGCGAGGAGCATGCTTGACCTGGTAACGCTCTTCTCGCAACCGCAGACGATCATAGTGGTGTCGATACAGTTCCTCTTGGGCTTGGGCCTAGGGTACGTTTCAGTCAAGGCCCTGAAGTACGTGCTGGCCTTCATCGCGATACTGGCCTTGGGCAGCTTCCTGTCCGTATGGAGCTTGGGGACGTCCCCTCTAGAAGTCTTTCGAGGCCTAGGTGGCGCGATGTCCTTGGTCAAGGACTTGGCGATGGTGTTAGGGCTCATGACCATTGGGCCTGTGAGCGTGGGCTTCGTAGTCGGCGCGATTCTAGGGCTTATGAGGAAGTGAGTTGCGAAACCTCCACAGATTTACTTCAAAATTGTCAAGGTCGTTGACGTCCCGAGCACGAGAAACGAAGCGCTCCGAGTGAACTCGTTGGATGATGAAGAGGCCCGTTGAGAGCCTCGCGCGATGACTTGAAGGCTAGGCGCTGACCCTTAAGTTGTGTAGGTCAAGACGAGGGCCCTCCAATGGAAATGCAGGTTCAAGGCCCTGGAACTTGATGCGTTACTTAAGTCCTGTCCTCGGCAATTTACGGCAAGGATAAGAGACTCCTCAGCTAACCTATTGCGGACTCGGTGCTCAACAAGTGATAGTCAAGGCAACTAAGAGCTACACGAAGGAGGAAGTGCTCAAGCT
>CAZPGS010000105.1:0-1953 GCA_964586135.1 uncultured Nitrososphaerota archaeon
CCGTGTACGCCATCGGGCAACTGGTATCGACGGTGGGGCCCTTGCCCAAGACGTAAATCACTGGGTAGAGCTTGCAGCTCATGGGCCTGTAGGGGTATATCTCGCACGTCTTCTCGCAGGGGTCGAAGAAGAAGCAGTAGCCGTCCACCCTCTTGAGCCTCAGGTAAGGACCCGACTTCACTGCGAAGTCCTTCTTGTCGTAGCCGAGGGCCTCTATTTTAGCCACGTCCTCGCTCGAGAGGTATATCTCGGTCCTCGAGCAGCACTTGCCGCACCTGATGCACTTCAAGCTCTAGCACCATCCTTTTCTACGTTTGAGGAAAAATCTTTAAAGTTTTCCCCGCGATCGATAGCCCACGAATTTGACCATCGATCGCGGTCACGAAGCCCTTAGGTGGGAGACCGATGGAAATGGAGGCATCGCCCTCTTGTGCCTCGAGCCCTCGACCATCCTTATCACTGCATTGACGACGTCTAGGCTCACGCCGATCCTGGAAGCGACTTCCTCAGGCTTATGACCCCTCTCATAGACTAAGTAAAGCGTCGGGTCTATAATGTCGTAGCTCACGCCGAGTTCTCCCTCAGCCGTCTGGCCTGGCCAGAGCCTCGGGCTACTGGGCTTGGAGGCTATCCGCTCGGGGAGCCCCAGGTGCCTCGCAAGCCTCCTGACGTCGGTCTTGTAGAGGTCGCCTATGGGCAAGATGTCGGCCCCTCCATCGCCGTACTTCGTGAAGTAGCCTATCATTACCTCCGACTTGTCGCCCGTGCCGCACACGAGCATGTTCATGACGTTGGCCGCGTAGTACAGGAGCACCATCCTGACCCTGGCCCTGACGTTCCCCATGGCGACTACGTTGCCTTCGGCCCTATAGGGGTGCCTCTCGACTATGGCGTCGCACATGGGTGCTATCTCGACTTCCTTGGCTTCCATGCCGAGCTCCCTAGCAACAGCCCAAGCGTCCTCCAGGTCCTCTTTGGGCGTCACTCTATGGTCCGGCATTATTAGCGCCTTCACCCTGTCAGCTCCCAAAGCCCTCACAGCTAGGTAAGCGACGACCGAGGAGTCTAGGCCGCCGCTAAGGCCCATGACTATTCCTCGAGCCCTGGCCTCCTCAACCTTCCTCCTTACGAAGGAGCACACCTCGCGCTCAACGCGAGAATTGTCCAGTACTGGCAAGACGAAGCCCATAAGCACCTCCCTCAAATCGCCGGGTAGGGAGCGCTCTCGCTCTTCCTCTTCTCCGCGTAATGACGCCTCAACGCCTTGGCGTATATTCTGCCGAAGTCCGTGAGCTTTATAGCCTTAGCCCTCGCCCCGGTTTCGCTTATCAACAGGCCTTTGGACACTAGCTTGTTGACCAGCCTGCTGAACTTGTTCTTGACCCTCGGATCCTTGGGGTCTTCGCTGCACCACCGGATGAGTGTCTTGATGGAGTCCGCCTCGCTACCCCTACTCTCCAATATCATCAGCGCTTTCTCTTCTTCGTATGAGAGCTTCTCGAGCCTAAAGCCCGGCAGGAATATCTCTTGCGGCTGGAGCCCTCTCACGCTCCTGACCTTGCTGAACCAAGGCTGGAACTCGGGCGAGTCTACGTCGGGGACGTACCATCCCCTCTCGGCCGGGGGGACGACGTAGAGCCTGACCCCCTCGAACATGAGGGCGACGGTCACAACCGCTCCGTAAGCCTCTTTAGTGGTCGAGGTCGCGTCTATGTAGACCCTCCTCCTGAGGTCCTCGACCTCTCTCCTGGCGACGGAGTAGATGACCGAGAAGACGTCCTCGTAGCTCTGGGGGTTTACCGATATTATTTGAGGCTCCTTGCCGGCGAACGTCAGGACCTTTTGCAATTCCTTGGCGTTGAACCTAGAGGCGTAGCCGTACTTGTCCTTCTTCCTGTCCTGGACGAGGATTATCTCGTCTATGACCTCCCTAGTCTTCCAGAAGTTTATCCC
>CAZPGS010000106.1:0-1916 GCA_964586135.1 uncultured Nitrososphaerota archaeon
TGCCCTCTGTGGCCGTACTTCATCTTAAACGTAGAGGCTCCAAGCGCGAGAGCTATCATTTGATTCCCCAAGCATATTCCCAGCATTGGAACCCCCATCTCGACAAGGTCCCCTATGGTCTTTATGGTCTTGACGTTCAGCTCCGGGTTTCCGGGCCCATTGCTCACTAAGACGCCCTTAGGGTCGAACTGTAATATTTTGTCAGCGTCGTAGTCTCTCGGGACCCTCACGACCGTTAGGCCTCTCTGCAAGAGATTCCTTATTATCCCGTATTTCACGCCACAATCTATCACGACAACCGTTGGCCTCTTGTTCTCGTATATTATTGGCTCCTTTATCGTGACCTCGCTCACTAAGTCCAAGTGCTCGTACCTAGGGGCCTTCTCGAGGAGCGAGAAGAGCCTGTCGACGTCTACGTCACCCTCGCTAACCTCGAGGGCCCCCATCATAACGCCCTTGACCCTTAATCTCTTGGTCAGCTTCCTAGTATCAATGCCCGATATGCCCGGCACCTTTTCTTCGTACAGCCACTCGTGGAGGCCCTTAACGCTCGCCCAGTGACTCGGCTTCTCGCACAGCTCGTGGACTATTACCCCCAAGACGTGGGGTTCATCGGACTCGTAGTGGAGAGGTAGCCCCCAGGAATCCCTGATGCTCGGGTCTGGGACTCCGTAATTCCCGATCAAGGGATAGGTGAAGCAGAGAATCTGTCCTCGATAAGAGGGATCAGTGATTGACTCGGGATAACCGACCATCCCTGTGGTGAAGACGACCTCCCCGACGACGGTCTTAGGAAAGCCAAAGCCCTTCCCAAGAAAGACCGAGCCGTCCTCGAGAACTAGGGCGGCGCTGAGAGCGTTTACCATGTCTAGTAAGAACCCTCACCTTCTATAACTTCAGGGGTATATAAGACTGTCGGAGCTTGATGGCCTGAAACCGAGTTGACTGTGATAGGGTGATGAAGAAGACCTTTTTGTTTCGGCCTCTCAAGATGACATGAGGTGTCCCGAGGATCTTTGACCCTAGCGGAGTCGACGCTCGCGCCTGCTAATTTCTGCCGCGTCCTTCGCAAGATTTGTTCTCAGCTTCTCCATGGAGCTCCTTGACCCACACCAAGCGAAGTGCTCTGACCGCTCGGTATTTGGATGGCATGGTCAGTGATCTTCGCGATGGCCTGTGCGGTGTACGTCCTTGCCATGTTCGCCAAAGCCTGAGTCGAATGCGCCATGGTCATAGTGCCAAGCAGCTCCATAGATGAAGGCTTTCGCCGCCTTTATCTTCATCGCCACGTCGACGTACTTATGGCCTATCGCCTGAAGCTCCACGAAGCCCAAGTAAGAGCTCGCCTTTTCGTCTGCGTGCTTCTCAGCAACGTCGAAGACCCCTTGAGCTATGCCCATAGTTTGAGCGGCTACCTGTGTTGTGCTGTTATCGAGGAGCTTCACGAAGTGGCGAGGCCCTGCTCGATTGGCCAAGCAACTCGCCTTCCATGATCTTGCGGTTGAGAGGCGGCGCTCCTCTCGTCGAAGCCTCAGCTCTTCAGGCTGACTCAAGCACCGTTACCTCCATCTGCTTTCGCGAGTAGCGCATTTTCCTGAGGTCGGAAAAGCCTTCGCTCGTCTTTATTTTCAAAGGCCTTGAATTACATAGTGCTGGTGTACGTAAAGCTTAAAGAGCTAGCCTAAGCTCTTAGGGTCGAGCTACTAAGGCGAAGGTGTAGGCTCATGTTTAAGTTCGCGAGGGAGCAATACGTCCACCAAGTGGGGAAGGTTAAGATAGGAGGGCAACCAGGCGAGAACCCAACGGTCTTGGCGGGGACGATATTCTACGGAGGGCACAAGGTAGTTAGCGATCCAAAGGCCGGCGTCTTCGATAAGGAGAAGGCTGAGGCCTTGATAAAGAAGCAGGAGGAGATG
>CAZPGS010000107.1:0-1906 GCA_964586135.1 uncultured Nitrososphaerota archaeon
AAGAGGAAGGCGATCCTGGCCTCTCCGTCGTCGACTAGGTAGCCTAGGGTCTCGACCTTGTGGTTAAGGGGCACTGGGGTTATCTTAATGCCTCCGTGCTCGAAAGCCTCGTAAGGCGCGACGTACCTAAGCCTCAAGTTCTTGAGCTCCATCGCAATCCGATTAGCGAGCTCTCCTTTAGGGGCGTAGAGGCTCACGGGCTTTGGGGACCACCTCAGCCTGAACAGGCCAGTGTAGTGATCGGGGTGCCAGTGCGTCAAGAGTATGAAGTCCACGTCGAGGTCGCCCATTTTGTACATGACGTCGAACCCCGCGTCGACTAGGAAGTTTACCTTGCTGGCGACGAAGATGGAGGTCGGCATCCTCCTGGCAATGGGCATGGCCCTAGCCTCTTGGCAACTCCTGCACCTGCAGTTCAGAACCGGGATCCCCTCCGCGGCACCGGAGCCTAACACCACTAGGAGGGTCAATCAAGGGCCACCGAGCCGTTGTTTTGGACAACAGTCTTTTATGCTTTTAGACGTTTTACTCGCTGAGCTTGCTTCTAAGCGACGCCATCGCTTGATACTCCTACTTCGCAAGGCCATCCTCTGCAAAGGGCCCTATAGGGCTGCGCGCGACGTAGTCAAGGTACTCCTCGGTGCGAGCAGGCTCGTCAGAAGCAGCTAAGCTCATCATCTCGATCAGAGCCCAGCTTCATCCTCTCAGTAAACTCTTACCTAGAGCAGATAAAAGGCCTCCTCAAACGGCCCTCGCGAAGGCCCCAGCGCAAGCTTAATCGTGGCTCTAGGACGGGCTATGGCCTTTGAGAACTTGGCTGAGGACCTTGGCACTTAATCGACCCTCGTCGAGCCAGTTCATAGACTTCTCGAAACGCTTTTATGCTCCTCGACGAACAAAAGTCCGAGGATCTCCATGAAGCTCTTCGAACCCATAGAGATAGGCGGCATGAGGGTGAAGAACCGCATAGTGATGCCCGCGGGCGAGACGGGCTTCGAGGCCCTCGACGGGGGCGTTACCGACAGGCTCCTCGAGTTCTACAGGGAGAGGGCGAAGGGGGGAATAGGCCTAGCCATCGCCGGGATCGCGAAGATAGAGGGACACTTCGTGAGCGGCCTGGCGGCTCACGACGACAAGTACATCCCAGACCTCAAGAAGATAGCCGGCGTCTTCCACCAGTACGACGTCAAGTGCGCCCTCCAGCTCTGGCACCCCGGCAGGTACGAAATATCGTTCGACCCCAATAGGCAGCCAGTAGCGCCCTCGCCAATACCGCCGCCCATATTCACGAAGAGGGTCCCGAAAGAGTTGACGAAGGAGGAGATACTCCAAATAGAAGAGGAGTTCGCGCAGGCGGCCGTGAGGGCCAAGAAGGCCGGGTTCGACGCTGTCGAGCTCATAGGCTCCGGTGGCTACTTGATATCGCAGTTCTTCAGCCCGGCGACGAACAAGAGGACTGACGAGTACGGCGGAAGCATCGAGAACAGAGCGCGCTTCGCCGTGGAGGTCGTCCAGCGAGTAAGGGAGAAGTGCGGGGCCGGTTACCCGATCCTGATGAGAATACCTGGAGACGAGTTCATCGAGGGAGGGAACACTATCAACGAGATGAAGCAGATAGCAAAAATATTGGAAGACGTGGGCGTCGCGGCCATAAACGTAATGGCTGGCTGGCATGAGTCCCCGAGGCCCCTCACCACGATGCTCGTGCCTCGCGGAGGATTCGCCTACCTCTCGGCCGAGATAAAGAAGGTCGTGAGCGTCCCAGTGATAATAGCTCACAGGATCAACGATCCGTTCACGGCCGAGAAGATCCTGCGTGAGGGCAAGGCCGACATGGTCGCGATGTTCAGGGCCCTGTTAGCTGATCCAGAATTCCCCAACAAGGCCAAGGAGGGGAGGTTCGACG
>CAZPGS010000108.1:0-1858 GCA_964586135.1 uncultured Nitrososphaerota archaeon
CGTGGAGCACATGCCGCTCTTCGAGAAGTGCGCTGGGATAAAGATCAAGCTGAGCAGAGAGGTCGAAGGAGGCTATTGAGGCCCTCAGCCCTTCAAGTCGAGTAGCTCGTGAGCGCCCCCATTAACGCATAATAGGCTTCAGCGATCTGTCTCTATGTCTGCCGAACAGGGTGCTAGGGCTTGGGCTTCAGAATCTCGAAGGACGTCGAGGTAGCGGGCGACGCGCTGGGGCTCGTGTTGAAGGACAGGGGCATCCTCGTAGTCGCCGACCTCCACATAGGGTACGAGCAGGCCCTGCAGAAGCAAGGCATCTACATACCTCGATCGACCTACGTCAAGACGAAGCAGGCGATAAGCGAGATGATAGACAGGGAGAGGCCGGAGAGGATAGTGATACTCGGCGACGTGAAGCACGAGTTCGGGGTGCCCTCGAGCCAAGAGTGGGTCGAGGTCAAGGACCTGCTGAAGTGGCTCCTGGACATGGGCCTCAAGGTTCACGTGGTCAGGGGCAACCACGACAACTACATAATAGCCATACTGAAGAAGTTCGGGGCCGAGCTCCACCACCCGATCATGGTAGAGGCCCCCTACGCTATGGTCCACGGGCACGAGCTGCTGGAGGAGGTGCCCAAGGGCGCCGAGGTGCTGCTCATGGGACACGAGCACCCGGCTATAGCTGTCAGGGACAGCCTCGGGGTCAAGAGGAAGTTCAAGTGCTTCTTAAAGGGCTATTGGAAAGACCTCATGGTCGTAGTACTGCCGGCCCTCTCGCCCCTGGCCAGCGGCTCGACCGTGAACGAGTGCCCTCAAAGCCTCCTCCTATCCCCAATATTGAAGGAGTCGATGGACGTGGACTCCTTCAAGCCGATAGTCGTCGAGCCCGGGGCGGGCGTGTACGAGTTCCCAGAGCTCGTCAAGCTGAAGTCCGCCCTCTCCTGAAAGACCTCGGCAACCGATCCCGCGGAGCTGACTCAAGCCCTCAATGCCCTAGCCTCTTCGTCCTCGGAGGATGGGGTTCACGCTCCACTATCGCTGAGGAGGAGAGTTAAACTGTAGGCCCTCGCACGTGCATTTGAGGCGCGGCCGCGACGACGAGGGCCCGAGCGGAGGGCTCCTGTCGTGGAGACCGTGATACTGAGGGTCGACATCGAGAAGCCCGACGAGAGTAGCCTGAAGTACGCAGCCGAAGTCCTGCGAAGGGGCGGGCTAGTGGCCTTTCCCACCGAGACCGTCTACGGCTTGGGGGCCCTGATCTCCGAGAGGGAGGCGGTCAAGAGGATATTTGAAGTGAAGGGGAGGCCCCTCGACAACCCGTTGATAGTCCACGTGAGCGGCGTGCAGATGTTCTTGGAGCTCGTGGAGGACCCGCCGGAGGAGGTCGTGGAGCTTGCCCGGAGGTTCTGGCCGGGCCCCTTGACGGTGGTCTGGTGGAAGAGGCCCTTGGTGCCAGACGAAGTGACCGCAGGGCTATCGAAGGTTGCCGTCAGGTCCCCGGCTCACCCGGTTGCCCTGAAGCTGATAGAGCTCAGTGGAGAGGCCATAGCCGCTCCCAGCGCCAACAGGTCCGGCAAGCCGTCGCCCACGATGGCTGAGCACGTGGTGAGCGACCTCTACGGCCTGATAGAGGTCGTAATCGACGCCGGCGAGACGATACACGGCCTAGAGTCCACGATAGTTGACCTCACCACGAGCCCGCCGAGGCTCTTGAGGCCAGGGGCGCTACCGGTCGAGGAGGTCGAGAGGGCTCTGGGAACGAGGGTCGAGATACCGCACTACGCCAGAGGGCACGGCGAGGCTGAGGTTGCCCTCTCGCCGGGCATGAAGTACAAGCACTACGCCCCGGAGGCGGAGCTCGTGG
>CAZPGS010000109.1:0-1829 GCA_964586135.1 uncultured Nitrososphaerota archaeon
CCCAGGTCCACTACCTTCGCCTTCTCCTCGCCGAGGAGCACCTCCCTGAGCATGATGACCCCGCTGGAGTCGGCGCTCAGCACGCTCTGCAATATCGGGTCCCCGGCGATAATGAACTTGCTGGAGCGGCCTATCCTCATGAAGGCCTCTATGGCGCTCTCAGGCATTACCGCTTGCGCGTCGTCAACGAATATCACCGTCTCGTCGAAGGTCCTTCCCCTCAGGTAGTGGGCGTCGGCGAAGAGTATCTTGCCCTCCCTGACCAGCTTCTCCACCTCCTGCCACTCCACAAGGCCCGTTAGGATGTCCTTGAGGTAGGCCGAGGCCAGGTCGTAGTAAAGCTCCCCTGCTTCGGCCGACGTGACCTCCTTGCCGGTGACGACGTCGACGACCGGCCTCGCTATTATGAACCTCTTGTACTTTCCCTCGACCACGTTGTCGATGCCGTAGGCGACGCTGAGGAGGCTCTTGCCAGTGCCGGTAGGGCCGAAGACCCCCACCACCTCGTAGGACTCGCTCTTGAGGGCTTGAAGTAACTCCTCTTGCCCCGCGCTCATGGGCTTGATCTTCTCGAGGAGGGCCATGGACGACCTCCCTCTCGCTATTAATTAAGCGACCTGCTTAAACCTGTGTCCTCGCGATCTCCAGCTCGAGGAGATAAAGTTTAGGTAGCTTGCGCGGACTATTAGAGTTGAAGCGCATGCCCAGGGTTACGATAGAGATATCGGAGGAAGCCTATAGGAGGCTTAAAGACGAGGCCCTCTCCAAGGGCCTGACCGTAGATAATTACATAGCCTCAATAGTTGAGGAGGTGACCAGCAAAGGGGCCGTCGAGAAGAGGGTCGCTAGGAGGGCCCTGAAGAGCGGCATCCCAGACGAGTTTTACCAAGCGTTCAGGAGGTGGTGGAGAGCGAGAGACGAAGTCCCCTTCGAAGAGTTCGTGAGGCAAGCCGTGGAGAAGGGCTTTGACAGCGGAGACGTCTACGCTTGGTCTTACAAGTTGTGGAGCAAGTTCGAGGAGAGGGACGTGGAGGCCATGGCCAGACTAGTCGAGATGGTCAAGAGCTCTAAGGTCTCGTTGATGAGCGAGCTTAGGCCCAAGTACCCCAAAGCGCTGATTAGGATGGCTAGGGCAAGCGGCCTCAGGGTCCTGGAGGGGTTTAAGGATGCGGCCCTAGTCGACGAAGAGTTTTACAAGAGCTTCGTCGAGAAGCTCAAGGGACTGCCGAGAGAGCCGAGAGGGCTGAGCGAGAGCGAGGAGAGGCTGTTGAAGTTCATGAGGGAGAACGGGTTGGTGTACCTCGACGTCGACGGGCACTGGAAGCTCTGCTAGCCCCATAACCTCCTAAGCCTTAATAGGCCCCTTGTCGAGTCCTCTAGTAGAAGAATGGTTAAGAAGTTCAAGAAGTTCGTCAAGGTCGTCAAGGCGAAGGCCCCTTGGCTAGAGCATGTGATCGATAGCTTCGAGGACGCCTGCGACTTAAACCAAGTAGACCTAGTCGTCAGAGCCCCCTCGGGCAGCATATGCGTCCACTGCAAGGGCTCCAAGATGCTGTGCGGCAAGGCCCAGTGCCCCATACTGGTCAAGGCGTACAGCATAGCCAAGGTCAGCTCTATGTTGACCTCTCAAGACCTTGTCGGATCCTCGCCCCCTGCGGTGTTCGTCGGGCGTTACGGGTATCCCTACGTCTACGCTGGCCCCCTCGTGCCGCCATTCACGGGGGACACGAGCATCCTCGACACCCCCGAGCTCTGGCTGAGGGCGTCCATACAAGACATAGTCGACTTCAGGGTGAAGCTCGTCCGAGGAAAGGCTAGGTTCCACGTGC
>CAZPGS010000110.1:0-1678 GCA_964586135.1 uncultured Nitrososphaerota archaeon
GACGCTAGGAGGGAGACGGCGACTTGCCTACTGTGCAACAACGCAATTAGAGGCGCTGGCAGGGGGTGGTACGTCAAGGAGGCCTTGAAGGAGTACAACGAGGACCTCGAGAGGTACTTGAGGGGGGAGATGACGAGGGAGGACCTCCTGAAGAGCAGGGCCAGGCCGAGGATTCTGGTAAAGGTGAAGATAGTTGACAAGGAGCTCGAGTTCGAGCCAGCGACGAGCGAGGATGGCGAAAAGCTGTGGAAAGCGTTAGAGAAGCTGAGGGGAATGTGGGGGGACCCAGATATACCGACGGAACCTCTTGCAGAATATGAGAACAGGGCAATATGGGTGCTTCTATACAATTTCGATAAATTCTTCAAACTCTTCAATCCACGCCAGCTCATAATCCTAGTCAAGCTCGTCAAGCTGGTCAGGGAGGTCGGTAAGAAGATTGAGGAAGAGAAGCTCAAAGAAGGATGGATCAGGGAAGACGCACACAGATACGCTGGAGCAGTAACAACATACCTAGCAATGGCACTAGTACATTTTGCTGACTATAACTCGATTGTTACAGCATGGCATCCCGGATTCTGGGGATTAATGAAAGTAGTTCATACCATAACTTTCAGAGGCATAGCTATGACGTGGAACTGGAGCGATGTAAATCCAATAACATGTCCGTCCATTTCATATCCTGACATGATAAAAGGATACATAGTTCGTGGTTTGTCTTATCTTGTTTCTGCTATTTCTGGAAGCCCTAGTAGGGTTAGGGTTCTGCTTGACGACGCTACCAGCCTTAGTAAGTTGGAAGGCGAGAGATTCGACCTCGTAGTGACCGACCCCCCCTACAGGGACGACGTACCCTACGCAGAGCTCAGCGACTTCTACTACGTCTGGCTCAAGAGGGCTCTGAGCGACGTCGAGGAGTCCTTCGGCATGATGAGGCTCGCTCCTAGGTTTCACAAAGAGGCCTTCTTCGACGACTTGGGCAACGAGATCGAGGCGCAGTGGAAGGCCTTCGCCCTAAGAGAGGTAAGCGAGAGCGAGAGGAGGATCCGGCACTTCGACGTGGAAGGGAACGCGTTTAATCACTTCAAGTCCCTCCTCTCTGAGTCATTCAAGGCCATGGCCTCTAAGCTCGAGGACGATGGCTCGCTAGTCACGTACTACGCCCACACGAGCCCAGAGGCTTGGGAGGCCCTCCTAGAGGCTGGCTGGCTCAGCGGCAAGATGAGGGTCGCGGCCGCTCACGCAATGGCCACGGAGTCCGCCGAGAGCGTCGTCGCTAGGGGCAAGGTGAGGCTCGACATGTCGATAGTGGCCGTCTGGAGGAAGGGCGTGGAGGGCGAGGCCCTCGTGGACGAGGTCTACGCCAAGGCCGTTGAGGCGTGCTCGAAGGACGCCCAAGAATACCGCAAGGCCGGGCTAGAGGGGGTGAACCTCTTTGTGGCTGTGCTGGGCAAGGTGCTCTCCCACTTCACGCAGTATGAGCGCTTGATAGGACTAAAGGCAACCAATAAGCCCTTCGTGCAAAACCTCGTCGAGAACTACATCTATCCGGCGACGGCTGAAGCCATAGCGAGGTCCTACGGCGCCGCCGGGGCGAGGCTGAGCCCGCCGTCGATGTTCTACCTGCTGTCGAAGGTCTTGGTGAGCAGGAGGCCGAGACAGGCGAGGAGGGTCTTGG
>CAZPGS010000111.1:0-1601 GCA_964586135.1 uncultured Nitrososphaerota archaeon
GGACACGTACGACGAGCGCATGGCCAGGATAACGTCTCAGCTCCTCAAGCTCGCTGAGCTCAGTGGGGTCGGGGGCAATAGGACGGCGGGCTTCGGCTGGGTCGAGGTCAGATATCCCAAGAGGGTCTCAAGCGAGGTCGATGCCCCTTCAAACGTCCATCGCCGGCTAACATTGAGTTAATGGTTGGTCGTGTGCTAAGTCCACAGGCCTGCGACCACATGCTAAGCGAAGTGTCGCGAGGCCCACGAGCCAATGGCTCGCCATGATCGGCATGAGCCTCCTCGTCTCGGCATAAGCGGATCTGGCCACTAGGCCCATGAGCACGGAGAGGGATGTGAACAGCGATACGCCATGCCAGAGGCCAAAGAGCACTGCCTGCGACAATACGGCTGCCCAAGTCCTGCGAAGCAGGCGCTCGAACCTCGTCAACAAGTGGCCCTCTAGATTGTTTACCTGCAAACTCTCGCGGTGACCGGCAGGCGATAAAGCTTAGATGGCCACGGACTGCAGGAGCCCTTCGAACCCGCTCAGCTCTTGCTTCCACGCCTCAGGATCGTAGACCAGTTCCGTCACTAAGGGCTGGACGACTTGGAAGAGTGCGAGGGAGAAGCCGAATAGCGAGGTCGCAAGGATGGCCGTGAGCCACGACCTGTCCACCACAGGCCCCACGACTTCTCTGACGCTCTCCTTCTCGGTCTTGAAGGACTAGAGCGCGATCTCGGCTAAGAAGACGTGATAAATAGGCCAGATGAAGTAGCCGTGGACGTAGACGTAATAGGGGGCTCGAGGAACTTCGGTAAGGACACCAGCTGTTATGCCGTTGAGCGCTAAGGCAGGGCACTGAGGACTATGACTCGGGCGTGATGCGCGCACCTCGAAGTTAATGCGTAGGAGAGCCTTCTTAATGTGCCGCAAGTATTAGGTTTAAATTCTTAGAGGGCTCGATAATTTAGGGTTTGCGACCTCTCAAAGGGCCAAAAGTCGGAGAGGGGCTTAGTGAGGGTGAAGAAGAGGATAAAGCTGCCGTTCGCCAAGGGCGTCGAGGTCGAGTTCTGCGACAGAGAGAGGGGCCTCCAACAAGTGGAAGAGCTTGCGAAGAGAGGCACTAGGTTCCCGATAGTCGTCTTCGGGCCTGAGGGGTGCGGTAAAACGGCTTGGCTCAAGCAAGCGGTCGAGGTCCTCAAGGACTTGAACTTCAACGTCATATACTTCAACCCGATGAGGAGAGAGTTCCTAGCAGAGGTGGAGATTAAGAGCATTGAGGAGAGGGTCATAGAGTTGTTAAGTCGGGCAGACTCAGCACACGCATTGGCTGGGTTCTTAGGGTACGTCGTAGACTTCGCTAAAGAGGCGATAAAGCTGGGGAGGAGAAAGCTCGCGATAATGGTCGATGACGCTTTCCAGTACGTCGGGGACAGGGAGGCGGCCCTCTTCGTCAAGGGGCTACTAGAGGTCATTGAGCACCCGCCTGGGAGATACGAGAACATAGTAGCGATTGCCACCACTAGTGAGGGCGCTTCGAGGAGGGAGATAGGGAGGCATCTATGGGCCAAGACCATGCCCATGTGGAACATGAGCAAGAGGGGCTTCGAGGAGCTGT
>CAZPGS010000112.1:0-1593 GCA_964586135.1 uncultured Nitrososphaerota archaeon
CCAGCTCAACGTTACCCACGTCATACGCCCCTATCACCACGCGGTTCAGCCTCGCCCCGTGGCTCACGAACCCCTTTAGGTCGAAGTCGAAGAGGTTGTCCCCCAAGATCACTAAGAGGTCATTACCCGACATGTCCATGTTGAAGAGCCTTATAGTGTAGAGGAGGCCCCCTATCGCCCCCAGCTTCTGCTCCTCCGACTCAGTCGGCTCCACGGACAAGAATATCCTCACGTTGTCCTCGCAAGTGGTCTTTAGAGTCCTCATCCAGTACCTGAAGGAGTTCTCGAACTTCTTGTTCGTCGAGACGATTATCTTGTTGTAGTCAAGCTCTAACACCTTCTCTAGTATGTGGTTTAAGAGGGGCACGCCGTCTATGTGTAAGAGGGGCTTGGGCATCACGTCCGATATGGGCCTCAACCTCTTGGCGAAGCCCCCCGCTAATATTATCACGTCAAGTCCCATGAGCTATCACTACGGCCTAGGCCTTGTTCTAAAAAGCTTGCCTGTTACCCCCTGAGGCCGTCTACTAGTTATAACTCTTACCGCCCTCATAACATTTGACAGAAGAGCTATGAGTCAAGTCCTCATAAAGTCTTTGCCAAAGATGACGCTGTTGGCATAAAGCAAAATAATCTATTGTTATCTCGTAAGGAGCGGTGGAGCGGTTGAAGATAGCACTCATGACCTTGGAGTACCCACCTAATGTGTACGGCGGCCTGGGGGTCTACTCCAGCGAGTTGGCGAGGCGCTTCGTCAAACTCGGCCACGAGGTCCACGTCTTCTCCATGAATCCTGGCAACCTCCCGAGCTATTCCATCGACTATGGAGTTCACGTGCATAGATTGAAGTTCGTCAACGCCACCTCTGCCCTCAAAATATTAGTGAACAACGAGCTAAGGTCTTGGGGCCCCGGCTTCAGGTACCTAAACGACGTCCTAATGTATAACATTGCGTCGGCCTTCAGCATCATTGAAGAGATGGAGCGCAGCGGAACGAAATTCGACGTCATATCCCCTCACGACTGGCTCTCAGCCGTAGCGGGTTTGATGGTAAAGGACGAGGTAAGCGACGTGCCCTTGGTCTTCCACATTCACTCCACGGAGAAGGGGAGGAATTTCGGCGGCGGTTCCCCCACAGTCTCAGCCCTGGAGAAGGAGTGTGCTGAGAAGGCCGACTCCATAATCACGGTCTCGTACGCCATGAGGGATGAGGACCTAGCGCCTCAGGGCTTCCCCATGCAGAAGGTCCACGTGGTGTGGAACGGGGTCGATGCGGATAAGTTCTCGCTCACTAAGGCTTCGAAGGCGCTCGTGAGAGAAATAAGGAGCAAGTACGCCAAGCCCGAGGGGCCTCTCATACTCTTCGTCGGCAGGCTCGTCAGGGTGAAGGGGGTGGATAAGCTGGTAGAGGCCATGCCCTATGTAATAAGAGATTTCCCGAGCGCTAGGCTCTTGGTCATCGGCAAAGGGGATCTCCGCGATCACTTATTGCGATTGGCTGACAAGATCAACGTGGCGGATCGCGTGAGCCTCATCGATAGGTTCTTAAGCGACGAGGAGAAGGCGGCCTATTACGCCGCTTGCGACGTCGCA
>CAZPGS010000113.1:0-1591 GCA_964586135.1 uncultured Nitrososphaerota archaeon
GCCTGCCGTATGCAACGCCCATCACTAGGCCGATAAGCGACGAGAGAAGCGAGAGTAAAGTGTACATCCCTTCGAGGTAGAGGCCTAGCGAGACCATGACTATTGGGAGGTAGTACTTAAACAAACGGAATTACGAAGAGAGGCGACGTGACTAAGTTGTACACAATACTAGCACCTCCCTCTCCTCCGCTTCCCCTCTTCAAGCGCGAGGACACCATGGAGTGCTCGTCCCTGCTGTTGACCATGGATATTAGGGCCGGTAGGAATAGACTCCGCGGCAACCCAACAACCCTCATCAGCGGAACCAATAGAAAGGCGGCTCTCCCGAGTACTTGATGGACGTGAGGACGTCTGCTGCTAAGACGTCCAAAAAGGTCGCGACCGCGAAGGCCAAGAGGTCTTGGGCAAGGGACCAAGCATTCACGAGGTCTACCTCCGTGAAGTACGTTGAGATTCCAACGCCCATAGGCCTGCGACTGGAAGTGCCGGTCAAGGAGTGCAAAAAGATAGATGCCGAGAGGGCCATGGCTTGCGTCGTCAAAGACACCGGTGACGACTTCATGGACGTTAGGGACGGCATAAAGATCTGTGCTATCGTTAGATTATTCGAGGGCTCAGGGGGTCATCATAAAGGGCGGGAGGGGCTGGCATCGTAACGAGGCCCGGCTTGCTAGTCCCCGTAGGCGAGGCCTCGATAAACCTCGACAGGGAGCCCCACGAGGGCTTTAGAGCGTGGAACAACGCCTTTGGTAGGGGCTCGAGGGACTTCAAAACAACGGCGATGGCGTCTCTCGAGGGGGTCCCAATAGACGCCATATCGCCCCTCAAGCAAAAGCTCGTGGACTTGCCGGCGAGCCTTAGGGCGTCGGCGGCGTCCAGCCCCGTGGTGCCCATGGTCATTAGCCCCTCGTGCATCAAGGTGAGGGTCAGGAAGGAGAGGATACCGGCGCTCCACGCGATACTCTTGGACGCCAGCGAAAGCACGCTCGCCCAGAAGAAGGTCTCCATTGCGAAGCGCATACTCAAGTCACTAGTGGAGGATGCCTACACCAAGAGGACTTACGCCTCACTCATAGTGTTCAGGGGGCGGAGGCGATCGCCGTGGCAGGGCCTGTGAGAAATTTGGACTTCGTGTACGAGGGCTTGGAGAGGGTGCCAATCGGGGGCTCGACGCCCCTCACGCCAGCGCTGTTGACGGCCCTCAACCACTTCAAGACGTTTAGGAGGGGTGCTCAGGAACTCGAAGCTGTCCCTCCACATAATATCCGACGGAGCTGCGAACGTCTTCTTGACCGGGAGCCCTAGAAGAGAGGTCTTAGCCCTTGCCGAGGAGTACAAGAGGTTGGAGGTTGAAGTAATAGCGTACCACACCGTCTCGCGCTTGACAAGGACGTCACCCGATTACCTGAGGCTGTTCGTCGAATCCGTCGGGGGGAGAGTACTACGGCGTTTAGCGAATTGTCAATACTGGTAGTGAGATAGGGGCTCCTGATCAAGCTAGGCGAGGATCCTTGAACTCAGACGACCATTACCGCCAACGCGTCAGCCTCGGAACTCTAGCCGAAGGTATTCCTCTAAAGTGGTCGCCGGA